>CALMTT010000287.1 GCA_937872615.1 uncultured Verrucomicrobiaceae bacterium | reverse complement strand
TGCAACGGCACGCCTTCGGGAACGTGCAAGAACCGAACGGCCGGCACCGACAGCGAGGGCGCGTGCGGCACCTACACGTGCAACGGCGCCGGCGCGTGCAGCACCAACTGTGGCGGCCAGAACGTCTGCACCAGCGTCTGCAAGGCGGGCAACTACTGCAACGGGAGCGCGTGCGTCGCGGACAAGGCGAACGGCGCGACCTGCGCGAGCACCTGTGAGTGCGCCTCGGGGATTTGCGTCGATGGGGTGTGCTGCAACGCGGCCTGCTCAAAGTCTGCGCCGGTTTCGGCTGGCGACTCGAAGCCTGGGCGGTGTTTTCCAATCACTACCACTTCGTCGCGGAATCACCGGGAACGGCCGAGAACCTCTCCGCGATGCTCGCTCACCTGCACGAAAAGACCGCGAAGTGGATCAACCGCCAAGACAAGACGCCGGAACGCAAAGTCTGGCACAACTGTTGGGAGACGCTGCTCGATCTGCCACGCGGCTACTTTGCGAGGTTGGCTTACACGCATCAAAACCCGGTCCGACACGGCCTTGTCACCAACGCCAAAGACTACCCATGGTGCTCCGCCTCATGGTTTGAGGCCGAAACACCTGCCGCGATGGTCAAAACGATCTATCGCTTCAAATCAGAGCAAATCGCGGATGACTACGAAGTGGAACTCGAATAGCCGCTGCACGCCAGCAAACCTCTTTGACACCACCACGTCGCCACGCCAAGCGGAGGGATGTTCTTCGACACTCACACGCATCTCGGCAGCCGTCAGTTTGACGCGGACCTGCCTGCCGTGCTCGAGCGTGCTCGTGCGGCGGGTGTTTCCCGCATGGTCGCCCCGGCGGTGGACCTCGAGAATGCCCGCAAGCTGCTCGCCATCGCCGAGGGGCAGCCCGATGTGCGAGTGGCCGTGGGCATCCATCCTTGCGATGTCGATACCGTGAAAGGCGATGCTTGGGTCGATGAATTGCGCGATCTGGCGCGGCATCCGAAGGTCTGTGCCATTGGCGAGATCGGCCTCGATTACTTCCACGCGCCGCCGGAGGGCTGGACGGTGGAAACGTGGCGTGCGCATCAGGCCTCGGTGCTCGACCAGCAGCTCGCCCTGGCCGCGGAACTCGGCCTGAACGTCATTTTGCACAACCGCGAGAGCTGTGACGACCTCGTGGCCCGGGTCATGCCCTTCACCGGGCGGTTGCGGGGCGTGTTTCACTGTTTCACCGGTAGCATCCAGCAGGCGCAGCCCTTGCTGGAGGCCGGGCACCTGGTGTCTTTCACGGGCATCGTGACCTTTAAAAATGCCGGGATCATCGCCGAAACCGCCCGCCAGGTGCCTGCCGGGCACTACATGCTGGAGACGGACGCCCCCTACCTGGCCCCCGTGCCGCACCGGGGGAAACGCTGCGAGCCTGCCTTCGTGGCGGACACGGCCCGCGGGGTGGCCGCCCTCCGGGGCGTGAGCGTGGAGGAGGTGGCTGTGGACACCACGGGGACGGCGCTGGGCTTTTTCCGGGGCTGGGAGGCGGCCTGAGGGCCCGTCCGCCCCCCAAGGATTCTAGTTTGACAGGGCAGGGGGAGCGTCTATTCTCGCCGCCCTTTCCCCCGCCCCCTTTATGGCCAACATCCGCTCCGCTGAAAAGAACATCCGCAAGACCGCCGCCCGCACCGCGCACAACCAGACGGTGAAGAGCCGCATGCGCACCCTCCGCAAGAACGTGCTGACCGCCGTGGAGAAGAAGGATGCCGCCGCCGCCAGCACGAGCCTCAGCGCTTTTGCCTCTGCCGCAGACAAGGCCGCCAAGACCAACGTCATCAAGAAGAACACCGCCTCCCGTCTGAAGAGCCGCCTCGCGGTGAAGGTTGGTGCGCTCACGAAGTAATCTTCGAAATCCATTTTCAAACGGCGTCTCTGCGAGGGGACGCCGTTTTTCGTGCCGTGATGGAGAAATGGAGTGATGGCTCCAGATGGATGCGCCGTTGACGAGTGCGCACCTTTTCTGCCATCCTCCATTCATCCACTGCTCCATCACTCCCTCCTCCTTTCCCGCATGACCCGCCACCGCATCTCTCCCACCGGCCCTCAGTTCTCCCGCCTCATCTACGGCACCTGGCGCATCCTCGATGACGAGGACGCCGCGAACAAGACGCCGCAGGCGCTGCTCAATCGCTTCAAGGCCTGCGTGGACATGGGCATCACCACGCTCGACACCGCGGAGATCTACGGCCTCTACCTCGTCGAGGAGGCCATCGGCGGCGCGTTGAAGCTCGACAAGGCCTTCCGCGACAAGATCGAAATCGTCACGAAGTGCGGCATCTATGTGCCGTGCAGCTTTCACCCCGAGCGCAAAACGGCGCACTACAACCTCACCGCGCAGCGCATCGTCAAAAGCGCGGAGAAATCCCTCCGCCTCATGGGCATTGACCACATCGATCTGCTGCTCGTGCATCGCCCGGACTGGCTGACCAGCGCCGATGAGACCGCGGAAGGGCTCAACAAGCTGCTCAAGGACGGCAAAATCCGCTCCGCGGGCACTTCGAACTACAACGTGCATCAGTTCGAGCTGCTGAACTCCCGCATGGATCAGCCGCTGGTGACGAATCAGGTCGAGTTCAGCCTCCTTCACATGGACCCGATCTACGACGGCGTTTTCGATCAATGCCAGCGTCAGCACATCCTGCCCATGGCCTGGTCCCCGCTGGCCAAAGGCGATTTGATGAAGCACGAAGGCCTCCTCGCCAAGGCCGCCGAACTCAGCGCGAAGTATGGCAACGCCACGCTCGACCAGCTCGCCTACGCCTGGATCATGGCCCATCCGTCCTGCCCGCTGCCCATCATCGGCACGAACAAGCTCGAACGCATCCAGGCCTGCGCCAAAGCCGCGGACATCAAGCTCGAGCGCGAGGATTGGTATGCCCTGTGGGTCGCGGCGAAAGGTCACGGCGTGCCGTAAAGCCTGAAACGCCGCCTGCCAGTGCTTCGTTTGAAGGCGCGTCATGCGTCTCGCTCTGCTTTTCCTTCTTTCGGCACTCGTTGTCCACGCTGCCGACCGCCCCAACGTCCTCTTCATCTACGCGGACGATCAAAACTACCGCACCGTCGGCTGCTACCCCGAATCGTGGCCGTGGGTGAAGACGCCAAACATCGACGCGCTTGCGAAAAACGGCGTGCGCTTCCACGCGGCCTACCTCGGCTCGTGGTGCATGCCCTCGCGAGCCACATTGCTCACTGGCAGGCAGCCTCACGCCATCGAAAGCATGTCGATGGAAGGCGCTTACCCCGGCAGCAAATACGATCCGGCCAAGACGCCCTTCATTCCGGCTGAAATGCGGAAATCAGGCTATCACACGGCTCAAATCGGCAAATGGCACACCGGCACTGACAGCGGCTGGGGGCGCGATTGGGATCATCAGATCGTCTGGAACCGTCCGCTACATCCCGAGAACGCCGGCGCGTATTACGAGACACAGATTCTCAGTATCGACGGCGTCGAAAAAACCGTCGAAGGCTATCCCGCGGACAATTACACGCAGTGGTCGCTCGACTACATCCGCGGCAAAAACCGCGACAAGTCGAAGCCCTGGTATCTCTGGCTCTGCTACGGCAGCATCCACGGCCCGTCGAAGCCCGCGAAGCGCCATCTCGGCATGTACAAAGGCTCACCCGTCGAAGTCCCCGCGGACATCTTTCCGCCTCGCGAAGGCAAACCGGCCTATCTCGACAAGATGCAGGCCTGGGCACGCGGTGAAGATGGCTATCCCGTCACCGGCAAAGGCGGCGAAAAATTTGGCGAGAGCAAAAAGGGCAAGCGCTACGACGAATGGGTGCATCAGATGAACGAATGCGTTCCCGCCGTGGATGAAGGTGTCGGCCAGCTCATCGCTGCGCTCAAGGAAACCGGCCAGTATGACAACACGCTCATCATCTACACCGCCGACCAAGGCTTCAGCATGGGCCATCACGGCTTCCGCACCAAGCTCGCCCCGTATGATGCGAACTACCGCTCACCGCTCATCGTCTCGATGCCCAAACGTTTCCCCACCGGCCAGGTTTGCCCCACGCCCGTCAACGCCACCGATTTGATGACCACGATCATCACCCTGATGGGTGTGAAGGCCCCGCTCGCCGTTCACGGTCGCGATTTGACGCCGCTGCTCGAAAATCCAGCGATGAACTGGCCGCACGCCTGCCTCTACGAGCACATGGGCAATCAATACGGCTCCACCGCCGTCGAAACCGTGCGCACCCATCGCAAACAGGAGAACTATCAAGGCGTGCCGATGTACACCGCCGTCGTGCAAAACGGCTGGAAGCTCATCCACTACCTTGATGGCGAGTCCGGCGAAGAACTCTACGATTTGAACCAAGACCCCGAAGAGCTGCACAACCTCATCAAAGACCCTTCGCATGCCGAACAAGCTCAAAAGCTTCGTGTGGCACTCAAAGCAGAGCTCAAACACGCCGAGGCTCCCTTTGCATCCACGCTGGAGTGAGGTCTGGACACAAAAAAACCGCAGCCTGTGGGGCTGCGGTTTGATTCATTGAAGCGCGTCTGCGGATTACAGGGACTTCTTCAGAGCGGAAGAAGGCACGAAGCGCACGGACTTCGAGGCCTTGATCTTCATGGAGGCGCCGGTCTTTGGGTTGCGGCCGGTGCGGGCCTTGCGGCTGATGGGCTTGAAGGTGCCGAAACCGATCAACTGAACGGGGCCCTTCTTCACGCCTTTGGCGATGGAGGAAAGGACGGCCTCAAGAGCGTCGCCAGCGGCACGCTTGGAGGTTTCGCCGCCGAGGGCTTTCTGCACTTGTTCGATGAGCTGAGCTTTGTTCATGATTGAGGAGTGGTATTTGTTGGTTGCTGTTCCCGGCCTTTATTTATGCGGGATTCAGCCGATCTATGACGTGTTATTCGCGTTCCCGTCAAACATAAAAATCACACCATGCCTGCCGAACACTCCGCGCAAAATTTGAAAAACTTCTTGCTCCCCGAAGCCGCTCCTTCCGTGCATCCCAGCGCTTTCATTGCTCCCGGTGCCGTTGTGCTCGGTGGCGTGGAAATCGGCGCAGAATCAAGCGTGTGGTATGGTGCCGTCCTCCGCGGAGACATCAATCGCATCGTCCTCGGCACGCAGACGAATGTCCAGGACGGCAGCGTCCTGCATGTGAGCGATGACTTTGCCTGCGTGCTCGGTGACCGCGTCACGGTGGGGCACCGCGCCGTCGTGCATGCCTGCACCGTGGGAGATGAGGTGCTCGTGGGCATGGGCGCCATCATTCTCGATGGGGCGCAGATCGGTCCGCGCAGCATCATTGCCGCTGGAGCCCTCGTGACCAAGGGCACGGTTATCCCGGAGGGCTCGCTGGTCGTGGGATCGCCAGCCAAGGTCGTGCGCCCTCTCACACGTGAGGAAATGGCCGCGAACGCCAAACTGGCGCTCAAGTATGTCGAAATCTCACGCTGTTACATTGGGTTGGGGTTGCACGAGGCGGCGTAAGATAAAACGAACGCGTCATTTGCCATCCGCCCGTGCTGCGATTTAATCGGCCACATGAATTCCGAAGTCGTCGAAGTGCAGGTGCGGGCCGTTTTGCCGTTGGAGGGCAGTTTTGCCGTCTTCCTTGGCAACCAGGAGAAAGTCTTCGTCATCTATGTCGATGAAACCGTTGGCGCGGCCATCTCGATGTTCATGCGTGGCGTGAACAAGGAGCGTCCGTTGACCCATGATCTCATCGGCCACATCCTCCTGGCCTTTGGCGGGAAGGTGGAGCGTGTGATCATCAACCACATGAAGGGCAGTGTTTTCCATGCCCGCCTCATCATCACCGCTGAAAACCAGCTGCATAACAAGAAGGTCGTCGAACTCGATGCCCGCCCGAGCGACAGCATCGCGCTCGCCGTGCAGCAAAACGCCCCGATTTATGTCTCCGCAGATGTCTGGAGCGCGGTCGAGGACATGACCGAGACACTCGAGAAGATCGAAAAGCAGGGCCAGGAGGCTAAAGACGCCGCCGCAGCCCAGGAGGCTGCCTCCGATGACGACGATGATGACATCGAGGACATCTCCGATGCCGACATCGATGCCATTGCGAACCAATCCGGCATCAAACCGGACAGCGACAGCTATGACGATGGCTACGGCGGCATGGATGATGACGATGACGAGGGCGAGGAGTGGAAGAAAGGCGGCTGAGAGCAAGGTGTGCCTCGTGAGAGCGTAGTGTTGGGGCCTCATGAGAGCCCTTTCGACAGTCTTGCTTCTCTTCACCGTCGCGCAGTTCGCCGCGGCGGCGGACATGACACCGGACCAGCGGGCCTTCTTTGAGTCCAAGATCCGGCCCGTGCTCGTGAAGCAATGCTACGAGTGCCATTCGCAGACCTCGAAGAAGCTTGGTGGCAAGCTGCTGCTCGATGCGCCCTCGGAAATGATCGCGGGCGGTGAATCAGGCCCCGCCGTCATCCCCGGAAAGCCGGATGAAAGCCTCATCGTGCAAGCCGTGCGCTACGACGGCCTCGAAATGCCGCCGAAGAAGCGTCTGCCGGAGAACATCGTGAACGATTTCGCCGAGTGGGTCAAAATGGGCGCACCTGATCCGCGCACCGAGCCGCCCAAGATCGTCAAAAAAGCCACTCAAGCCCCGCTTTGGTCCCTCCAGCCGATTTCCGCCCCCAAGCCGCCTTCCGTGAAAAATGTCTCGTGGCCACGCCAAAGCCTCGACGCCTTCGTTTTGGCCAAAATCGAGCAAAACGGCCTGCAACCCGCCCCCGATGCCGATGCGGCCATTTTGAAGCGCCGCCTCGCCTTCGACCTCACCGGCCTCCCACCGTCCGACTTGTCTGAAATGTCAGACCCGTCCGACTATGTGGACGCTCTCTTGAACTCGCCCCACTTCGGTGAAAAATGGGGCCGCCACTGGCTCGATGTGGCCCGCTACGCCGAATCCAACGGCAACGACGGCCTCTCGCGCAATCCCAGCTTCCCTCACGCCTGGCGTTATCGCGATTACGTCATCCGCGCCTTCAATGAAGACCTGCCTTATGACCGCTTCATCGCCGAGCAGATCGCCGGAGATCTGCTTCCAGCCGATTCGCCCGCGCAGCGTGACCGCCAGCTCATCGCCACCGGTTTGCTCGCGCTTGGCGCAAAGCCCGCGAAGGCCATGAACGAGAACTTCGAGATGGATGTCATCGCCGATCAAATCAACGTCATCGGCAGCGGCTTCCTCGGGCTCAGCGTCGGCTGCGCACGCTGCCACGATCACAAAACGGACCCCATCCCGACGCGCGACTACTACGCGCTCGCTGGCATCTTCCGCAGCACCGAGACCATGTGGGGCGCCGCCGCGCATCAAGGCCTCACCGCGCCGCAGACACCGCTGCATGAGCTTCAAGCCACAGCCAAAGTGCTGCCGCGTGCCGAATTGGAGCCCATCATCAAGGCCAACCCGCCGCATCGTCCGCCCGCGAAGCCCTCCTTCAAATACGCCGCCGATGCACCGCTCGCCATGGGCGTGCGCGACGCGAAAAAGATCGAGGACTGCAAACTCAACATCGACGGCGAGTCCAAAAAGCTCGGCGCAGCCATTCCTCGCGGCTTCCTCAGTGCCTGCGGCGGTGGCACCGTCGTCGATTTGAAGCAAAGCGGCCGCCTCGAGCTCGCGCAGTGGCTTAGTAGCCCGCGGAATCCACTCACCGCTCGCGTCTTCGTGAATCGCGTGTGGCTTCAGTTCTTCGGCGAAGGCCTCGTCACCACGCCGAATGACTTCGGCCTCTCCGGCGAGCGCCCCACGCATCCCGAGCTCCTCGATCACCTCGCCACCCGCTTCATGCGCGAAGGCTGGAGCATCAAAAAACTCCTCCGCACCATCGTCCTAAGCCGCACGTATCAAATGGCCTCACGCAGCGGTGATGCGCCATGGCTTTCGCATCACCTGCGCCGCCGTCTCGATGCCGAAACCATTCGCGATACGATGCTCGCTGCCACCGGCGATCTGAATCCGCAGCCCGCGAGCGGTTCACTGATTCAGCATCGCGATGTGCTCATCAATGAGCTGCCCTCGCTGCATCAGCCGAGCACGCAACGCAGCATCTACCTACTCATGCTGCGCAATTCGATGCCGCCCGAGCTCACGCCCTTCAACCTGCCCGATGCCACCACCGTGCTCGACAAACGCGACAGCTCCGCCCTCGCCACGCAGTCGCTCTACCTGCTGAACAACGCCTTCATCATCGAGCAATCCCGCCGCTTCGCCAAACTCCTGGTTCAAACCGGCACCAACTCCGAAAAACGCATCGCCAAGGCCTATCGCGCTGCTTTGGGCCGCGACGCCACCGCCGCCGAACTCCAACGCGGCCTCGATTTCATCCGCGAAGCTGATTCGATGCTTGTTTCGACGCAAACCGATCACCCCCGCCGCGAACTTGACACCTGGGCCGCCTTTTGCCAGGCCCTGCTCGCCAGCAACGAACTGCGCTACGTGGATTGATCCGGCAAGAAAATACCGGCGCGATGAATCATCCGCGCGGTCATCAGCGTATTTGCATCACTCGTTTTTATGCACCCGTTCACGCGTCGTGATCCGTAGGCCACGCCGTGGAGCCGCCGCCCCTCGTGTACGCGACCTCCCTTTCCATCATCATTCTCAGTTACAACCGCAAGGCGGCCTTGCGACGGACGCTGCTCGAACTCGGTTCCGGGGGAGGAAACAACGCTTCCTATCTCAAGCGGTGGTTCGATCTGACTCTGGTCGATCGATCGCCAGGGATGCTCGAAGCGAGCCGGAAACTCAACCCCGAAT
>CALMTT010000286.1 GCA_937872615.1 uncultured Verrucomicrobiaceae bacterium | reverse complement strand
CGCCGGACTGATCCAGGTGCAGGCTAGTGATGGATCGGTGAGAAAGGAATACCACGATGTCGTGGATCGCTGTCTGGCCGTCACTCCGCCGATCTACATTCGGACCAATGACGCCTTGCATCTGGCTGCCGCCAAGCTTGCTGGCGAAACTGAAATCGTAGCGACGGACAAACGGATGCGTGAGGCGGCCTTGCTGCTCGGATTCAGCGTCTTTCCGCCGGTCTGAAACATCGCTGGCGACGAATCCCACGGAGGCGTTCAGCCGCGTGGAGGACGGGACGGTGGGATGCCGTCCGAAGCGAGCCAGCCGCCGAGAGGAAAGGGAGAAGCCACGGCCTCGGCAGTCTGCCCGGCTGTGGAGATGCCAGAGATTCAGCCGCAGCATCGGTGAGAGGACTCCTGTCAATTTGGAGGACCTGACGTCATTTCCATAACTTGCAACTCCGGCTGAACCACTTTCGTGACTCAGCCAGGTCTTTCGGCACCACAACGCCATCGGAGTAAATGCCACACAGAGTTCTTTGCGCATCTGTGTGGTCTTGTTCGGCAGCCTTGTGGAGCCACTTAACACCTTCAATTTCATCTTTAGCGATTCCTGTGCCCGCCAATAGGGAAGTTCCCAGATGATACTGAGATTCTGCAAAACCATTACCTGCCGCGATTCTCCACCACCGCACAGCTTCCGTCATGTCCTCGGGGACGCCATCACCATCGGCGTAGCGTTCTCCAATCAAGTTTTGTGTAGCCACACATCCTTGCTCAGCCACTCTTTTATACCATGACATTGCTATTTTGCCGTCCTGGGGCACCCCACGACCGGAGTCGTAGAACTCTCCCATTAAAAGCTGAGCTTCTTTTAGATTTTGTTCGGCCGCCTTGCGAATCCAATGGGCAGCTTCTACGTCGTCGTGTGCGACGCCTTTGCCTGATCCATAGCAAAGACCGAGCTGTTTTTGAGCTTGGGGGTTGCCAGCATGCGCTAGTTTCAACAAACCCGCTGAATAGCCAAGGGAAATGACCGCTTGTTCCAAACGCTCGAGGAAATTATGAACGCCTTCAAGTGCCACAAGGCCCGTTTCGCCAAACTTCACCGCTTGGGCGGTCCAGCCATCTTCATTGATCGCAATCCCCGTATTCAAACTGGGATAGTCACGCATGAAGCAAAAAGCACTCGAGAGCAGTAGCATCGCTGTTGACTCGGCATTGAGCCCCTCACGTCTGCAATCGCCACAGTGACGCACCAAGTTTTCGCCAGACAGGTTTTCAAGCGTCTTTATGTCGACACCGAAATCCCGCCGAAGAATGACACAAACTTGGCTGTATAACCACGCATCCTTGTGATCTGAAAAGAATTCTTTGAACATAGAAGAACAACCTTAAATACGAAATCACTGCCACGGACAACGATGAGACTGTTCTCGCACAGCTACGTGCACCACACAGCCAAAAGCGATAAAGCTGAAATGGTGATTCATGCCGCTTCGCTTGGATCGGCTTGTGCACGCAGGTAGGCCGTATAGGCCAACTCGCAGAAATTCGACCACGAAAAAACATAGTCGGCGAGTTCTGCAGTGCCGTCGATCGCTGCCTCGTTTAACTCCACGGAGAGAGTGTGCATCATCTTGAAAAGGCAATTATGTTCTGCCGAATCACCCCACTTCTGATAATCCTGAGTGCCATCGCGCCCGATTGCGTAAGCCGGCTGCCCCTGATCGTTGTTGTGGAAGCCATAACCAGAGTTGGATGTGACGAGCGAAAGAAGACCGCGATATAGCAGCTGTTTCTCAGAGAATGAGATGAACTCAAATGGGTCAGGGTTGGGTTTCATGAGATATGTCATTGTTTTCTTCGAAGCGTCACAAGGCAAATGCTTCTTCTCGCGAGTCTGAACTGCTGGGGGAAGACGGTTGTAACACGTCCAGAAATCAGGCGCGTCGGAGGAAGTCATCGAGAGCGATGTCTTTGCCGGCTTGGTGGTCGCGCAGTGCCCGAGCGGCCATTTCGTCAAACTGGCCGCCGAGAATGGCGCTCTCAAAGGCATCGTCCACGCGGCTTGCACGCGTCTGGTCAAACCAGGCGGCGAAGGTCTGGAATTCAGGCTCGGGAAGTTTGGCCACGGCTTCTTCGATCTCGAGGACGGTGCTCATGGGTGGAGAATACGAAGATTGAGGTTGGAGTGCAAGTGCCGGCAGGAGTGCCCGCATCACAGCGGTGGACTCTACTCTACGCTCTTTGCCCTTCGCACTACGCTTTCAGAGTGCGTTGCGGTAAGGTTTCGTGTAGCGGCCTTTTTTGTCGAGGATGCCGAAGCGAACGAGGTCGGCCCTGACTTCTTCTTTTGTTAAGCGCTTGATCATCGCCATCGCATATTCGTGCCACTCGTCCGTCATATAGCCGGGATAAGGTGTTGCGGGCTTTTTAGGCGGTGATGACCGCTTGGGCGACAACACACGCTTTGAGCGGACTCGCGCCTTGGCGGCGGTGCGGCGGACGGAACTGGGCTGGGTGAGTGGCATGGCTAGGCAGGACCGAATTGAGCTTTAAAGTAGCCCAAAATGCAGGCGGGGTCACGAACGGAACCTGGATATGGGACTTTTTGCGAATGTCAGAGCCGCTGAACGCAGCCGCGCCCTCCTGAAAGACACCGCGCACCGTTTGAAAGCGGATGCCGAGGTAATCCTCCACTTTTGGCAGGCCGAAATTCAATACGGCACAATCCAGCGTCAAACAGTGCACACCTACCGTATCCAAAAACAGTGCTGGTCACTCGATGCATCATTGTAGCTTTAGCGTCCAGCTTGTGGATTAGGCTCCCAGTCGCGTGATTTTTTTTGAGCTTCCTCAATCTGGGTCGGCGTCATCGCCCGCTCAAGTGTCTCCCGCAGTTCCTCTGCCGCCTGATCTCCCTGCGCGGCTGCCAAATTTAGCCATTTATATCCTTCCACCATGTCCTTCAGAACCCCTTTTCCGATCACATAGCATCCCCCCAGGTTCTTCTGTGCTTGCGAGTCTCCTTGTTCGGCCGCTTGTCGTAACCATTTGATCGCCTCGGGCACATCTAAAGCGACACCCGAGCCATTGAGATAGCAGTCTCCCAAGGCGCTCTGAGCCTCAGAGTCACCTTGTTCGGATGCCTTGCGCAGCAAAGCCACAGCTTCGGCCTCGTTCTTGTCCACGCCCTTACCGAAAAGAAAACACAGCCCTAATGCCCGCTGTGCTCGCGGAAGACCGAGATCACTTGCTCTTCGATACCAGACTGCTGCTTCAGTAGCATCCTGGGAGACTCCGCTCCCCATTTCGAGACAAATGCCGAGTTTGAACTGCCCGGCAGCATCACCTTGCGCGGCAGATTTTCGATACCAAGCAACGGCAAGTTCTTCATCTTTCCCAACACCGTTGCCCAAAGCATAGCAACTGCCCAAAAGCGTCTGTGCCTTGGCATTTCCCTGTTCGGCCGCTTTGGTGTACCATTTTACGGCTTCGCTCATGTCTGCTTTAACACCTGCCCCAGTGGCATAGCAAAAACCCAAGTTCACTTGGCCATCTGCGAAGTTTTGTTCAGCGGCTTTGCGAAACCAAAGCGCGGCTTTAGCCTCATCTTTTACGGTGCCTTTTCCAAACCCGTGGCAGACTCCTAAACTGTTCTGCGCTTTAGCATCCCCCTGAATCGCGGCCTTGGTAAACCACTCAAAAGCTACGCTGTAATCCAAAGCAACCCCTTCTCCCAAAGCATACAGACGACCTAATGCAGCCTGCGCTTTTGCGTCACCCTGTTCTGCTCGAATACGTAGTTCACCTGGAGTCTCGGCAATTGAAGTAGCTACCAACAAAGTGATCAACGCAGCGAACCGTAGCAATGGTGGTGTTTTCATGACAATTTTAAACGATTCGGGCCTCTGCCCTTCGCTCTACGCCTCAATAATACTTCGTCAGCCCATCCTTCCACAGCGGCTTGAGCTGATCGATGGGGGAATCGATCAAGGTGGTGCCGTTGTGGGAGATGTAGAGATACGGGTCGCGGGTGGCTTCGCCTATGATGACGAGGCCGGCTTTTTCGGCGGCGGCGACGTGTTCGGGGGCGATCTCGATGAGGAGGCGGCCGGGCGTTTCGCCGAAGAGGAGCTCGGCGGTGGTGAGGCCGCTACCAGTGACGGGCATCTTGTCGGTGGCGATGCGGAGGCCGGCTTTGCCGCTGAAGGCCATTTCGGCCAAGGCGACGGCGAGACCGCCTTCACCGATGTCGTGGGCGCTGAGGATGGCGCCTTGCTTCACGAGGTCGAAGTAGCGGCGGTAGGCGGCCATGCTTTCGGCTTCGTCGAAGGACGGACCGGCGTCGAGGCCGATGCCGCGGGTGTATTTGGCGACGATGCTGCCGCGCAGTCCGGCGCTGACTTTGCCCAAAACGGCGATCTTGCTGCCGACGCGGCGCAAGGAGGCTCCGACGACGTGGCTGGCGTCCTCGACGATGCCAAAGCCGCTGAGCAGGAGGGTGACGGGGATGGAGACGGGGCCTTCGTCGGTGACGAAGTAGTTGTAGAAGCTGTCCTTGCCGCTGACGAAGGGTGCCCCATACGCGATGGCGGCCTTGGCCATGCCCTTGGTGCATTCGACGAGGGCACCGAGCTCGCGCTCGTTGTCGGGATTGCCCATGCAGAAGTTGTCGAGGATGGCGATGCGGTCGGGATTCGAGCCCATGGCGACGAGCTGGCGCACGCATTCATCGACGACGGCGCGGCCCATGAGATGCGGGTCGGTCTTGCCCCACTCCGGCAGCAAGGCGCAGGCGAGGGAGACGAGCTGTGAGCTGCCATCGACGCGGATGACGCTGCCATCCTGCGGGCAATCGCCCGCTGCTCCAGCGAGCGGCTTGAGGACGGTGTTGCCCTGCACTTCGTGGTCGTATTCGCGGATGATCGGCTCGCGGGAGACGATGGAGAAATCGGACAGCAAGGTCTTGAGCGTGGCGGTCCAGGATTCCGGACGCACGGGCACGGCGGGCTGCACATCGGCTGGCGTGCGCCATTTCGCCCGCATCTCGCGGCGCGGGGCCTCGTGCAGTGAGGTGACGTGCAAATCGCAGACGGTGGTGCCGTGGTGCATGACCTTCAGTCTTTGCGAGCCATCGGCCTTCGCGAGGACGAAGATCTCCGTCTGATAGATGTCGGCGAGCTTTTGCAGCTCGGGCAAATCCTTCTCGTCGATGGCGATGACCATGCGCTCCTGCGATTCGCTGATGAAGACCTGCCAGCTTTCGAGATCAGGCGCTTTCAGCGGCGCATTCTCCAGCCACACCTCGCCACCAGTATCGCGCAGCATTTCGCCCGCGGCGGAACTGAAACCGCCCGCACCGCAATCGGTCACGAACTGGATGAGGCCCTTTTCACGAGCGGCGAGAACCCAATCGGCGACTTTTTTCTCCTCGATGGGATTGCCGATCTGCACGGCAGTTTGATCTTCCTCATGCGAGTCGGTGGTGAGCTCGGCGGAGGAGAAGGTGGCGCCTTTGAGGCCGTCCTTGCCCGTGCGACCGCCTGCGGCGATGAGCAAATGGCCGGGCTTCACTTCCTTGGCGATGTCCTTGATCGGGATAATGCCGGCAGTGCCGCAGAACACGAGCGGGTTGTAGATGAAGGTGTCGTCGAACTGGATCGCGCCATTGACGGTGGGGATGCCCATGCGGTTGCCGTAGTCGCGCACGCCGCGGACGACGCCACGCATGACGCCGAGCGGATGGATGACGTCCTTGGCCTTGATTTGATCCTGCTCGATGTCGGGCGGGCCAAAGCAGAACACATCGAGCGAGGCGACCGGCTTCGCGCCCTTGCCCGCGCCGAGGATGTCGCGAATCACGCCGCCGAGGCCGGTATTAGCCCCTGCGTAGGGTTCGATGGCGCTGGGGTGGTTGTGCGTCTCCACCTTGAGGCACACGGCCTTGTCGTCGTCGAGCTTCACAAAGCCCGCGTTGTCCTCGAAGGCGCTGAGCACGAAGTCGGGCTTCGATTGGCAAATCTCCTCCGTCACTTTGCGGATGTAGGTCTTGAACAAGCCGTCCACGACCTCCTGCTGGCCGTTGAGCGTATGATAAATCTTCGCGCCAAAGATGCGGTGCTTGCAGTGCTCGCTCCAGGTCTGCGCGATGACTTCCATCTCCACATCCGTCGGCTCACGGCCCTCATCTTGATAAATCTTCTGCACCGCGAGCATGTCCGCCTTGGAAAGCGAGAGCTTCATGCGCTTCGAGAGATCGAAAAGCTGGTCAGCGGTGAGATCGCGGAGGGGAATGGAACGGAAAACGGCTTTGGACATGGGTGGGGAGCCGTCTGGATTGGCGAGGAATCGGCGGGGTTCAATCCCGGAGGTGCGCGGCAGGGCAAAATGACCGGCTTTTTGGCGGCGGTGGAGGTTCCTTGCCTATGCCGGGCCGTCTGCTAAGCACCGCCTGCTCATGAGCGACCCGATTGCCACCCCTCCCCAACGTCACTGGACCATACTCTCGCAAAAGGTGGTCTATCCGGGGCGGCCGTGGCTGGAGGTGACGCAGGATGAGGTGCTGCTGCCGAGCGGGCGGACGATCCTGGACTTTCATGCCGTCTGGATGAGCGATTACGCGATCCTGTTTGCCGAGACGGATGACGGGCAGGTGCTGCTGGGTCGGGTTTACAAGCAGGGGGTGGGGCAGGTGACGCTGACTTTTCCCGGCGGGGCGGTGGATGCGAATGAGGATGTGATCACCGCGGCGAAACGTGAGCTTTTGGAGGAGACCGGCTACGCCGCCCGCGAGTGGACGGTGAAAGCGAAGATGGTCGTGCATGCGAACTACGGCTGCGGGCACGCCCACTTTGTGCATGCGAAAGGCCTGACGAAGGTGCAGGAGCCGCCGCATGACGACACGGAGGAGCTGGTGGTGGAGTTTCATCCGCGAGCGGCGCTGCGTGGGCTGCTGGAGCGGGGGGAGATCGAGGTGATGGACTGCGCGGCGATGCTCGGAGTGATGGGCGTGTGAAATTGGCGCTTGGAAGCAGGGCGGCCTTTCTTTAGTCTCGCGGCATGACCCGACCGCGGCTTTCGCTTCGAGATTTTTCCATTCCTTTGGCTCTGCTGGCCGTGATGGCGTTTTTTGCCGTGGCCGCGCCGGAGTTTTTGAGTGCTCGCAACCTTACGAACCTCATGGTCGAGCTCTCGATCACCGCCACGCTGGCAATGGGCATGCTGCTGATCATCCTGCCGGGGCACATTGACCTTTCGGCAGGCAGCGGCGTGGGGCTGTTGGGCGGGATCGCGAGTGTGTTGGTGTTTCGTTATGAGCTTCCGGCACCGGTGGCACTGGCTTTGGGGTTGCTGGCGGGTGTTTTGATCTGGCTGGGCATGGGTGCCTTCATTGTGAAGGAACGCATGCCGAGCTTCATTGTCACGCTGGGGGCTCTTTTGATCTTCAAAGGGCTGTTCTGGCAGGTCATCGACAACGCCACCGTGCCCGTGGCTCCCGGTGGCAAGACGAATGCCTACTCGCTGCTCACCACTTACTACCTGCCCACCTCGCTTGGCTGGGCGCTGGCGCTGGTGCTCGTGGTGGCGCTGGTGCTCACGCAGGTGCTGGCGAGGAAAAAACGGCTCGAGCATGGCTTTGAGGCCGACAGCCCGGAGATGATGTTTTTGCGGCTTTTCATCGCGGCGCAGGCCATCGCCTTGTTTGTGCTCGTCACGGGTCAATTCCGCGGCATTCCGCTGCCTTCGTTGATTCTCGGGGCGGTGAGCTTTGCGGTGTATGTGATCACGCAGCACACGGCGCTGGGAAGGCATCTTTACGCCATCGGCGGCAATGCGGAGGCCGCTTTGGTTTCCGGTGTGCCGGTGAACCGGGCGGTCATCGCCGCGTTTGGCTGCATGGGCGGCATCGTGGCCATCACCGGCTTCATGCAAACGGCCTACGCCGGCTCCTCGACCACCACGGTGGGCGAACTGATGGAGCTGGATGCTGTCGCCGCGTGTGTGATCGGTGGCGTCAGTTTGCGCGGCGGGCGCGGCACGGTGCTCGGCGTGCTGCTCGGAGCCATGATCATGACGGCGCTCATCAATGGCATGACACTGATGTCCTTGCAGCCGGAGCACAAATTCATCGCCCGTGGCGCGGTGCTCATCCTTGCAGTATGGATGGACATGCGGCTGAATCGCACACGCTAACCCCGCCCTCGTTTTTTACATGTCCGCCGCTGCTGCTCTTCTCCGCGATCATCTTTTGCACCGCCAGTCAAAGGGCGAGACGCATGTGCTGCTGCGGCCTGGGGCGTTTGGGAGGTCTGCCGTGCCGGGGCGTTCGGAGCCGAAGGTGGCAGCGCCGACCGCAGCTCCCGAGGTTTTAGAAAGGCCTGCGCAGCCTCGCATGAGTCAGCTCACGCCTACTGGCGACACGAATGCCGAAAAAATCGCCTCGCTCATTGCCATGGCGGAGACGTGGGAGCCGGCACGTCAGCTTGGCACGCTGCGCCAGACGATGGTTTTCTCCGTCGGCGATCCGAATGCGATACTGATGCTCATCGGCGAGGCGCCCGGAGCGGAAGAAGAAAGGCAACGCGAGCCCTTTGTCGGCCCGGCCGGTCAAAAACTCACCGGCATCCTCAAGGCGATGGGTTTGGAGCGTTCGCAGGTGTACATCAGCAACATCTGCAAGTTCCGCCCCGCGATTGAAAACCAGGGGAGCAGCAATCGCGCACCCACCGATCAGGAGATGGCGGCTTGCCTGCCCTTCGTGCTCACGGAGATCGACATCATTCGACCGCAGGTCATCGTGGCA
>CALMTT010000285.1 GCA_937872615.1 uncultured Verrucomicrobiaceae bacterium | reverse complement strand
GATTTCTGGAAGACCATGCCGACCTGCTTGCGCAACTGCGTGAGATCGACATCGGCGTCGTGGATGTTTTTGCCTTTGACGAGGATTTCGCCCTTTGAGACGCGGGCGCCGGCCACGCGGTCGTTCATGCGGTTGATGCAGCGCAGCAGCGTGCTCTTCCCGCAACCCGACGGGCCGATCAAAGCGGTGACGCGGTGGTATTCGACGTCGAGATGGATGCCATGCAGCGCCGCCTTGCTGCCGTAGCAGAAGTCCATGTCGCGCACTTGCACGACGGGAGCGGGTTTGGGGCTGGGGGGTGATTCGGGCAAGTCAGAGGTGAGAAGTTAGAAGTGAGATGTCGAAGGCAGGATCGTCGTCGTGCTCGTTCTCCTACTCGTCCTCGATCAACGGGCTAACGATGCAGGACGAGCATTCGAAACGGTTCAGGACGTGCGGCACATGGAGTGAAAGAGGAGCGGTAGGATCGAGGACGAGAACGAGTAGGAGGACGAGGACGACGGGGCAGCGCATCACCATTTGTATTTCTTTCTCAAGTGAATGCGCAGCCAGATGGACGTGGCGGCGAGGGAGGCGACGAGGACGAGAAAAACGAAGACGGAGCCGTATTGGGCCTGCTCGGAGTATTCGTTTTGCGGGATCTTCGCGGCGAGGGTGTAGATGTGATACGGCAGCGCCTGCACGCTCTCGGTGAAGATGCCGAGGAAGCGCTGCACGCTCTGCTCCCAATGGGCAAACATCCCGGCATCCGCGGGCAGCGGCGGGAGGTCTTTTTGCCACGGGAGCTTGTCTTTGAAGGCGAGCGCGGCGGTGAACATGATCGGCGCGGTTTCACCAGCGGCACGGGCGATGCCGAGGATCGTGGAGGTCAAAATGCCGGGCGTGGCAAAGGGCAGCACGCTGCGCCAGATCGTCTGCCAGCGGGTGGCGCCGAGGGCCATGCTGGTCTCGCGGAAGCCCTGCGGCACGGCTTGCAGGCATTGCTCGCTCGCGGTGATGATGACGGGCAGGATGACGAAGGCGAGCGTGAAGCCGCCGGAGAGCACGCAGGTGTCCCAGCCTTGGAAACTGAGGTTGGTGAAGCCGAGCGGAATGACAAAAATCGCCCGATCCGCAGGCACATCGGTGAAAACCGGCGCGGTGAGCACGAATGCGCCAAGACCGAACAACCCGAAAACCACCGAAGGCACGCCCGCGAGGTTCAAGATGGCCAGGCGCACCGTTTCGAGGAATTTTCCCTTCTTCGCGTATTCGCTGAGGTAGATGGCGCAGCACACACCGAGGAAAAGAGCGACGCTGACGCTCACGAGCACCAAAAGTGCCGTTCCGACGATGGGACCGAGGATGCCGCCGCCGGAGTAGGAGATGGTTTTTTCGGCCACGAAGGCCTCGCCGAGCTGTTTTTTGATCGCATCGGCCTCGGCGGGGCCAGTTTGGATGAACTCGCCGCTTTTCGTTTCGATGACGTGCAGCGTGGAAGTCAGCTCGGTGAGGAATCCGGGCTTTGTGGCATGCGGCAGGCCTTTGTAGGTGATGAACAGGAAAATCGCCACCGTGAGGAAGACGACGGTGTAGCTGCCCAGGCGCAGCGCCCAGCGAGCGGCGGTCTCGCGTCGCTGAATGCGGGTGTTATCGCCGGCGAAGGGGTTGTTCATGCCTTGGGATGCTCAAAACGTTTCGCGATGGTTCTCGCGCACCAGTTCACGGAGAGGGAAATGACGAACAGGAGGATGCCCACCATGAAGAGGGCCTGCCAATGGCTGGAGCCGCGAGACACTTCGCCGAGTTCCTGCGCGATGATGCCCGTGAGGGTGTGCGCGGGCTGGAAAATGACGCCGAGGCCATCGCCGAAGTCGGGAATGGCGATGCGGTTTCCGGCGACGAGCAGCACGACCATCGTTTCGCCAATCACGCGACCAAGACCGAGCAAAATGGCGGCGAGGATGCCGCTGATGGCGGCGGGAACGATGACGCGGAAGACGGTTTGCAGCTTCGTGGCACCCAAAGCGTCACTGGCCTCGCTGTAGGCACGCGGGACGTTGTTCAGAGCGTCTTCGGCGAGGCTGAACATCGTGGGAACGGCCATGAAGGCGAGCAGGAAGCCCGCGTTGAAGATGTTGAGGCGCTCTTGAATCGGGAAGCCGGGAATCCAGCTCAAAATCTCCCACTGGCTAACGCCTTTGATGAGATCGCCCACCACCGCGATGCCGATGAAACCGAGCACGACGCTGGGGATGGCCTGGATGAATTCGATGACCGGTTTGATGATCTCTTTTTCACGATCCGAGGCGAACTGGTTCGTGTAAATGGCCGCGCTGACGCTGATGGGCGTGGCGATGAGCAGCGCGACGAGCGAGATGAGCAGCGAGCCGGTCAAAAGCGGCACCACGCCGTAAAAATCCTGCCACGAGCTGTTCGTGATCCAGCCGGTGCCGAAGAAGAAACTCCGCGCGGCGGTGAAAAACGACACAGGCTCCTGCCACGACCAGGTTTCGAGTTTTTTTACCGCGGCACGCACCTCGGCGATGTGCGCGGGGACAGCCTTCTTCACATCCGAAACAGCGTCTGGCAGGGTGGCGGCGGCGGTTTCGAGCACGGTGGTGTAATCGGTGAGCGCCTTGGCGAGTTCCTCGCGGCGTTCGAGCACGGTGGCGATGCGTTCCTCGTAGTTCGGCGCGTCCACTTTGGAAAGCTCGGCCTCTTTGAGCAGATCCGCCTTCTTCGCAGGATCGCGGGTGCTCTCCGCAGCGGCGAGGAGCTGCAGGCGGCCGACTTCGAGGGTGTGAAACTCATTCGCGAGCTCCTTTGTCTCGGTGGCGTGCGTTTTGAGCTCGCTCACGATTTCGTCCGCCGGCTCGATGGCGGTGTCAAAGGCGTCCTCGGCATCACCGAGGGCCGTTTTGGCCTCATCGCTCGTGGCGGAGGCCTTCGCACGGCGCAGGGCGCTGGTGAGCTGCTGTTGCTGTTTGAGCGGCGTGTCGGCGATGTCGCAGAATTCGAGGCCTGCTTTGCGATAGACCTCCAATTCGTGATGGTAGGTGCTCAAAAAGCCCGCGCCTTCCCGAGCCAGGAAAACCATGATCAGCACCAGCACGACGATGGTGATGCCGGAGTTCGCGCCGAAGAAGTTCTTGATGATCTTCTGCGGATCCATACCCAGCACGGTGCGGCTGCCTTTGCGCAGCAGCTTGCTGCCGAAGGAGCCTGGGGTCGTGGGCGGGGCGGGAGGCATGTTTGAGAGACAAAAATCCGGCGGAAGGAGCTTTTCCTGCCGCCGGATCGTGAAACGGTCAATCGACGATTACTTCGCGGAAAGAGCGACGAAGCCAGCCTTGGTGATGATCGCCTCGCCAGCCGGGCTGAGGCAGAAGTCGATGAAGGCCTTGGTGTTGCCCGCAGGCTCGCCGGCGGTGTACAAATAGGTGGGGCGGGAGAGCGGGTAGCTCTTCACGGCGGCGGGATTCGGGGCCTTGCCGTCGATGGTGACGATCTTAGTGCCTTTGGCGCCCGCGTAGGCATAGCCGACGTAGCCGATGCCGTTCGGGTTGCTGCCCACTTCCGCGGCGATCTGCTCGTTACCGGCCATCTTCTGGCTGTTTTTGCCGTATTCGCGGCCCTTCATGGCCAGGGTCATGAAGTCCTTGTAGGTGCCGGAGGAGGTGTTGCGGGTGTAAACGCTGATCGGGCCGGGCGTGCCGCCGATTTCGCTCCAGTCGGTGATGTCACCGGCGAAGATCTGCATGATCTGCTTCTTCGAGAGGTCGGAGACGGGGTTTTTGGCGTTGACCACGATGGTGATCATGTCCCAGGCGATCTCGATTTCGTTCAAGGCGATGCCCTTGCTGCGGCAGAGGGTCTTTTCATCGGCCTTCACCTTGCGGGAGGACATGCCGACCTCTGCGGTGCCGGACGCGAGATTCGTGAAGGCGGTGGAGGAGCCTTCGGCGGCGATGTCGAAGCTGACCTTGCCACCGGTCTTCTTGAAGGACTCGGCGAGGGAGGGGATCAATTTCGCGCCAAGCGTGTCAGAGCCGCGGATGCGGAGCGTGGACTGCGCCTGCACGGAAACGGCGGCGATCGTGAGGAGGGCGAGGGTGAGGATGCGTTTCATCATAGGATGTTGGAGGCCTCATCCATGCGCAGATGGTGTCACAGCGACCAGTTGGGTTTCGTGACGTTTTTGACACAAGACGATCACCATTGCCAATGTGACGGAAGTGTAACCCTGGAAGTCTGGTCAGGGCGGGGATGAACCGGCTAAAGCGACAGCATCGTGACAATCACGATGAAACCGCAAAGCAACACAAACGCAACATTCCCATGCTGAAACTCACTCCTCACAGCCTTCCCGGTCGTTTCCTGGCGCTGCTGACGGCCGTCACGGTGGCGCTGCCTCCTTCGATGCCTGTCTCCGCCAGCCCCGCGATGGAAAAGCTGTTCTACATCCTGAAGCAAAAAGGCTCCATCACCTCAGATGAATATGATCTGCTCATCGCCACCATGAAGGCGGAGGATGCCGCGGAGAAGAAGACCCCGGCCCCAGCCGCCGCGGCCGGCACTGGCGGCCTGGAGAAACGCCTCGCGCAGACGGAGGAGCAGCTCAGCAACCTCAGCTCGAACCTTTTCCAGACGAAGAGCCAAGTGGAGGAGATCTCGAAGATCAGCGACAACACCTCCCCCTCCACGCTGAGCAAGACAGACCTCGACGCGCTGCTCTCCGACAAGTGGTATGAGCGCATCAAGCTGAAGGGGTACATGCAGTTCCGCGGCGATGCCCTCCTGCGCCAGAGCGGCGGCGAGTTGAATGTGCCTGCTGATCCGCTGGCATCCGATGGGCAGACCTTCGGCATCCGCCGTGGTCGCCTGACCTTCAGTGGCGACGTTACCGACCACCTGTACATCTATGCGCAGTTGGACTATTTCGGCTCAGCAGCCGGCGTGAACGTTCTGCAGGCTCGTGACTACTATGCGGACATCTCGCTGGATCCTGCGCGTGAGTTCCGGGTGCGCTTCGGCATGTCGAAGGTGCCCTTCGGCTGGGCGAACTTGCAGTCCTCGCAAAACCGCCTCGCCTTAGAGCGTCCCGACGCGATCAACAGCGCCGTCGAGGGCGAGCGTGACTTCGGCGCGTTCTTCATGTGGGCGCCGTATCACATCCGCAACCGCTTCAAGGACCTCGTGAAGATGGGCCTGCGCGGCAGCGGTGACTATGGCGTGATTGCCATCGGGGCCTACAACGGCCAGGGCCTGAACCGGGCGGACCTCAATGGCCAGCCGCACTATATCGCGCGTGTCGCCTATCCGTTCGAGTTATCCAACGGCCAGTTCGTCGAGCTGGCTTTGAACGGCTACACGGGCAAGTTCGTCCCGACCACAGCCGGTCCGGGCGCACCGACCTTCGGCGGTGGTGGCGTGAAGGATCAGCGCGTGGGTGTCTCCGCCATCATTTATCCGCAGCCTTTTGGTCTGGAAGCCGAGTGGAACTGGGGCCAGGGCCCGCAGCTCGACACCGCGTCGAACACGATCATCGCGCAGAGCCTGCAGGGCGGCTACGTGCAGGCCTGCTACCGCCATGTCTTCGCGGATCAGAAGGAGCTGATTCCTTTTGTCCGCTGGCAGACGTACAACGGCGGCCGCAAATTCGCCACGAACGCCCCGCGTGATCAGGTGGACGAGATTGGTCTTGGTGTGCGCTACATCCCCTATCCTGAGCTGGAGCTCAGCCTGATGTACAACCGTGGCACCCGCACGAACACGACCGTGGCCCCCTTCCCGGACGTGAAATACGACTACATCGGCATGCAGGCGCAGATCAACTTCTGATCCCGCAGGTTTCGTTGGTTTGAGCAAAACACAGGCCGGATGCGCATGGTTGGCGTGTCCGGCCTTTTTTGCGCCTGCAAAGCACCGGAAACCGCTGGAAAGCTCTGCGCAGGGGCGTCATAGATGACACGCTCCCGCATGATTGCTGACTTCCTCGCCGCCGCTGACCTCTGGCCCAAGATCCAAGAAGCCCTTCCTGTCATCTTTTCTCTCGTCGTGATCGAGGGGCTGCTCTCCGTGGACAATGCGCTGGCCATCGCCGCCATGGCACGGCATCTGGATGACAAGCAACGCCAGACAGCGATGAACATCGGCTACATCGGTGCCTACGGCTTCCGCGTGGTGGCGCTGCTGGTGGCGAGCTGGATCATTGCGAACCACTGGATCATGCTGCTCGGGGCTCTTTACCTCGTGTGGCTGATGTGCGCCCATTTCGTGGGGCAAAAAGGGCAGGAGGAAGATGAGGGCGAGGCGGTGAATGTGCATCACCGTACCTTTGGAGCCACGATCGTGATGATCTCGCTCATGGACCTCAGCTTGAGCGTGGACAATGTCGTCGCCGCCATCGCCCTCAGCCCGAAAGACCTTTGGCCGGTGTATGTCGGCGTGACGATTGGCATCATCGCCCTTCGTTTGATCGCCAACGTGGCGGTGAAGATGATCGAGAAGTATCCGGTGCTCGAGCACACGGCCTTCATCCTCGTCGGCTATGTCGGTTTGCTGCTGCTGGCGGAGTTGCAGTTCGAGCATTGGTTCCATCAGTTCTCACCCACCGAGCTGAAGATTGGCAAATTCGCCGGCATCATCGTTTTGACCGCGCTCACGCTCGCGTGGTCGCAGCTTGAATGGCTGCAAAAGCTCTCGAAGCCTTTCCTGCAGCTCGTTTTGATCCCGATGAACATTGTCGCCTCGGTGATCGGAGCGGTGATCGTGGTCATCACGATGCCGTTTAAGCTCGTGTGGTCCAAAGTCGGCAAAAAAGCCGCGTAAGCTCAACCGGGCTCGTGAGGCTCAAACAGCACTTGTGAGCATCCGAGGGCGTTCGCGGCATTCGCACAGCGCCAGTGCCAGCGGGCGGCGGTTTTCACGAGAGGCTCGAGCTTGCCCTCGAGGATGTGAAACTGGCCGAGAAGCTGGCCGCCATCCCGCACATGGAGTGAACGGGCCGCGACGGTGCCGGAAAGGATGCCGCTGGCCTCCAGCGTGACCGGGCCGTGGCAGACAAAGTTCCCAGCGGCCTGACCTCGCACGATGAGCGAGCAGCAACGCACTTCTTGGAGGAAGGTGGCCTCGGCACTTTCGGTGATGAGCAATTGATCACACACCACGGGATCGGCGATGAGCCCGCTGACATCGATGGTGCGCGAAGGCAGTGATGGAGCCTGCTGCTCGGTGCGGTGAAGGCGTTTATCGCAGATGGGGCAGGTCGGCGTGGCGTAATCGCCCGTGGTGGCCACGGCGAACATGATCTCGCTCTTCTCCGGGCGCAGGCCGCTGAGGGCGGAGCAGAGCGTGGTGGCATCGACGGCCTCGATGCGATGCTTTTGAGCCGTGTGCAAAGCGGCGGTGCTGAAGCCCGCGGGAGCGATGAGGATGCCACGCGAGTTTTTCGCGGTGGCGATTTCTTGCGCGAAGTGCTCGACGGTCTCCGGCGTGGCACCCCATTCATTCCACGGCGCCAGTTTGACGAGCGCACGCTGCGGCGTGGTGCTGCGAGGCCGCTCGATCATGGCAAACATCACGCTGCCATCGGGAAAGTTGCGCGAGCCGGCGAGCTCGCAGCCGCCTTCGGCCGCGACACCGCGGGCGAGTTCCGCCAGACGCACCCAGTCCAGGCCCACAAGCAGCTCGGGTGACCAGCCGTCGAGCTTGTCCGCGCCAGCCTGCGGCTGCGCCAGGCCAGATTCCTGGAGCGTGGAAAAGGGTTCGAGCATCGGGAGGCCCCCAAGCTGCGGGCGAAGCCTGCCCCGGTCAACCACGCGGCTACCAGACGCCGAGTTTTTCGAGCTGCTTCGTGGCCGCACCGGCCCAGTCGCGGTTCGCGGCGGGGCTCGCGGGGCTCGGATGAAGGATGCGACCGGTTTTGAAGCTGCCGCGCAGATTTTCGACGGCACGCACGGCGCATGCTTCAGCGTAAGCGCCGACACCGATGACCCACTCGGGTTGCAAAGCGGTGATGACGGCCCGCAAATGAGCATCGCAGGGCTCGTTAAGGGCGCTTGCCTCGGCGGCGGGGAGTTTGTCGGGTGTGAAATTTTTGCCACCGGCCTCGATGAAGACGAGCGGGCAGTAGTTCGCCACGAAGTGCACGCGGAAGAAATTCTCGGGTGCGCCGAATTTGGCTGCGAAATGGCCCCAAAGGCGTCTTCCGCTCACTTCGGACTGCGGGCAGTCAAAGCCGAGCACGGGGCGTTTGGGATGCTCGCGAGGTGGTTTGCCCACGGGTTCGTGGATTTTCATCCAGTCGCGCACGGCGGCGATCTCCCCAAAGGGCACGCCGGTCTGCGTCATGCCGAACGGGCCGGGGTTCATGCCGACGAAGACGACTTTTTTGCGACCGCTGCCAAAGCGGGAGAGGTAGGCGGTGTGCGGTGCCCAGGCGTAATCGAGCGGTTGATACACATAATCGACCGGCGGGGCGAAAGTCAGCGGGCGCAGGGCCTCGCGGAGGGTTTCGGCGGCCTGGATGAGCGGATGGGCGGGCATGCGCCAGCCTCTGGCTCGGGCGGCGGGGGCCGTCAACCGGGGCGGCGAGCCTTGACGCGTCCCGGCGCATGGCCGAAGTGGCAGTTTCACGGCATGAAATGGCTTCAAAGCGCACGAGCCGCATGGCAGCGGGTGTTGAATCTTCCTTACTTGGGGAGAAGCTCCTTCGTGCTCGCGCTGGCCCTGCTGATCGTGGCGATCTCGCAGGACTGGCACCGCACGCATCCGGATGAGGATGTGGATCAGGCCATCGAGATGGCCGCCCGCTCGAACCAACCGGTGCCGTATGGCATTCAGCGTCTGGCTCGCATCCTGCCGTATCTCAATTTGTGGATCTCCATCGGCTCCGCCGTGCTGCTGCTGGTGGTTTGGCGCCGGTGGAACCAGCCCAAACGCCTGCAATTCCCCGTCACTGTGGCTGCGGTGTCCATCGCCGCGTGGGCGATCGCCAGCGAACTGGTGGAGTACATCGCGCATGCGCAGATGACGGAGATGGGCGAGCCTCCGGTGCCGGCCGCGTTTTACTTCAAGCAGGTGCTGCTGGCCATGGCGGTGCTATCGATGCCGCTGGCGCTGCGGTATTATTTGAAGTGCGGCATCCTCGAGAGATACACCCTGCGCTCCTTCCTCCAGCCGCTGGTGTTTTGCTTCATCTCCTTCACCTCGCTGTGGATCATCGCGGACCTGCTGGACAACCTCAAAGACTTCCAGGAGGCGAAGTCAAAGCTCTCGGACATCCTCGGCTTCTACGCCGGTCTGCTGCCCTACATTTACGTGACGATCATCCCCGTGGCGCTGCTGCTGGCCACGCTCTACTCGCTCACCAAGATGAGCCGGGCGAACGAGCTCATCTCCCTGCTCGGCACGGGTCAAAGCCTCGCCCGCGTGCTGCGGCCCATCTTCCTCGCCACGATCTACACGGCGTTTCTGAGCATGGTGGCGAATTACTACTGGGCGCCGCGTGCCGAACGAAACCGCAAGGCAGTGGTCCGCGCCCTCACGGAGAACGCGCCTGACTCCATCATGGCCTCCGCGATCATGTTCCGGAATGAGCAGACCCGCCGCACGTGGTATGTGGGCACCTTTCCCTTCTCGTTGCGTGGTGGTCATGAGCGCATGCACGGCGTGCAGATGCGTGAGGAAGCCGCGGATGGCAGTCCCTCGCGCACCGTGCTCGCTGGCTCGGCCACGTGGACGCCGCGCGGCGGATGGCGCTTCTTTGATGGCAACGAGGTGCTGTATAAGGATGGCGATCCTATCGGCACACCGCCCTTTTCGCCGGACAAGCAGGGCCAGATCGTGCTCGAAGCTCCGCAGATCGAGGAGACGCCCTGGAGCCTCGTCAGCTACGCGTTGAAGGCGGACTTCATGAGCGTGCCGGAGATCCTGTCGTATCTCAAATCGCATCCGAAGGCCGCGGCGGACAAGCTCGCGCCCTTCCGCACGCACCTGTGGCATCGCTTTGCCCTGCCGTGGCAGGCGCTGGCGGTGGTGCTGTTTGCCGTGCCGCTCGGCGTGGCCTACTCGCGACGCGGCGCGGTGGGTGGCATCGCGGGCAGCATCTTTGTGTTCTTCGTGTTCATGTTCGTGAACAACCTCTTCCTCAATCTCGGCAAAGGCGGCCACCTGCCCGGCTGGTTCACCGTGTGGATGCCGCATCTGCTCTTTGGCAGCCTCGGGCTCGTGCTCTTCTACTACCGCTCCAACAACCGCGACCTGCCCAAGCTGCGCCTGCTGCCCAAGAAGCGCAAAACGACACAGATCGCCCGTCCGCGAAACCGCGCCGGTGGCAACTTCGACTTGAAACCCCCGGTCGCGTCCTCATAACCAAGACTCCCGATGCAACAGAACTGGCACATCCGCAGCCGCGCCCATGCCTGCGCCGTCACCCAGCGTCCTTTCGAGGACGGCGAGGTCTTCCACACCGCCATCTACTTTGATCCGGACCTCAACGAGTACGCCCGTCGCGACATCTGCGCCGAGGCCTGGCCCGCCGAAAAGGAGGCCCGCAAGCCCATCGCCGCCTGGCGCACGCTTTATCAAAAGGTCGAGGCCGAGGCGAAACCGGAGATCGCCCCCAAAGCCAGCGCCCAGGACCTGCTCCAGCGCTTCATCGAGGAAGGCGATCCCAAGACCGAAAACGCCCGCTACATCCTCGCGCTCATGCTCGAGCGGAAACGCCAGCTCGTGCAGACCGCCGAGAAGGAGATCGATGGGAACAAGATGCTCTTTTACGAGAACAAGAAGACCGGCGAGATCTTCATCGTCCGCGATCCCGAGCTGAAACTCGACGAAGTGGCTCAAATTCAGGAGGAAGTAGCCACCATCCTCGCCTTCGGCGGTCCCGCCGTCGAAGCCGCGAAGGCCGTTGGCGTGACGCTGACCGTCGATGGCGTCGTGCCTGCTCCCTCGTCAGACCAGTCCGACGCTCCAGAAGCTCACGCCGAAGAATCCGAAACCTCTCCCAACCCCGAACCCACACCCGACGATGTCCCTGCAAGCTGACCGCGAAGAACTCCGCACGATCCTCAAAGCCAAGTCCGTGAAGACGGGCAAATTCACCCTCGCCTCCGGCAAGGAGAGTGATCTGTATGTCGATTGCCGCGTCACCACGCTCGATTCACGCGGAGCGGTGCTCGTGGGTCGCGTGCTGCATGATTTGCTGCGCCAGGAAGAAGCGAAACGCGGCCTCAGCATCGGCTCGCTCGGTGGTCTCACGATGGGTGCGGACCCGATCACGCTCGCGGTGGCGATGAGCTCCAGCATGGCGGGCGATGCGAAGCCCGTGCAGGCCTTTGTCGTGCGCAAGGAGGCCAAAGGCCACGGCCGCGGCAAGCGCATCGAAGGCAATTTCACGCCCGACCAGCCCGTCGTCGTCGTCGATGACGTCATCACCACCGGCGACTCGACTTTGAAGGCCATCCAGGCCATCGAAGAGGAGGGGGGCAAGGTCGCCTTCGCCCTCATCCTCGTCGATCGCCAGGAAGGCGGACGCGAGAACATCGAGAGCAAAGGGTATCCCGTCGTCGCGGCCTTCACGCGGCCGGAACTGGTTTGATGGGAATGGCCGCAAAAGAACGCAAAGAGCGCAAAAGAACAGAATCAGAGTTTTGCGATCTCTGCGTTCTTTTGCGGCTATCCCGAACCCAAGTCATGAAACCTCTGCTCTTCCTTCTTTTCGCCATGAACGCCGCCGCGGTCGAAATCATCGCTCATCGCGGGTTTTCGGCGAAAGCGCCGGAAAACACGGTTGAAGCCTTTGAACTGGCCTGGAAGAGCGGCGCGGATGCCTGTGAGCTCGACATCCATCTCACCGCGGATGGCGAGGTGGTCGTCATTCACGACAAAGACACCAAACGCACCTTCCCCGGCGAGAACAAAGTCATCGCGAAGACCAAGCTCGCCGATTTGAAGGAGCTTCCCACGCTCGCTCAAGCCCTCGCCACCATGCCGGCGGATCGCGGACGCTTTGTCATCGAGATCAAAACCGGTCCTGAGATCGTGCCAGCGCTGGTGAAGGTGCTCGAGCCGCTCCGCGAGCGTGCCAAACAGCTCGCCATCATCAGCTTCCAAAAAGACGCCTGCGCCGCCGCGAAGAAGGCGCTGCCTTGGATTCCCGTTTTGCAGCTCTCCGGCAGCAAGGACAAGAAGAAGGAGCCCGTCGATCTCTCGAAGCTCATCGCCCAAGCCAAGGCAGCCAACCTCGACGGCCTCGACCTCGGTGCGGATTGGCCTTGGAGCGACGCGATGGTCGCCCAAATCCACGCCGCCGGCCTCAAAGCCGTCGTGTACACCATCAACAAACCCGCCGACATCGCCCGCTACGCCAAACTCGGCCTCGACGGCATCACCACGGACGATCCCGTGATGGCGAAAAAGGCGCTGGAGTGACGCCTTTTACTGCGGCGGCTGGCCTTTGACCACCTGCGTGCCCGCGATGAGGTCGTGGAGGCAGCGGCGGTCTTCACGGAAGATGGATAAAACGTCAGCGAGTGAAAAAATGCCGCCAAGGAACGGGATGGCTCCGATGATGCCTGGGACGAACGCACGCAGGAGAATGGTTTTGACGCCGCCAGGATTCTCTCCGTCAGGATGGGTGACGATCCGAATGCCGATCAGACGCTTCCCAAGCGACTGACCGCGAGTGGCGAGCAGCACGAGTTGATAAATGATAAGGCCCAGAATGAGCAGGCCACTGAGTCCTACCAAGGCCATGTTTACCTCGGGGGGTTGAGGAGAGGAGGCGGAGCCCTCCAAAACACCACTGAAAATCAAAGGGACGGCGCAGAGACCAAAAATGAAGTTTTCGAGCATTGCCGAACCAAGGCGGGACAGTCTGGTTGCCAGTTCCAATGAATCTCTGGATGTCGAAGCTCTCAGCACATTCGAAGCCGGTGCCGCGTAAGGATTGATGCTCGCGGGAACGGCGGGCGAAGGCGGCGGAAAGGCGGATGGAGCGCGGAACTTGGCTCCCAGCGGCTGCCAGTCGGCCATGCCATCGGTCCAGAAGAGGTCTTCATTGGAAAGCTGGCCGCTGGCGAGGCGGTTGACGATGTCTTGCTCGGACAAAACGCCGAGCTGGGTTCCATTTTGGGCGACGTGGTAGCTCATGACGTCGCGCTTCTACCGAAAAGCCTCGCAGGCGGCAATCGGAAAACCTCCGACATAAAAAATCCGGCGGACCAGAGCGGTCCGCCGGATGGGGAGAGAGGTTGATGGCGGGCGTTTTACAGCTTCGCGCCGGCGGCTTGGGCGGCGGCGATGGCCTGTTGGGCCTTCATCTGCTCGATCTGGGCGTCGAGCACCTGGCGCTTCAGGCTGGTGCCGGTCTTCTTCGCATACCAGAGCACGAGCGGGGAGGCGATGAAGATGGAGGAGTAGGTGCCGAGCAGCACGCCGATGGTGATCGGCATGGCGAACTCAAGCATGGCCGGATTGCCAAGGAAGAGCAGCACGATCATCGGGGCGAGGGCCGTGGGGCCGGTGAGGAGCGTGCGGGAGAGGGTCTTGCAGATGGCCTCGTTCATCGTGTCACGAAGGGAGCCGCCGACACCGCGCTGGATCTCTTCACGGATACGGTCAAACACGACGATGGTGTCATTGATCGAATAACCGGCGATGGTCAGCAAAGCGCCGACGTGGATGATGCTGAGCTCCTGGCCGAAGAGGACCACAAGGCCCGGCACCATGAGCACGTCATGGAAGAGGGCGACGCTGGCACCGAGGGCGAAGGCGAACTCAAAGCGGAACATCAGGTAAACAAAGATCGCCACGAGAGCGAGTCCCATGGCCCAGAAGGAGGAATACATAGCCTCATCGCCGATGACCGCACCGACGGTGGCGACGCTGGTGCCGGTGACAGTGCCGTCCTTGGTCCACTTGGCCTTGATGGCATTGTCGATGGTCGCGCCGCTGAGCTCTTCGCAGCGGATGGAGATGTTCGTGGCTCCGGTGGCCGGATCAGCCTTCCGCTGGATGTAATAGGTGCCGATCTCCTTGCCGTCCGACTGCTTGAGCGGCTTGATCACGGCGTCGAAATCGGTGTCAGCAAGGGTTTTGCCAGGGGCGAGCACGACGTCCACACGGCCGCCGCCACGGAAGTCGATGCCGAGGCTGGATTTACCTTGGTAAGCCAAGGTGCCGAAGGAAATCGCGGTGACGACGAGGGAGGCGATGATGAAGGTGGGGGCCTTGGAAAGGATGTCGAAGACCTTGTCCGGGATGATGCGGGTGGTGTGGATCTTCTGGAGGAGGTTCTTGTCCACCACCCACATGAAGATCACGCGGGTAACGATGAGGGCGCCGATCATCGAGGAGAGCAGACCGATCATCAAGGTGACGGCGAAACCCTTCACGAGGCCGCCGGAGATGGCGAAGAGGATGACGGCGGAGATGAGCGTGGTGATGTTCGAGTCAGCGATGGCGCTGAAGGCCTTGTCGTAAGCGGATTCAAGAGCGCCGGCGAGGGTCTTGCCAGCCTCCATTTCTTCACGCAAGCGCTCGTAGATGAGCACGTTTGCATCGACGGCCATGCCGATGGTCAGCACGAGACCGGCGATACCGGGCATCGTGAGGGTGAACTGGAACAGCGAGAGGGCACCGAAGAGGATGCACATGTTCACCACGAGGCCGATGATCGCCACGAGGCCGGCGAGACGGTAAATGAAGAGCATGAAGAGCGTCGTGAGCGCGAGAGCGGCGACGCCGACCCACTTGCCTTGGTCGATGGAAGACTGGCCGTAGGCGCTGGAGACGGTCGCTTCCGACTGGATGCGCATCGGGTTCTCCAGCGGGTTGTTCAGGAGCGTGGCGAGTGTGAAGGCCTCTTCCTGATCAAAATCGCCCGTGATGCTGGCGTTGCCGTTGTAGCGTTTTTCACGCAGAGCCGGGGCGGAGATGACCACGCCGTCCACGATGATGGCCATTCGGCGGCCTTGGTTGACCTCGGCGGTGGCGTCGAAGAGCTTGGCACCCTCGCCGTTCATCTTGAGCAGCACGGCCCAGCCTTCAGCGTCAAAGGTGGCGCCAGCACGATCGACGTGCTTGCCCTCAAATTCAGCGCGACGCTTCACCACGAGGTCCGGCTGGGCGATTTCCTTGCCCATCTTGTCCTTGCGGGGCTTCTGCGGAAGGAGCTCGAAGGAAGGATCACGCACACCGCTGGCCTTGCTGGCCTTCAACTCGTCTTCTTTCTGCTGATAGCCCGAATCAGTATGCACCATGCGGAACTCGAGATGCGCCACCTGCTGGATCTTCTGGCGGATGCCGTCGATTTCCTCGGGCTTCACGCCGGGCATCTGGATGACGATGCGGGTGTCTCCCTGCGGTTGCATCGTGAGGTCTTTGTTGCCCTCAGGATTCAGACGCTTTTCGAGGATGCCGATCGCCTGCTGCACCGAGGCGGCCGTCACGGGCTTTTCAGTGCCGTCATCGGACTTTCCAGGCTGCAGTTCGACGATGAACTCGCTACCGCCTTGGAGGTCGATGCCCAGCGGGATGCCCACGCTTTGAATCGTGAGGATCGAGGAGGCGGCGGTGAGGGCGATGAGCAGCGTGCCGACGAGGCGCTTGGTCTTGTGGACCGCGGTGCCGACATAAATGAGCAGCAGCAGCAGGATCGTGGCTCCGATAAGGAAGGTGGCGTAGGCGTTCATGGTTGGGTAAATGGCTGGAAGGGGCAGGCGCGGCGGCGATCAGGCATCTCAGGCCTCGACGACATCCGACTTCTTGGAGACGGAGGCGATTTTGATGCGCTCGTATTCGACTTTCACGTTGTCGGCGATGCGGAGCATGACGGTGCGTTCCTTCATGCTGGTGATGATGCCATGCACGCCGCACTCCATGACGACGTGGTCACCCACCTTGGCGCTGGCGACGAGGGCCTGGTGCTCCTTCATGCGCTTCTGCTGCGGGCGGATGGCGATGAAGTACATCATCACGATCATGATGACGAACATCGTGAGCGGGCTGCCGAAGATGCCGCCAGGAGCGGGAGCTGCGCCACCAGGGGCCTGTGCCAGGATGATGGCGTGAGAAAGCTGAGAAATCATGATTCGGGGGAGGGAGTGTTTTTGTACCGGGCGACTACCTCCGCCCTGAACTCGGCGAAACAACCCTGTTCGATCGCTTGACGTGCCCTGGACGTGAGGGACGCGTAGAAATGCAGGTTATGAAGAGAAATCAACCGCAAACCCATGATCTCCTGAGCCATCACGAGGTGCCGGATGTAGGCCCTTGAAAAGCCCTGGCAGAGCGGATGTGTGTCCTCGGCGATGGGGCGGAAATCGCGGGCGTAGCAGGCATTTCGCAGGTTCATCATCCCGTCGTGGGTGAAGGCGGTGCCGTTCCGGGCCAGCCGCGTGGGCAAAACGCAGTCAAACATGTCGATGCCGCGGGCGATGAGCTCGATGACCTGCGGCGGCGTGCCGAGGCCCATCGCGTAGCGGGCTTGATTCGCCGGCAGCAGTGGCGTGACCCATTCCGCGATGCGCATCATGTCCTCCTCAGACTCGCCGACGCTCAGGCCACCGATGGCGTAGCCGTCAAAACCCATCGCCACGAGCTCGCGGGCCGATTTTTTGCGCAACTCTTCATAAACACTGCCCTGCACGATGCCGAAGTGCTGCTGCGGACCGCCTCCGGTCTGCGGGCGGTTTTGGTCGATCCACTCGCGGCAGCGTTTCGCCCACCGCAGGGTCAAATCGAGGCTTTTGGACGCTTCTTTGACCTCGCAAGGATACGGCGTGCATTCGTCAAAAAGCATCGCGATGTCCGATCCGAGCGTCGCCTGGATCTCCATGCTCGTTTCCGGCCCGATGAACATCGGCGTTCCGTCGAGGTGGTTTTGGAAGTGAACGCCCTCCTCTTTGATTTTGCGCAGTTTGGCCAGCGAGAAGACCTGGAAGCCGCCGCTGTCTGTCAAAATGGGCCGGTCCCAGTTCGAGAAGGCATGCAGGCCGCCGGCCTCCTTCATGATCTCCATCCCAGGCCGCACAAAGAGATGGTAGGTGTTGCCGAGGATGATCTGCGAGTTCAGCGCCTTCAGCTCCTGCGGATGCACCGCCTTCACCGTGCCCTGCGTGCCCACCGGCATGAAAACCGGCGTCTCCACCACGCCATGCGGTGTCGTCAAACGACCGCGACGGGCGAGAGACGAGGAATCGGTGGCGAGAAGTTCAAACGGCATGCGCAAAATCCGGCGGCGGGCCGGCAAAAGGGCGCGGAGTCTCGCCGATGCGGTGGAAAGCGCAAGCGAAGCGGCTTTGGGCGCTTATTTCGACATGTAGCGCAGCACCTTCGCGAGGGTGGCACGCATGTCTTTGCGCTCGACGATCATGTCCACGAGGCCGTGCTGGAGCATGAATTCCGCGGTCTGGAAACCGGGAGGCAGGTCGGCGTGCGTCGTTTCCTTCACCACGCGAGGACCGGCGAAGCCGATCATGCACTTCGGCTCGGCGATGATGAGATCGCCGAGGGTCGCGAAGCTGGCGGTGACACCGCCCGTGGTCGGATGGGTCAAAACGGAGATGTAGGGCAGGCGTGCCTCGGCATGGCGGGCGAGGGCGCCGCTGGTCTTTGCCATCTGCATGAGGCTGAGGATGCCCTCGTGCATGCGGGCACCGCCGGAGGCGGAGAAGACGATGACGGGCTTTCGCTCCGCGGTGGCCGCCTCGATGGCGCGGGTGATCTTTTCGCCCACCACGCTGCCCATGGAGGCACCGAGGAAGCGGAAGTCCATGATGGCGAGCAGGACGGGAAGGGATTCGATATTCGCCCGGCCGGTCACGACCGCCTCGCCGAGGCCGGTTTTGCTCTGGTAGGCCTTCACCTTGTCGAGGTAGCCTTTGAAGCCGAGGGCGTTCACGCTGTCGAGCTTCGCATCCATCTCTTGGAAGCTGCCTTCGTCCACGAGGCTGGCGATACGGTCACCGCTGCTGATGGTGAAGTGGTAGCTGCAGTGGTTGCAGACGCGGAGGTTCTTGGTGAGGGCGTCCTCGAAAAGGCTCTCGCTGCATGAGGGGCACTTCGTCCAAAGGCCCTCCGGCATGTCTTTCTTTTTCTCGCCGAGGTCATCGACGCTGCGTTTTTTGAAAAATCCCATGGTGCTTTGGTTTGGCGTTCAGGCGAAAACAGCGTGGCGGACCAGTCTTGAGCGGCTCTCCCCGAAATGGCACTCGCGGGAGCGGACGGGAGGGGTGAGCCCCCGGCCAGCGCACAGGACCGGACCAGCCTCAGCCGGTCGCGGGTGGCGATGCTAGCCGCGTGCCACCGTGATGACCACCACTTTTTCTGCCCCACCTGCATTCTTGAGCACCCGGGCGCACTCGCTGGTGGTGCTGCCGGTGGTCAAAACATCGTCCACGAGGAGGATTTTCCGCCCTCGGAGGTCCGGCGGCGGGTTCCAACGCCGCTCCCACCACCGGGCTGCTCGCAGCCGGAAGGCTCCGCGGAGGTTTTCCTGCCGCTGCCGCCGGTTGAGGTGGGCCTGCTTCACCGTGGGCTGGGTTCGCTCGAGCACATCAGCCGCCGGAATGCCGGTGAACTGGGCCAGCCGCACACAGAGCTCCCAGCTTTGGTTGAATTCGCGATCGGACTCACGCTCGGCATGCAGCGGCACGGGCACGAGCAGCCAGGTGGCGAGGTCTTCGTCCTTCAAACGTTCTTCTTCGAGCACGCGACGCAGCAGCACGGCCAGCGAGGCTCGCAAATGCAGCCTTCGCCCATATTTGAAGCGGTGAATGAGCTCCCGCACCGGCCCGCGGGCCGTGCAGGCGGCCACCGCGAAGTCGAATTCGAGCTTCAGCCCCTCGCAGTTCGAGCAGCGAAAGGCGTTCGTGAAAGCGCCGTCATACATTTCACCGCATTTCGAGCAGTAAGGAGGCACCTGCGGCTCGATGGCCTCGAGGCAGGCTTTGCAGAACCAGTTCTCCTCCTCATGCCGCTCGGCCATCGCGGGCAGCGGCTTCGAACAGGCCACGCACACCGGCGGAAACACCAAACCCTCCGCCGCTCGCACGAACGACCTCGCCAGCCGCCAGAGGGCGGGGTGGGGTCGTGGGCCGGGGAAGGACATGGCGACATTCTCAAATGCGAATTGAAGCCGTCAAACTCCCTGCCTACATCCCTGCATGGCCACCATCGGCACCCCGCTTTCCTCCACCGCCACCAAAGTCATGCTCCTCGGCTCCGGGGAGCTCGGCAAAGAAGTCGTCATCGAGCTGCAACGCCTCGGCTGCGAGGTCATCGCCGTCGATCGCTATGCAAACGCCCCTGCCATGCAGGTCGCTCATCGCAGCCATGTGATCTCCATGCTCGATGGCGAGGCGCTGCGTCGCCTCATCGAGGTGGAAAATCCCGCTCTCATCGTGCCGGAGATCGAGGCCATCGCCACCGACACGCTTGTTGAGCTCGAAGCGCAGGGCCTGAATGTCGTCCCGACCGCTCGTGCCGCCAAACTGACGATGAATCGCGAAGGCATCCGCCGCCTCGCCGCGGAAGATTTGGGCCTCAAGACATCGCCGTATGTGTTTGCCAGCACGGAGGAGGAGTTCCGCGCCGCCATTAAAAAGATCGGCATGCCCTGCGTCGTGAAGCCCATCATGAGCAGCAGCGGCAAAGGCCAGAGCGTGGTGAAAACCGCGTCCGACATCGATTACTCGTGGAAGTATGCGCAGGAGGGCGGACGTGCCGGAAAGGGCAAAGTGATCGTCGAGGGCTTCGTCGAGTTCGATTACGAGATCACGATGCTGACGGTGCGTCATGCTGGCGGCACCTCGTTTTGTGCCCCGGTCGGTCACACGCAGATCAAAGGCGATTATCGCGAGTCCTGGCAGCCGCATCCGATGTCGAAAAAGGCCCTCGAAGCCGCCGAGCACATGGCGGGAGCCATCACGGGTGCTCTTGGCGGCCGCGGACTCTTCGGCGTGGAAATGTTCATCAAAGGCGATGACGTCATTTTCAGCGAAGTCTCGCCTCGTCCGCATGACACCGGCCTCGTCACGCTCATCGCCCAGGACTTGAGCCAGTTCGCTTTGCATGTGCGAGCCATCCTCGGCCTGCCGATTCCAAACATCCGCCAGCATGGCCCGAGTGCGAGCTGCGCCGTGCTCGTCGAGGGTGAATCAAGCCAGGTGCGCTTTGGCGGCCTCGACAAGGTCCTCGCGGAGCCCGACACGCAGGTGCGCCTCTTCGGCAAACCAAACGTCAGCGGCCAGCGCCGCATGGCAGTGACCCTCGCTCGTGCTGAAAACATCAACGAAGCCCGTGCAAAGGCTCATCGAGCCGCCCAGGCGATGCAGATTCAGCTCTGACCTGCATTTCTCGCGCTACGGGCAAAAGAAGGTAACTCTGTTTGAGTGCTTCTTTTACCGGAGTGCTCAGTTCTCAGTGCTTAGTGCTCAGTAGTAGTCCCCAGACGAAAATCCGACTGAGCACTGAGAACTGAGCACTTTGAGAAAGGCGAGCTATCGGCCGATCGAGATGCTCCCGCGGATGCCCGCGGGCATCGCAGGCGGTGGCGGGGCAAACATCGGTCCCACGGCGGGCACGGCACCCACGCCCACGCCGATGCGCACGCCACCTCCCACATTGAAACTGCCGCCTACCGAGTAGCCGGGGCGTGCATAGCCGAGCGAGGGCGATATCGGCGGATACCAACTGTAGCCGCCGCTTTGCGGGATGTAGATGCCACCCGTGCCGGGCACGACGGGCGCGATGCCCACGCCATCCCAACCACGCGGCCGATACGGCGCTCCATTCACCACCGGTCCGTAGATCGGTGGCATGTTCGGGAAGCCGACGGCGCTTGTGTAAAAGCCCTGCGCCGGCATCCAGACTTGCTGTTGATAGGCTTGCTGCTGTTGTTGGGCTTCGATCTGGGCATAGCGCATCGCCGTGGCGAACTGCGCGGCCTCGATGGCCTCCTGCTGACGGGCGAGATGCTCCTGGGTGCGCTTTTCACGCTCCTTCCGCTGCTCGGTGATCTTCTTCGAGTAGGCGGCGGCCTTTTTCGGGTCGTAGCCATACTTCTCACGCAGCGAGGAAGGCAGGTCGGTGAACAAGAGCTTCGCCGCGCCTTTGCGATGCGTGAAGGAAATGCCGTCCGGATGCACCTGCGCGATTTTGCAATCCACGTAGGTCTTGCCGCGGATGGTGGTGATGGTGTCAGCGGCGGCTCCGGCGGAGAATCCGGCGAGAGCGGCGAGGGTGAGGATCAGCGTTCGGTTCATGGCATGCCTCCGGTGAATGAGTCCGCGCATCATCCCGGACAGACGCCGAGGCGTCCAGCGCGGCATTTGCGCGAAATTATGGCGAAGTAGTCAGGCGGCATTGACACTCAAGGCCGCCCGGGTGCTCAAAGCACGCTGCTTCAGGCCATCGGGCAGCTCAGCCAGAAGGTCGTCGTGTTGTTTTCCGAGGCCACGCCGAGCTGGATGTTCATCTGGTGGCTCAGCATCGCAGCGATGGTGAGGCCGAGGCCGAGGTGATTGCTGTTTTTCGAGCCGTGGAAGGGGCGGAAGACCTCTTGAATCTTTTCCGGCGGGATTTGCGAGCCGGTGTTGCTCACGAGGACGTCCACGCGGCGCTGCTCGGCCGGGGTGATCACGCCCGGGCCGCAGATTTTCAGGGCACAGCGGCCTCCGCCCTTTTGGGCGGCCTCAGCGGCATTCTTGAGCAGTTCCATCAGCAGCTCTTTGAACTTGCTCGAGTCCACGAGGATCGCCGGAAGGCCGGGCTGCACGTCGGCTTCGAGCTGCACGCCGGCTTTTTGAAACGGATCCATGATCGCGCCTTCGATCAGGCCGAGGTATTCGTTCAGATTCAGGCCCTGCGGGCTCAATTTTGCACAACCACCGGCGGAGCGGATGCGCTCGCTGAGGTTCGTGACGCCCACCGAGGCCTCGCGGATGTGCTGCATGTTTTCCGAGACGCTCGGATCGAGGTCCTCCGTCATGAGGATGAGGCTGCTGAAGCCCTGGATGACGGCGAGGAGGTTGTTCAGCTTGTGCGTGAGACCGCGGAGCAGTTCCTGGTGGAAGCCCTCGCTGTGTTCGGTGCCGAGGTTCAGGGAAGTGGGGAAGTAAAACTGCATGGCGAAGGTGCGTGAAATGGGAAAAAGCCGGCCCAGTGATGCAGCGGGCGGCAGCGAGGGCAAATGCCATTTTAGGTCCAAAACGGGCTCACAGGCCTCTCGCGCCTTGATCGCCCTCCGCTCCTCGGTTCTGCTGCAGCTCGTTTTGAACCCGTCCGCCTCCACCACCGCCATGCCTCACCTCGCCAGCGCCACCGGCGGGCTGCCGTCGTCCGTGCGCTGGGCCCAGCTCATCCTCGCGGACCGTTTGCTGCCGGGCGATGTCGTCGTCGATGCCACGATGGGAAACGGGCACGATACCCTCTTCCTCAGCCAATGCGTCTCTCCGGGCGGTCACGTGCATGCCTTTGATGTGCAAGCCGCCGCTCTCGAGGAAACGAGGAAGCGTGTGCCCGCGGAAATGAGCACGCTCTACCTCGCCGGGCATGAAACGATGGCGCAAAACCTGCCTGTGGAGCTTCACGGGCAGCTGGCCGCGATCATGTTTAATCTTGGCTACCTCCCCGGCTCGGACAAAACCTGCATCACACGCACGGAGACCACGCTCGCCGCCCTTGCGCAGGCCATCGAACTGCTCAAACCGGGCGGCATCCTCACGCTCGCCGTTTATCCGGGTCATGAAGGCGGGGCCGAGGAGAGCCGGGAAATCGCCAAATGGGCCGCCGGGCTCGATGCGCGACGCTTTGAGGTCCAGCACCTCCGTCCGGTGAATCGCAGCGCCGCGCCGCCGGAGCTGTGGACTATCTGGAAGAGCGCTCCGATGAAAAAATGAGTCCGTGCCGGGAATTCCGGCGAAAGTTTGCCGTCCTATCCCACGCATGATGCTCACAGCATCGTCACCGCCATGAAATCCCTCGCCAACCTCCTCACCGCCGTCCTCTTTGCCGCCATGAGCCTCCCCGCCACCGCCGCTGACACTCCCGCCGCCAAAACCGAAAAAGCCTACATCGGCGGCGGCTGCTTCTGGTGCGTCGAGGCGCAGTATCTCATGCTCAAGGGCGTGAAAAAAGTCGTCAGCGGCTACTCGGGCGGCAAAACGGTCAATCCGACCTATGAAGACATTTGCACCGGCAAAACCGGCCACGCCGAGGTGATCGAAATCGAATACGATCCCGCCGTCACCACCTTCAAGGACATCGTCGAGCTCTTCTGGGATGCGCACGATCCCACCAGCGTGACGAAAGAAGATCACGTGACCTCGTATGGCAAATTCGTGCCGAAGGGCACGCCTTACCAGGGCAACGACTACGGCACGCAATACCGCTCCATCATTCTCTACACCAGCCCCGAGCAGAAGCAGATCGCCGAGGCATCGAAAGCGGCCTTCCAGCCGAAGTTCAAAGACCCCATCGCCACCGAGATCGTGCCGCTGACGAAGTTTTATCCCGCCGAGGAATACCATCAGAACTACCAGGAACGGAATCCGAACCAGGGCTACGTCCGCGGCGTCGTGACGCCGAAGGCGGAGAAGTTCAAGCACACGCTCGAAGACAAGGGCAAGCTCAAGGACGAGAAGAAATAACACACTGATCTTCATCCTCATGAGCCCGCGCCCTTGGATCATCGCCGAAACGAACTGGAAGCACGTCAAAGCCAACCCGTATGAGGTGGCGCTGCTGCCAATGGGTGCCACGGAGGCGCACAACTGGCATCTGCCCTACGCCACCGACTCGCTGCAAAACGACGCTATCGCCGCGGAGGCCGGTCGCGTGGCCTGGGAGGCCGGGGCGAAAGTCGCCATCCTGCCCAACATCCCGTTTGGCGTGCAGACCGGCCAGCTCGAGATCCCGTTTTGCATCAACATGAACCCGAGCACCCAGCTCATGGTGCTCGAGGATGTCATCTCCAGCCTCGAAGGCGTGGGCGTGAAGAAGTTCGTCATCATGAACGGCCACGGCGGCAATGACTTCCGCCAGATGCTGCGTGAGCTGCAAGCAAAGCACCCGAAGATGTTCCTCAGCGTCGTGAACTGGTTCAACGCCGTCAAAGGCGATGACATCTTCGACATCATCGGTGATCACGCCGATGAACGCGAAACCAGCCTCATCATGCATCTGCATCCGCATCTCGTGCTGCCGAAAAGCGAGTGGGGACCCGGCACCGACAACCGCTGGAAGCTCAAAGCCATCAACGAAAAGTGGGCCTGGGCACAGCGTGACTGGCTGAAGGCCACCAACGACACCGGCAGCGGCGATCCGCAGCATTCCACCGCCGACAAAGGCAAGCGCTACCTCGAAGCCCTTGGCGCAAAGATCGGCTCCTACCTCATTGAACTTGCCAAAGTGGACATCTCGGAGCTCTACGACAAAGCGTGATTGCCAAGACCTCCGCAGGTCGCTACCTTTCAGGCATGATTTCCATCTTGTCCCAGCCCGGCATTCAAAAGCGTGCGCTGCCGCTTTCTGTGAAGGCATGGCATCAAATGATCGCCGCAGGACTGGCCCCGCGGCATGCGGAATTGATCCGCGGAGTGATTGTCGAAAAGATGAGCAAATCCATCACCCACACCAAGCTGGCGGGACGCATCCTGGCCGCCTTCCAGCGTTGCCTCGGCAGCGGTTTCTGGATTCGAAAGGAAGACCCGCTGTCGCTCGCGGACTCCGAGCCCGAACCGGATGTCTCGGTCATTGAAGGCAATGAGGAGGACTTCACCGATCACCCCGGCTCCGCCAAGCTGGTGGTCGAGGTCGCGGTGACGACCGTCGCCGAGGACCGTGAGATGGCGGTGCTGTACGCGGAAGCCTCGGTGGAAGAGTTCTGGCTCGTCAACGCCCCGGAACGCTGCGTGGAGGTGTTTCGTGACCCGCAGGATGGTCGTTATCTCAGCTCGCTGCGTGTCGCGGAGGGCAGCATGCTGCGGTCTTCGGCGCTGCCAGGCGTGGAAGTCGATGTCGGCACCCTCTTTGCTCAAATTTGAAGCCGACTTCGCTTCTGCATGCTCCGCTTTCTCCTCAGCCGACTGCTCCAGGGCATCATCGTGATCCTCGCGGTGATCACGATCACGTTTGCGCTCTCGCGCATGCTGCCCGGCGGCCCGATTCAAAGTGAGAAAAACACCTCGCCGGAGGCCATCGCCGCGCAGCGGGCCTATCTCGGCCTCGACAAGCCGTGGTATGAGCAACTCGGCCTGCAAATCGCTCATTATGTGATGCTCGACCTGCCAGAGTCGTTCCACTTCAAAGGACGCGGTGTCGATGAGATCATCGCCTCCGGCTTTCCGGTGTCAGCAGCCGTCGGATTCACGGCCTTGATCATCGCGCTGGGGCTCGGCGTGCCATTCGGAGCCTACGCGGCGGTGAAGCCAAACACGCTCGAAGACCGCGCCACGATGCTCGCGGCCACGATGGGCATCTGCACACCGAGCATGATCCTCGGGCCGGTCATCGCGCTGCTGCTCGGTTTGAAATTGAGATGGTTCAATGCCTCCGGCTGGTATGAAGCATCCGATGTCGTCATGCCCGCGTTGACACTCGGCATCATTTACAGCGCTCAGATCGCCCGACTCACGCGTGGCAGCTTGCGTGAGACTCTCGCGCTCGAGTTTGTGCGCACCGCGAGGGCGAAAGGTGCCAGCGAGACCTCAGTCGTGTTTTTGCATGCGCTGAAGCTCGCCTGCCTGCCCGTGCTTAACTTCCTTGGCCCAGCCGCGGCAGGTCTGCTCACCGGCAGCATCGTCGTGGAGGCCGTTTTTCAACTTCCCGGCCTCGGTCAGTTCTTCATCGCCTCCGCCATCAATCGCGACATGAACCTCGCGATCGCGATTTCGGTTTTCTACGCCTCGCTCATCGTGCTCTTCAACCTGCTCGTGGATATCCTGCAGGCCTGGCTGAACCCGCGCATTCGTCTTCACGCATGAGCCAGCACGCCTCCCAAAGCCTGTCGCCAATGCAGGCCGCCTGGAGGCGGTTTTGCCGTCATCGGCTCAATGTGGCCGCGTTTTGGTTTTTGATCGGTTTGGTCGTCCTTTGCGTCTTTGGGCCGTTTTTGTCACCGTATGCCCAAGATGCGCAGGACCTCGAATTGAAGGCGGTGAACGTCTCCGCACCGCACTGGCTCGGCACTGACACGCTCGGTCGAGACATGCTCACGCGCATTTTGCATGGCGGTCGCGTCTCGCTGGCCGTCGGCTTGCTCGCCACGCTCGTCGCCGCGTGTATCGGCGTGACCTACGGGCTCATCAGCGGCCTCGCCGGTGGTCGGGTGGATGCTGTCATGATGCGTGTGGTGGACATATTGTATGCCTTTCCATTCATCAACTTCGTCATCCTGCTCATGGTGGTCTTCGGCCGGCAGTTCTGGCTCATCTTTGTGGCCATCGGCGCCGTCGAATGGCTCACGATGGCACGCGTGGTGCGTGGCCAGGTGCTCGCGTTGAAGAACCTCGAGTTCGTCACCGCTGCCAAAGCTAGCGGCGCGGGCTTCTGGCACATCGTGCGCAAACATCTGCTGCCGAATGTCATCGGTCCCGTCATCATCTACGCCAGCCTCACCGTGCCCGGCGTGATGCTGCTCGAAGCCACGCTGAGCTTCCTCGGTCTCGGCATACAGCCACCGAACGCAAGCTGGGGTGTGCTGCTCGGCGATGGCTCGCAAGTGATGCAAACCTATCCGTGGCTGCTGCTCTATCCCGGTCTCTTCTTTAGCAGCACGCTGCTCGCGCTGAACATCCTCGGCGATGGTTTGCGCGATGCCTTTGATCCGAAATCGGCGGCGCAGGAGTAGGCGAAAAATTTTTTTGAAGGCGGCTGAATAGGCTTCAAGCGGCCTCGTCACAAGGAGCGGAATCAATCATTCCACTCACCCCATGAAAACACTCCTCTCCGTCCTTGCCGCCGCCGCTGTTCTTGGTGTCGCGGCACCCTCCATCGCCAAGGCCGATCCCTTCTGCCACGGCAGCCGTCGCATCGTGAGCTACATGCGCTGCGGCACACCGGTTTACGCCGTGTATCAAGTCGTCGGCTACGACCACTGCGGCCGCCCGGTGGGCCAGTGGGTCACGCAACGTGCCTCGCACTCCTGCGGCGTGTGCAATCCCCGCCCGTCGTATGGCTATGGCCGCCCGGGCTGTGCCCCGAGCCACGGTGGCTTCCATGGCCGCCCTCGCTCCGGCATCAGTTTCAGCTTCGGTTTCGGCAGGTAACGCCTGAAACAGAAGCCTGAAAAAACCCAGACGGCCCCGCTCGTGCATGAGCGGGGCCGTTTTGTTTTTGCGGAAGAGGCCCCGCGTGTGGCATGGTGCGCCTTCATGCGCTGGATCCTCCGACTTCTTCTGCTCTCCGCCCTCGTGACGGGCGTGATGTGGTTTCATCACGTCCGCACGCATCGGCCTTCACGCGTCGATGAGGCCACGAAGGCCGGCATTTTGCTCGTCGGCAATGGCTCGGAGCCCGCCACGCTCGATCCGCATCTGGCCACCGGCCAGCCGGAGCACATGATCTTCCATTCGATCTTCGAGGGGCTCGTGGCACCCGGCACGGAGGAACCTGATGCCGATGCGCCCGGCGCGGCGACTTCATGGACGCATGAGAGCTTCACCACCTGGACCTTCAAACTCCAGCCAAACGGCAAGTGGAGCGATGGTGCGCCGCTGACAGCGCATGACTTCACGTTTGCCTACCAGCGCATCCTCACCGCGAAACTCGGCGCCGATTACGCCAGCATGCTTTACCCGCTTTTGAATGCCGAGGAGTATCACACCGGCAAAATCAGCGATTTCACGCAGGTCGGTGTGAAAGCGATCGACGATCACACGCTGCAACTCACGCTCAAGGGCCCCGCGCCATATCTGCCAAGCATGCTGAAGCACTACTCGTGGTTCCCCGTGCCGAAACACGTCATCGAAAAGCATGGCACGATGGACCAGCGGAACACCAAGTGGACACGTCCGGGCAACCTCGTGGGCAATGGAGCCTTCAAACTCAAAAGCTGGCGTGTGAACCAAAACATCGAGGTCGAGCCGAATCCGCACTACTGGGACGCCGCCACCGTGAAGCTCAACGGCATTGTCTTTGTGCCCATCAGCAGCGACACGACGGAGGAACGCGCCTTCCTCGACGGCCAGCTTCACGTCACGCTCGTGGCGCCGCTCTCGAAAATCCCCGGCTACATCGCCAGCAAGTCGCCGCTGTTTCACGCCGACCCGTTGCTCAGCGTCTATTTTTACCGCTGCAATGTCACGAAGAAGCCCTTCAACGACGTCCGCGTGCGCAAGGCCCTCGCGTTGGCGATTGATCGTGACAGCATTGTGAAAAACGTGCTGCGTGGAGGCCAGAAACCCGCCACCGGGCTCACGCCGCCTGGCACGTTGAAGGAGTATCAAGCGCCTGACATCATGCGATTTGATCCCGTCGAGGCTCGCAAGCTCCTCGCCGAGGCCGGTTACCCGGATGGCAAAGGCTTCCCGCCGTTTGAGATCCTCATCAACACCAGCGAATCACACCGCACACTCGCCGAGGCCGTGCAGGCCATGTGGAAGACGCATCTCAAGATCCCTGCCGGCGTGCTGAATCAAGACTGGGGCGTCTATCTCGAGTCCCAGCGCAGCCTCAAATACGACGTGAGCCGCTCCGGCTGGGTGGGGGACTACCTCGATCCTTCCACCTTCCTCTCCCTCTGGCAGACGGGCGATGGCAACAACAACACCGGCTGGAGCAGCCCGCAGTATGATGCGCTCATCAAGCAGAGCTTTATCGAAGGTGATCCCGCTAGGCGTTTGGCTGTTTTGAAGGAAGCGGAGACCGTCATGCTCAATGAAGCGCCTGTTCTGCCGGTCTATTGGTATGTGCATCCGCACCTGATGCGGCCCGAGGTCAAAAACATGCGACCTTCGCTCCTGGAGCACCGCTGTTACAAAGTCATCGAACTCGCCAAATGAGCCGCGAGAGGCCTGAAATCGGCCTTGTCATCGCCGTTTGAGGGTACATCCTCAGGCAAGGACACCTGTCCTTTCTTTCTCGAATCCTATCCTATGCAGAATCGCCCACCGAATCGCGGCCCGTCGAATCAAAATTCCCGCTCTGGTCCTCCTGGACGCGGCGGCCCTCCCGGACGCAGCAGTGGTCCGCCGCGTGGCATCGTCGGTGGAAATGGTCCGGCCCGCACAGGTAGCGGACCTCCTCGCGGTATCGTCGGTGGTGGAAGCAGCGGCCCGCCCCGTGGCATCGTCGGTGGCAGCCAGCCGCGCCCGACCTCCCTGCCTCCTCGCAATGCGCCGCCTCCTCGCCGTCCCGAGCCGGAACCCGAGTTGAAGCAGAAGGAAGAAGCCATCGAACTCGAAGGCGTGATCTCCTCCGTGCTCGCCGGCACCATGTTTAAGGTGAAACTTCGTGGCAACGGCCACGAAGTGCTCGCCCACATCTCCGGCAAGATGCGCAAGAAGTTCATCCGTCTCGTCATCGGTGATGCGGTGAAGCTCGAAATGTCGCCCTACGACATGGACAAGGCCCGCATCGTTTACCGCATCGGCTGATCCGGCCCGCACCACGGCACACGCATCCGGGCGCATGGCACGCGACATCGTTTACTTTGACCTCGAAACACGCCGCACGGCCAATGACGTCGGCGGCTGGGGCAACAAGCACAAGATGGGCATCTCCGTCGCGTGCACCTACAGCACGAAACTCGGCGAATACGGCATCTATCTCGAAGAGGAAGCCCAGGCGCTCATCGACCAACTGCGTCGCGCCGACCTCGTCGTCGGCTTCAACCACATCGGCTTCGATTACGAGGTGCTCATGGGACACAGTCTTTTCGATTTTCGCGACCAGCTCCACAGTTTCGACCTTCTCGTCGATCTCGAAAAACTACTCGGCCATCGCATCAAGCTCGATGCCGTCGCCGCGGCCACGCTCGGCACCGGCAAGACGGCCGATGGACTCGATGCGCTCAAATGGTGGCAGCAGGGAAAGGTGGCCCAGATCGCCGAATACTGCTGCTACGATGTGAAGGTCACCAAATGCGTGCACGAGTTCGGCATGGAGCATGGCTTCGTGAAATACCACGACCGCAACGGCCGCGAGCAGCAGGTGAAGGTGGACTGGAAGTAGCCGCATGAAGGATCTGTGCGCGGCTTTGATCCTGCTTCTGCGAAGAGCCGCGTGGGCACCGGTGCTGGTGCTGTTGATTCATCAAATCGTGCTCCGCACACCGTGGCGGCGTGAACTGGATTTTTGGATGCACTTCTCCGGAGGGCTCGCTGCGGCCTATCTCGCCTGGCATGGGCTCGTCTGCTTCGAAAAATGGCTCGGGCGTGTCACGCTGGCAGGTCGTTGCCTCTTCGGCTTTGCGCTCGCCTGCACCATCGGCGTGTTTTGGGAGTTCGCGGAGCTCGCGTCCGATGTGTTTCGCGGCACGCACATCCAGCAGAGCATTCACGAGACCATGCGCGATCTCATCGCTGATGCCTGCGGTGCCACGCTGACGCTGATTCTCACTGCCAGCTTCGCTCGTAAGCCACGTGATCCGGGCTGAAGGCCGCGATCACCTCGCCCGCGAGATACAACGAGCCGGTGATGAGCCGCGGTGAGGCATCTCGTGTGGCATCGAGAGCTGCTGCGAGATTCGGATGGCATGAAACAGGCACATCGGAGGCACCGAGAATCGCGTGCAGCTCCTCCGCCCTCATCGCACGCGGTGAATCGAAGTGCGTAAAATGCCATGCGGCGGCCAGCGGAGCCAGTTCGTGAAGCACGGCAGTGATGTCCTTGCCTGCCACGGCACCGAAAACGATCGTCGCCTTCTGATGAGGAAACTGCTCACGCCATGTTTGAGCGAGCACACGGGCTGCATCGAGGTTGTGAGCGCCATCGAGGATCACATCGGCACGGAGCCGCTGAAAACGTGCCGGCCACTCCACCTGCTTCAAACCCTCTTCGAGCACCTTCGCGGGCAAATCGAGCCCAGCGGCACGCAGAGCCGCGAGAGCCAGCGCCGCATTCCAACGCTGATGTGGCCCCGAAAGTCCCAGCGGCAACTCACAAGGCTCGGTGACCAGCATGAGCGGTGCATGCTTTTCGCGAGCGGTGGTGATCAAAACATCGAGAGCCTCATGATCCTGTGTTTGCGTCACAAACGGCACGTCGGGCTTGATGATGCCCGCTTTTTCGGAAGCGATCTTCGCGAGCGTGTCGCCAAGGATCTGCATGTGATCCCAGCCGATCGGCGTGATGACGCTGACGACAGGCGTGATGGCGTTCGTGGCATCGAGTCGGCCACCGAGACCGGTTTCGAGCACGATCCATTCGAGGCCACGCTGCGCAAACCAGTCTAGCGCGAGGGCGAAGGCCAGTTCGAAGAAAGTCGGATGCGGATCCCAGTCGCGCACGAGTTCGCGAAGCCGAGCGATGCCTTCTTCAATCTCATCAGGTGAGATCAGGCGCTCCGCGTCGCGAATGCGTTCGCCGAAATGCACGAGGTGCGGCGAGGTGAAAAGGCCCGCGTTGATGCCCGCTTGCTTGAGGATCGAATGAATGAAGGCGCAGGTGCTGCCCTTGCCGTTCGTGCCGGCCACGTGGATGAATTTCATGCCCGCCCGCGGCAGGCCGAGCTCACGCAGCAGGCGGTGCACGCCGTCGAGTCCCAGCTTGATGCCGAAAAGCTGCGTGGTGTAGAGCCAGTCGAGCTGCGGTTGAGGACGAGAGACGGTCTTCATGCGCCACCGAGGGCATAGCCGACTCCGCGCACGGTGCGGAAGAGCTTCTTTTCGTAGTCTTTGTCGATCTTTGCCCGCAGGCGCTGGATGTACACCTCCACGAGATTCGTCTCCGGGTCCATGTTGTAGCCCCAAACGTGTTCATAAATCTGCATGCGGCCAAACACACGGCCGGGGCTGCGCATCAAATGCTCCAGCAGCTCGAACTCGCGCGTGCTCAGCTCGATCTCCACGCCACCGCGGGTCACTTTGCGTGCCAGCAGATCCATCGCGAGGTCCTCCACGCGGATGAGATGATTTGCCTCGCCCGCGTTGCGCCGGGCCACGGTGCGCAGGCGTGCGGCGAGCTCCTCGACGAAGAAGGGCTTCGTCATGTAATCATCCGCGCCGAGGTTCAGCCCTTCAATCTTCTCCGGCAGCGTGGTGCGGGCAGTCAGCAGGATGACCGGCACCGTGTTCCGCTTCTCACGCAGACCGCGGAGGATGCTCAGGCCATCGCGGCCCGGCACCATGATGTCGAGCACAAGAGCGTCGTAAGGCGTGCTCGTGGCCATCTCCCAAGCCTCGTCGCCATCGCTCACGGCATCCACCTGGATGCCCTGCTCCTCCAGCCCCTTTTTGGCAAAGGAGAGGAGCTTGTTCTGGTCTTCGAGGAGCAGGATGCGCATGGAGCGGCAAGGATTCGAGTTTCAGGTTTAAAGTTCAAGGCTTAAAGTTTGGGATCATGAAGTCCAAGTGGATCCTCTTCGCCTGTTTGATCGCCGTGCCAGGTTTGATGCCGGCGCAGGATTTTGCCGCCGCGGAGGCTTACTCGGTCAAAATGGGCGGCATGGCCTTCCTCGTGAAGGTGGATGGCAAAATCGTCCGCGAGACCTACACGAATGGCGGTGCCAAGGACCTCCCGCAGAAGATTTACAGCGGCACGAAGGCCTTTTGGAGCCTCACCGCCCTCGTCGCGGCCGAGGAAGGCGTTTTGAAACTCGACGAGCCGGTCGCCCAAACGATCCCGGAATGGGCCAATGACAAAACGAAGAGTAAAATCGTCATCCGTGACCTGCTGAACTTCACCAGCGGCCTCTCGCCGATGCCGGAGCTGCACGAGAACGACCACCCGAACCGCACCGCCGCGGCGCTGAAGGCCCGCAGCCTCGCGCAGCCGGACGAGCGGTTCTTTTACGGCCCGGCGAGCCTTCAGGTGTTTCACGAGGTGCTGGCGAGGAAGCTCAAAAAGAAGACGCCTACCCGTTTTCTCGAGCGCGAGGTGCTCTCGCCGCTAGGACTCGGCTCGCAGCGCTATTTGCCCGATGGCAAAGGCGTGCCGCTGCTCGCCGCCGGATGGATGCAAACGGCACGACAGTGGAGCGGCATGGGTCGTGTGATCCTAGAAAAGGGCGAGCCGGTGCTCGATGAGGACGACGGCTTCTTCGCGGAGGCGATGAAGGGCGGCAAAGCGAACGAAGCCTATGCCTTTGGTTTTTGGAACAACCACGCCGCCGAGTCCAAAAGCAGCCGCGAGATCGATGTGGAGACCATGATGGAGCGGAAGCTCATCGCCCAGTCGTGGAAAAACATCTGCCTGAGCAAAATCGCCCCCGCGGACCTCGTCGCCTGCATCGGCAGCTACGGGCAGCGGCTTTATGTCGTGCCCTCGAAGAAGCTGATCATCGTCCGCCTCGGCAAAGGCGGCGACTTCAAGGACGCGCCGTTCCTGAAGGCGTTGTTTGGCGAGAAGAAGTGACGCTGAAACGGCCTTCACGGCGAATTCACCGCGGTGTCACACGGCACATCTTGCTTTCACACGGGCTCCGGGCTTGATTCGCCGCCACCTCCCAATGTCCAGCCAAGCCCGATCCACCGGCATCGTATCCATCGCCATTCTTTGCAGCCGCATTCTCGGGCTCGTGCGCGATCAGGTGCTCGGCGGCGTGTTCGGGATGAAGTTCGCCGGGATCTTCACGATGGCCTTCCGCACGCCAAACATGCTGCGGGACCTTTTTGCCGAAGGAGCGCTCTCGACGGCCTTCGTCACCACTTTTTCGAAGAAGATCAAAATCGAGGGCGATGAAGCTGCGTGGGCTTTGGGACGGAAAATGATGTCTCTGTCGCTCTGCTTCATGACGATGGTGGCCGCGGCTGGCACCGCATTGGCACCGGTGATCTTCCCGCTGCTCACGCTCGGCTGGAAGGATGAGAGCAGCGTGGCGCTTGGCGTGTGGCTGGCGCAGATCATGTATCCCTTCATCACCATCGTGTCGCTCACAGCGCTGGTGATGGGCATGCTGAATGCCAAAAAGGTTTTCTTCGTTCCGGCGGTGGCCTCCGCGTTCTTCAATCTCGGCTGCATCGTCGGCGGTTATGCCTGCGCCTGGATCATCGACGCACCGTTTCGAAGCGGGGTGATCACGGAGAAAGGTCTCGCGGGCTTTGCGGTGGGCACCTTGATCGGCGGGCTGATGCAGCTCGCGGTGCAACTGCCTTCACTGAAGCGGGTGGGTTTTCGTTTCGGTGTCGATTTCGGCTGGAAGGACAGCGGCGTGAAGGAAGTGCTGCATCTGATGTGGCCCTCGCTCGTCGCGGCGAGTGGCACGCAGGTGAATGTGTTCCTCAATTCGATCTTCGCGTCGTTCACACCCGGCCAGGAGGCCGCCGCAGGCTGGCTGGGCTATGCGCAGCGCCTTCAACAACTGCCGCTCGGCCTTTTCGGCGTCGCGGTGGCCACGGTGACACTGCCGATGCTCTCGCGTCTGGCCACCGAAGGCATCACGCCGGAGTTCCGTGGCGCTTTGGCGAAGGGGCTGCGCCTCGTGCTCTTCCTCACGCTGCCCTGCGCGGCCGGTTTGGCACTGCTTTCGCATGAGATCATCTCCGTCATCTTCGAGCACGGCCGCGTGAAAGCCTACGACGTGGCGCAGACCGCCGCGCCTCTCCAGGCCTTCGCCTTTGGTCTCGTCTTCTACGCCGCCATCAAGGTGCTGCAGCCCTCCTTTTACACCATCGGCAAGCGCTTCATCCCGATGTACACCTCGCTCGCCGTGATCGCCTTCACTGCTGCGGCGAATGCCTTCACGGTCTTCGTGCTGAAGTGGGACCACACCGCGCTCGCGTGGGGCACGGCTATCGGTCTGGCGCTGAATTTCTCCGTGCTCTATCTCTCCATGCGGAAGTTTGCGAAGGGCCTCGAAACGACCTCGCTGGTTGCCTCGCTGGGCCGCATCGGGCTCGCCTCGGCCGTGATGGGCGGTGTCTGTCTCGCGTCCAAATTCACGCTGATGGCCGATTGGGCGCAATTGAGCGCCATCACCCGCACCGCCTCGCTCGGCGTGACCATCGCCGCGGGCGCCGTCGTGTATTTTGCGCTCACGAAGATGCTCAAAGTGGAGGAGTCCGGCGAGTTCCTCTCCATCATCAGTCGCCGCTTCGCCAAACGTTGACCTCTCATGCAAACCCAGCGCCTCTGGCTTCAAGTCACCGCTTTTCTCCTCCTCGTTTGGGCGGGCGTGGCCGCGGTGATGTGGTTGACGGAAGACTATGTTTTCACGCCGGAGAAGACGTTGGCCCTCATGAGCGAGTCGCCGTGGTATGAAAACGAGCGCCTCGGTCACGAGCATCGCGTCGCCGTCGTCGCTCTCGCCCACCGCGACGACCGGCAGGACGGGTACGCCGTCGCGCTGCGCCAGCAGCGTCACGAGCGCCTCGTGCTCGACGCGCTGCTTGCGTCCGCCGAGCAGCTCGAGCTGCTCGCCGCGGCGGTTCAGCGAGGTGTAGAGCGACCCGAGGAACTGGTCGTCCCAGGCGTCGCGCCCGTAGACGACGACGTGCAGGCGCTTGCCGTCGGTGCCGACCGCGTCGAAGCGGGACGCCCCGGCCTCCTGGCGCGGCGACAGCTCGATGGAGGCGATGTCGAGGCCGATGTCGTCGAGGCCGTCGGCCACCTGGTCGGCGGTCGAGTGGCCCGACGGCGTACCGAGGAGCAGGTGGACGACCGCGGCGGCGGCGATGCCCGACGCGATCGCGGCGAGACCGCCGATCGTCTCGGTGAGGTCGAGCACGACGGCCGAGACGGCGCCGAGGAGCACGACGACGCGGCCGGTCCAGCGCAGCGGCCGGGTGACGTGGGGCGAGGCGATGACGATGATCGCCGTCGCGATGGCGATCGGGCCGACGACGTCGACCGGGGCCGGCGTCGCGGTGAGGACCTGCTTGAGCGTCTCGGTCCAGCCGCCGTCGGCGGGGTGCGAGACGAGGACGCCGATGACCAGCGAGAAAGCCGCGCCCAGGACGTAGTCGAGGAGCAGGCGACGACGGCCGCTCGAGAAGATCGGCAGCAGCACGAGGATGATCGCCCAGCCGAGCACGAGGGCGTAGCCGAAGTCGGCGAACCAGTC
>CALMTT010000284.1 GCA_937872615.1 uncultured Verrucomicrobiaceae bacterium | reverse complement strand
GGCCGACCCCGCCACGGCCGCCGTGGCCCCCGCCTACCGCGACCGCGCCACCGGACTGCGCGGCCGCTTCATCGAGTTGCAGCGCTGGCGCCTGCACCACCTCGAGCGCGAGTTCTCCGGGCCGCGCCGGGTCGCCTTCGTGATCAACTCGATGTCGGTGTGGCGCTGCGAGGCGCTGCGCCGCATCGGCCCCTTCAACGAGTCGCTCGCGCTCGACCATGTCGACACCGAGTACTGTCTGCGCGCGCGTCGCCTCGGGCTGAAGCACACGCACTTCGCCAACCCGGTCGGGCTGGACAGCTCGGCCAACTACTCCAGCCCGCGCGACCTCGTGCGGATCGCCCAGGCGCTGCTCTCCGTACCGTTCCTGCGTGACACCGTGAACATGCCCAAGGCGGTGCTCCACACGGGTCCCGTCGGCCGCGTCGTGGTGAACCACAACACGCTCGTGCGCAGTGTGCGGTGGGTCAACGGCGTCAAGACCGGCCACACGAACACGGCCGGCTACCTGCTGGTGGCGTCGGGCTACCGTCGCGGCGTCCCGGTCATCAGCGTCGTCATGCACGCACCGACCGAGTACGCCCGTGACGCCGACTCCCTGCGGCTGCTGCGGTACGGCCTGAGCCGCTACCACCGCGTCCTCTCCGTTCGCAAGGGCCGGCGCATGACGACGGTGAAGCTCGCCTACCGCGACGAGCGCGTCTCGACCTTGGGCCTCTCGCTCGTCGTGGCGAGCGTCGAAGACGCGATCGCCCGGGGCCTCGTGGCCGACGTCACGGGCCCGCGCGCCTCGAGAAATCGCCTGCAGAGCGCGCCGTTGCTCGATGCCATCGCTCGGCATCGGTTCGACGTCGCGTTCGGCGGAGCGCGACGTGACGAGGACCGCGCCCGTGCGAAGGAGCGGGTCGTCTCGGTGCGGGACGCCTTCGGCCAGTGGGCTCCCGAGGCACAGCGCCCGGAGCTCTTCGACTTGCTCAACACGGAGGTGCCACCCGGTGGGCATCTCCGCTGCTTCCCGATCTCGAACTTCACCGAGATCGACGTGTGGGAGTACGTCGCCCGCGAAGGCATCCCGCTCCCTTCATTGTATTATGCACACGATCGCGAGGTCTTCGAGCGCGACGGCATGCTCTACGCGGTTCGACCGGAGACGAAGCTCTTGCCGGGCGAGCGCATTTTCACGGAACGCGTCCGCTTCCGCACCGTCGGCGATGCCTCCTGCACCGGCGCAGTCGAATCCACCGCCAGCACCATCGACGACATCGTCGCCGAAGTCGCCGCCGCCCGCCAAACCGAACGCGGCACCCGCGCCGACGACAAGCGCAGCGAGACCGCCATGGAGGACCGCAAGAAGGAAGGGTATTTCTGATGAAAGCTCTCGCAGAAGCACTCTCATTTTCCGTGGCGTATCTGGCTTCCGCCAATCGGAACGACGATGACGCTTCGGATCATGATTGTGACGCACTCGAGTCGATTACAGCCATCGTTCGCCAGGCCACACCGCAGGAGCTTGAAGCCATTCGAATTGCCTCGGAATCCGCAATTGCCGACCTGCTCAAGTCTCAGACACCCAACAACGAACTCATTCAAGGTTACCGCGACTGCATCGAAAATTTCTGCCACCAGACCGAATAGACATTTCTTACCCAGCTTTATATCATGGACGTTCTCGTCAATCCCACCGAATCCTCTCTTCTTCGTTTCACCACTGCTGGCAGCGTGGACGACGGCAAAAGCACGCTCATCGGCCGCTTGCTGTATGACTCGAAGTCGATCTTTGAAGACCAACTCCTCGCGGTCGAAGAAAGCTCGAAGCGCCGTGGCGATGCGCATGTGAATCTCGCATTGCTCACCGACGGTCTTCGCGCCGAACGCGAGCAGGGCATCACCATTGATGTGGCTTATCGTTACTTCGCCACGCCGAAGCGGAAATTTATCATCGCTGACACACCGGGGCACATTCAATACACTCGCAACATGGTCACCGGCGCCTCCACGGCCGATTTGGCGATCATTTTGATCGACGCCCGTCTCGGCGTGATCGAGCAGACGATGCGGCACACTTACCTCGCCAGCTTGCTGCGCATCGGGCACATCGTTTTGGCGGTGAACAAGATGGACCTCGTGAATTTCGACCAGGCCGTCTATGACAAGATCGTGGCCGACTACATGAAGTTTGCCAGCGGCCTCGAAAACCTCCCGAACGTCACGCCGATCCCGATGAGCGCCTTGAACGGTGACAACGTCGTCGATAAATCCGACGCCACACCTTGGTACACCGGCCCGTCCTTGCTCCAGCACCTCGAAAGCGTGCAGGTGCACACTGAAACCGCCGCCGACGCGGCCCGTTTTCCCGTGCAGTGGGTCATCCGCCCCATTTCCGACCGCAACGACGCCAAGCTCGGCAATCTGCACGACTACCGCGGCTTCGCCGGCCGCATGGCCAGCGGCACCTTCCGCGTGGGCGATGACGTGCTCGTGTATCCGTCCGAGATGAAGACGAAGATCACCGGCATCCATACCTTTGAAGGCCCGCAGCAGGAAGCCATCCCGCAGCTCAGCTACAGCATCACCGTCGCCGACGAGATCGACACCTCCCGTGGCGGCATGATCGTAAAAGCCGACGAGCCTGTGCAGACAGCGCAGGAGTTCGACGCTATGATTTGCTGGTTTGCCGACAAAAAAACGCTCAAGCCCCGCGGCCGATTCCACCTGCGTCACACGACGAACGACGTCCGCGCCATCGTCACCGAGGTGCATTACAAGGTGAACATCAGCACGCTCGAAAAGAGCGCCGAGAGCAAGGAATTCGCCCTTAACGACATCGGCTGCGTCCGCATCCGCTGCGCCAGCCCCGTCTTCTTCGACGCCTACGCCCAAAACCGCACCACCGGCAGCTTCGTGCTCGTGGACGAGCAGACGAACAACACCGTCGCCGCCGGAATGATCATGAAAGCCCTCGTCGATGCTGGTGATGAGGAAGCTGAAGTGGCGATTTGACCGCAATTAGCCGTAAAAGCATTTGCCGCCATGCTTGCGGGTGCGTGATGGTACCTGAATACCATCATGGACCAACGCCTCGACAAGGACTCGGAACTGCTGCTCGACGCTCTGCGCGGGCTGGCAGCCTTCGTCGTGCTGTTTGCGCATGGCTTTGAACTCGCAGCAGGATCGGCCTTCGGCTGGCATACCCCCAACACCGATGGCTGGCGATGGGCTCGGGCGATCTTGGGGAATGCGGACTGGTGCGTGTGGGGCTTCTTCGTCATTTCCGGCATCTGCATCCATCGTTCGATCGCCCGCGGCGTGGCTTCAGGGCAGTTCAATTGGTGGCGTTATGGCCTCGCACGTGTCACACGGCTCTACCCGCTGTTCCTCATCGGCTTTGCTCTCGCGATCATTGCGTGGAGTTTCGGGCTCGATTTCGCGGTCGATGAGGTCAATCCCAAACCTTGGCCGCAACTGGGTGCGAGCTTCTTCAATCTGCAGATCTTCACCACGCCCTTTCCGGCTTTTGGACCTTCGTGGAGCCTCAGTTGCGAGGTTCTGTATTACGCAGCGTGGCCTGCACTGCTGCTTTTGATGAAGGGCCGGACAGATGCCGCCACGCGCTGGGTGATGGTGGGCTCGGTGGTGGTACTTTTCGGCATCGTGATGATCTGGCAGCTCAAACCGGAGCGCAGCAGCAGTGCCTTGTTGCAAGGCCTGTGGACCACGACAGCCCTTTTCCCGCTGTGGGTGACCGGAGCAGCCATGAGCAGCCGCTGGGAGGCCTTCACCGCGCTCATCACTCGAAAGGTGTGGTTCATCGGCATCATGCTTTGGCTCATCGGCGCAGTGATTTCCATCGTGTTTAAATACAACCACTCGCAAGGCTTCCGCATGGACATGGCCGCGTGGTTTTCCCTGCCCGGCCTGGCCATCCTGCTGGCCGGTGGCAGGCATCTCGGGCTGGCGGCAAAGCCGCACCTCATCCCGCTGTGTCGCTGGCTCTCGCAGTTCAGCTACCCCTGTTACATCCTTCACATGCCGCTGCTGCTGCTCGTGCATCATGCGGGAGGCCAGGTGGCATCGCTGAAGGCTCACCCCTTCCTTCATGCCGGGCTCTCGTTTGCCATCGTGCTGACTTTGCTGGCCTTCATCGGCCCGGTGCTGGAGCGCTTTTTCATGGCCTGGCGCTCCCGAGTGCTTTCTGGCGAAACGCGGGCCTGATTCGCACCGTTATGGCGCACCACCATGCGCCTTCTTTTGCTCCTCACCATCCTGTTTGCCGTCAGCAGCCTCGCTCCGGCCGCGTCGAAGCCCAACATCATCTTCATCCTCTGCGATGACCTCGGCTATGGCGATGTGAAATGCCTCAACCCGGAGGGAAAAATCGCCACGCCGCACATGGACCGCCTCGCGGCCGAAGGCATGATCTTCACCGATGCGCACAGCGGATCGAGCGTGTGCACGCCCACTCGCTATGGTGTGATCACCGGCCGCTACGCGTGGCGCACGAAGCTGCAAAGCAGCGTCCTCGGCGGCCTCTCGCCGCGCCTCATCGAGCAGGGCCGTCTCACCGTGCCGGCGTTTCTGAAGCAAAACGGCTACTCCACCGCCTGCGTGGGCAAATGGCACCTCGGCATGGACTGGGTCAAAAAAGGCGAGGTGAGCGAACTGAACATCGAGAAGCCGGAGCAGGTGAAAAACGTCGATTACACCCAGCCGATCACGAACGGCCCCACCAGCGTGGGCTTTGACACCTACTTCGGCATCAGTGCCTCGCTCGACATGGTGCCTTACTGCTTCATCGAAAACGACCGCGTGGCCGCGAACCCCACCGAGACGATGAAAATCCCGATGAACGGCGCCAAAGGCGGCTTCACCCGCGAAGGCCCCGGCAGCCCCGGCTTCCGTGGCGAGGATGTGCTCCCTGCCTTCACCCAGCGGGCACTCCAAATCATCGGCGAGAAGGCCGCCGACGCGAAGAACGGCAAGCCCTTCTTCCTCTACATGCCGCTCAACTCCCCGCACACGCCCATCGTGCCGAGCGAGAAGTGGCAGGGCAAAAGTGGCCTGAGCATGTATGCCGACTTTGTCATGGAGACCGACGATGCCATCGGCCAGATCATGACCGCCACGGAGAAAAACGGCATCGCGCAGGACACACTCATCATCGTGACGAGCGACAACGGCTGCTCGCCCAGCGCTGATTTCCCTCTTCACCTCTCGAAAGGCCACAATCCCAGCTACAACATGCGCGGCCACAAGGCGGACATCTTCGATGGCGGACATCGCGTGCCCTTCATCGTGCGCTGGCCCGCGCAGGTCAAAGGCGGCCAGAAGACCACACAGCTCACCTGCCTCACCGATTTGATGGCCACCGCCGCCGACATCCTCGGTCAAAAGCTCCCCGACAACGCCGCGGAGGACAGCTTCAGCTTCCTCCCTGCCCTCACCGGCCAAAAAAGCGACACCGCACGCCCCAACATCATCCACCACAGCATCAACGGCTCCTTCGCCATCCGTGAAGGCAGCATGAAACTCGAACTCTGCGCCGATTCCGGCGGTTGGAGCGATCCCCGTCCCGGCCAGGCACCGGCTGGCAGCCCTGCGAGCCAGCTTTACGACCTCAGCAGCGACATCGCGGAGAAGAACAACCTCCTCTCCACCAAGCCTGAGGTTGCCGCAAAGCTCCAAGCTCTACTTGAGAAGCAGATCGCCGAAGGCCGCAGCACGCCGGGTGCTGCGCAAAAGAACGCCGTCGAGGTCGTGATGCGCAAACCCGTGGCTGCCGCCAAGGGCTCCAAAGGCAAAAAGGCGAAGAAGTGAGCTTCTTCGAAAAACGGCATGCTCTCGCGAATCGAGAGCATGCACGGGATTAAGGTGCGCCAGCTTCCTGGGCCTGCTTTTGGCTTTCCGCGTTCAGCTTCGCGATCGGATACGGCACCTCCTGGCCGTTCGCAGGCATGCGGAGCACCACATTGGCACCTTCTAGCCGCACAAAGCCGGCGCGGATGGTTTTCCCTTCGAGATTCGTCCAGCTCATGATCGGCGGGAGAGACTTCTTCGGTGCGCTCGGCGTGGTGGTGGCCACGGCGGGCTTCACACCGGGCAGCAGGGCACCTTCCTTGATCCATTCGGTCAGCTTGCGGATGTCGCCGTTGGAGAGCTGATCATCGGGCGGCATGTGCTTTTCGTGGCTCGCGTTGACGATGACCTCGAGGAAGTGGCTGCCATCGGGATTTCCGGGGCGGATCTGCGCCACATCATTGTCAGCGATGTCGAGCTTGAAGGTTTCGAGCTCGTCAAACACGAAGCCGCCTTTGCGTTTGCCCGTCTTCTCGCTGTGGCACTCGTAGCAGTTCTTTTCGAGAATCGGCTGGATGTCTTTTTTGAAGTCGGCGGCAGAGGCCGCGACGGCGGTGGAAAGCAGGAGGCAGAGGGATCTCATGGGCGCGTGCCGGTGAAACGTGGCTCAGGGGCGATGCATTAGTTCTGCGACACCTTTTTCCCGCCTTCGAGCAGGCGCTCGAGGTTCTCGTCCGGCTTCACGCCCTTCTTCAGCGCGGCCGCATACTCCTCGCGGGCCTTGTCCCACTGCGGCGGGTCCCAGGTGGCGTAGAGCACGGCCAGGTTGAAATGCGCCTCACCGTGCTCGGGATCGATGGCCAGCGTGGTCTTGAACTCGCGCTCGGCACGCTCCACGAGATTCAGCTTCGTCGAGATGATGCCGAGGTAGTGGCGGGCGCTGGCGTTCTGCGGTGTTTTGACGAGACTTTTCTCAAAGAAGGTCATGCTTTCCTTCCAGCGCTCCTGCTTGAAGTGCGTCACGCCCATCGCGTAGGCTGCGTTGGCGTTGTCGGGATCGTAGGCGAGCGCCTTTTGCAGCGCGGCCTCCGATTCGGCGAACTTGCCGGCACGCTGCTGCGTCATGCCGAGGCCGATGAGCGCATCGATGCTCTTCGGCTCGACGCGGAGGGCGTCGTCGTAAAACTTCACCGCGGTGGCAAAGTCCTTCGCGTTGTAAGCCTCGCTCGCACGCAGCAGCAGCGCGGTCAGAGAACCCGGCGCGGGCATGCTGCCGGAGGGCGGCGTGGCACTCGCGGCAATGAGCGTGGCCTGCACGCCGTTCGAACCGATCAGCTCCTTCGCCGCCGGATCCTTAAACAGCTTCTCCTCGTCGGGGCTGAGGGTCATGCGGGTGTTTTTGAGCTCCTCGACCTGCTTGAGCAAGTCGGTGGAGGCATTCTCCATCTTCGAGAGCTGGGCGATGATGAGCTCCTTCGCCTGCTGCTGGCGGTTTTGCAGGCGAAGCTGGCGCATGATGATGCTGCGCAGCATCTCGTTTTCCTGCGTGATGAGGGCGTTCGGCTCATTCGGGCCGGCGCCTGCGGGCATTTCCTTCAATTCCTTGAGCTGGCGGGTGAGGTCGGCCACCTGCGTTTGATACTGGGCGCTTTCCTGGCGGAGTGCGGTGAGCTGGCCTTGCAGCGTCGTCACATCACCGCGGAGCTTCGTGATCTCCTGATCTTTGCGGGTGTTATCCGCCTTGAGACCTTCCACCTGCTTCTCCGCAGCGGCGAGAGCCTTCTGCAAACGCTCGTTCTCGGCGATGAGCTTCTTCATGTCGCCGCTCGCTGTTTTTTTCTTCAAGGCATCGACCTCGGCCTGAGCCCCCAGCGCCTTCGCATTGGCCACATCACGCTCCTTCAGCGCCTCATCGCGTTCTTTGGTCAGCTTTTCACGCTCGGTGTCGAGCTTGGCCTTGTCCTGCTGGATGACAGCCAAGCTGTCCGTGGCGGTTTTGAGCTTCGCCGTGGCGTCCGCAGCGGCCTTTTCGGCAGCAGCGAGCTGGCGGGCGTTTTTAGCCAGTTCCGCGTCCACCGCGGCCTTCTGCTGCTTCAAATCATTGAGCTGGGTGGAGGCAGCACGACCAGCTTCGACTTCGTTTTGCATGCCCAGAATGGCCTGCTCGAGCGCCGCGGACTTCTTCGTGAGCGTGGCATTCTCGCCCGTGACGCGGTTCATCTCACCAGCGGCCCAGTTATGCCATTCACCCCACTTGTTCAGGTCGAGTTCGAGCTGTTTTTTGTCCCGCTCGAGCTCGAGGATTTTCCCGCGCATCTTGCTCTCCCAGCCACGCAGCAGTCCATCGAGACTTGGAATCTCACCGGCATCCTGCACCGGGCCTGCAGACTGGACCGGTGCGGATTGGGGCATCGCCTGCGCGGAGGCCTGCGCCTGGGCAGCGATCCGTGCCTTTTCGAGCTCAAGCGCGGCCTGTGACGCCGCCGCGTTCTTCGACTGTGTGCCTTCCAGCCGGGCGATGGCGGTGGCGATCGTGCGCTGGCGGTTCGTCCGCGTCTCCACCTCGTAGGTGGGGTAGTTTTTCTCCAGCGTGGAGTAGAGCTCACCGGCCTGCTTGTACTTGGCGAGCGCCATGTCGAGATCGCCGCTCTTTTCGAGGCGACCGGCCTCATTGTAGATGACGAAGCCGTTGAAATGCAGGTCGGAGGCGCTGCCAGCGGCCTGCGCATGGATACTCGGGGAGACGAGCAGTCCTACGAAGAGCAGCAGGAGGGCAAAAATCAGTCGTTTCATGACGGGCAAGGTTTTGGGGGAGACAAAGGGGGCATGACATTACCGCCTGCCGCAGGCTTTGGCAATGCCCTTGGCGGATCGGTCAAGGCGAGAGCTGCGGCCATGCTGACCACGGCAGGAACTTCAAAAGAATCCCGGCACAAAACTTGCCCAAATAGCGTAGAGATGATTAACTTGTCCAAATCAAGTCACGGACTTGTCCCGGTCTCTCCCGACGCTTTCCCACTCCCATGACCAAGCTCGCCTTCGTGCTCGAAAACGGCCGGGAACTCCATGTTCCCATGGCTGTCGATGCCCCATTGGGACGCCTGGCTGAGGTCACTGCCGCCGCCCGTGATGCCGAGGACCAGCTCGAGGAACAACTCCAAGCACTTCGCCAGATCACGCAGCAGCGCGATCAAATGGCCACCGAGGTCACAGCCCTCAACACCCAGCGTGACGACCTCTCGGGAAGCGTGAACCGCCTCGAAGCACGGCTCGCCGAGGCCCAGCGCGAACTCGATGCCGTGCAATCGCGCCACGAGCACAGCCTCGCTGGTCTGCAAGACGTCACCGGACGCCGCGCGATCGAGGAAGCCACGCTCGCCTTGCTCGAAGAACGTGTCACCGCCTTGCGGGCAGACATCGCCAAGGACGAGCAAGCCGCCGCCATCGCCAAAGACGCCCGTCAGGAAACCGAAAAACAACTCGAGGACGAGCAACACCGCCTCCGCGAGCGTCAGGACGAACTCTCCGCGGCCGAAGAGACACATCGATCCCTCGGCCAGCAAATCGAAGCCGGGGAACGCCAGCTTGCCGACATCAAAAACAAGCTCACCGAGGCCTCGTCACAGCACACCTCGCTTCAAGACCAGATCGGCAAGGCCACGGAAAAGCTCCGCGAGCACGAAAAAGCGATCGCTGACCGCGAGCAGCATCTCCGCGTCACCAACGACAAAGCCCATGCCGCCGAACAGCGGGTCACCTCGCTCAGCGGCGACGTTTCTTCCCGCGAGAAATCCCTCGCCGCCCTGATCGAAAAGATCGCCGGGAGGACCAAGGAGTTCGACGATCTCGATCAACGATTCAAAGCACGCCGCGAGGAGTTTGCCACGGCCGAAAAGACCCTCCTGCAAAATCAGGCCGACAACAAAGAGGCCGTCGCCCAGCGTGGCCGCCTCGAGCGGGAGATGGACCAGCTTCGCGAGCTCATCTCGCGTCGCGACACGCATCGCATCGCCCTCGAAAAGCAGGCGCAGGAACTCGAAGCCAAGATCTTCGCCGCCACCAAAAAGCTGACCGAGACCGATCAGCGGCTGCAAAGCAACAACGCCGGCATCGAGACCACAACACGCCAGCTCGCCGCCCTCCGCGAGCAGCATCAAAACGCCACGCAGGCCATCACCGCCACGCAGGCCGAGCTTTCCCGCCTCAGCGCCGAGGCAACGTCGGCGCGCGAACAACTCTTCGCGGAGCAAAAGACACTTTCGGAGACTCTCGAGACCGCCATCCAGGCCCGCGGCAGGCTCGATGGCCTCCGTGCCGACACCACCGAGCAGGAACAAAAGCTCGCCCGCCTCCAAAACGAGAACGCGAAGGCCACCGAGCACGAGCAGCAGCTCACCGCGAAGCGCGAAGCTCTCACCAGCGAACTCAACACGCTCACCCAAAATCTCGAATCCACCCGTCAGCAGCAAAGCGAGGCCACAACCGAGCTCGCCACCTCGCGTGACGAACTTCAGGCCCTTCGCGATCAGATCGCGAGCGAGAAGCAAAAGTTCACCGAAGCCGAAACGGCCAGCCGCGATGCCACCGAGCGTCTCGAGCTCCTCCGAGCCGATGCCGACGAGCAGGAAAAGCGCTTCACTTCCCTCCAGCAGCAAATGGAAGCCGCGCGCAGCGAGCACGGCCAGCTCATGGATGAATGCCACTCGGTCACACGCACGCTGGTCGATACCACGCGCCAGGTCGAAACCGCACGCCAGCAGCAAGCAGAGGCCGTCACTTCACTCGAAGACACTCGCGGCGAACTCAAAGCCCTGCAAACCAAGCGAGACACCACCGCAGCCGAACTGGCTGGTGAGCAAAAACGCCTCGCTGAACTTCGCGAAACCGTTTCAGCCTCCGAAAGCACTCGCGATGCGTTGAAGCAGCAAATTGAACAGCAGAGCGGCGAGGCCTCCAAACTTCAGCAAACCCTCGCCGAACTCGGCGACCGCGAAAATGACCTCCGCGCCGCTCTCGACATGCTCGGCCAGCAATCTCGCGAAACCCAATCCAGCCTCGAAAGCCTCCAGCAGGCCGAGAAGGCACAGCGCAAACGCCACGACGACCTGCTGCTGGCCGCCGACAACCTCGAAAAAGAGCACGCCGAACGCCAGCAAGCCCTCGCCACGCAAGCCGCGGAAACGCAGCAAAAGATCGACGACCTCGAAACGCGTTTCACCGCGCTCGATGAATGGCATCAGCGCATGCAGGACGGCCACAAGCGCCTTGCCGACCTTCAACCCGAGTCGCTCGAGGCAAGAAACATTCGCAACGACATCGAGATGTCCATGGCCTCGATGCGTCACCTGCTCTCCAACCGCGCCCGCGTGGTCTTCCCGCCATCGGCAAACGTCGCCGAGCCCGCCCGGCCTGCGAATGAAGAAGGCCTCGCCCCGCTTCAAGATCGCCTGAGCCGCCTTCGCGAGGCCATCAGGCAGGAGGAGGCTCGCCTCGAATCCTTGCGCCAGCCTTCGAGCACGCACGAAACGCGTGCCGCCCGCATCACCGGCACCTTCACCATGCCGGACAAAACCTTGCGCGAGCAGGATCGCCGCCTCGAAGACAAAATCCGCGTCAACGAAGCACGGCTCGAACTCCTCGAGGCCCGCCTCCGCCGCGGTGAAGAGGATGAAAAGTGCCAGCGTGAAAAAATCGCCACGCTCAAGCAGCAACTCGCAGCTCTCGCCCAAGGCCCCTCCCCAAAGTGAGTCGTCTCACGCCTGGCGTCGCCTGAGCACCGCCACCCAGCGGTCCACGGATTTGCCCGGCGCATCCTTGAGCGCACGGCTGGCCTTGTTCCGCTTGTTGCTCACCACTTCCATGCCAAGCGCCTCCAGCGCCCGCAGCGCCAGCCTATGCTCCACATCGAAGTAGCTCGTGATCACCAGCATCCCATCCGGCCGCAGCTTCGCGATGCCTTGATCAAATATCTTCTTCCACAGCTCCTGCCCGTGCCAGAAGTTCTGATGGCGGAGGAAGACCATGTTGAAGTCATCACCCAGTTCCTTGTGCTGGTCGATCTTCGTCGCGTCCTCGATCAAAAACTCCGCCGGCAGATGCGAGTGCGTTTCACGAGCCTGGCGGATCTCGCGGATGCGGATGTCCGCGCCCACCATTTCCACCGCGCCGCCCTTCGTGAGATCTGAGCCCACCTGGATCAGCGTCTCCGCCTCATCACAACGCCCGCACGCCAGATTCAAGATGCGCATGTCCTTCTGCCCCGCCGCCAGATGCGGCGAAAGCGAGTCCTGCAGCAACGACTTCAGCTTCGCCATGTCCTGCTGGATGGCGTTTCCCGGCTGCGGCAGTTCTGAAGATGAGGTGATGATCGAGCTCATGAATCCACCGGTTGGGAGTTTGCCTCGAGCCATGCTGCGTAGGCGGACTCGGTCATCTCGCTGGCAGCGAGCGCTAGGGTGCGGATGACCGCGTCTGCTTCGGAGGCCTCAAAGCGATACCCGTTCAACTCGATAAAACCCGCCGCCATCATGAAGCCTGTGCGTTTGTTTCCATCAAGGAAGGGGTGGTTCTTAACGATGCCGCTCGCATAGCTCGCGGCGAGGTCCATCAGCGAGGGGCTGCCGTAGGCATGCTGGTTCTGCGGCTTTGCGAGAGCTGATTCCAGCAAATGATCATCCCTGACTCCTAACAAGCCACCAAATTTCGAAACCATCATCTCATGGAGTGCTTCGCACTCCTCACGAGAGATCCAGCGCGGCGAATTCATTTGGCGAGTTCTTGCAGCGTGTTTCGATAACGCTTGGAGAGGTCTTCAAACACAGACATGGCCTTGGCGAAATCCGAATTGGATGCCTGCATGTTGAAGCCGCCGGGCTTTTCCGAAAGCATCACGGTATCGCCTTCGTCGGCGTTGAGATGTGCCAGCGCCTCCTTCGGCAGGACGAGACCAACGGAGTTGCCGATTTTGCGGAGCTTGAGTTCGAGAACCATGCTGCGAGTGTAATCACACATGTTATAACACTCAAGAAGGACTTCTTCCCTCCTTAGAACTTCAACTCCTCACCCAAGATCATTCGCGCGGCTTGGGCGACGTCTTTGTCGCCGCGGCCGCTGAGGTTCACGAGGATGATTTGATCCTTCCGCATCGTGGGAGCCACTTTTTTGACTTCGGCGATGGCGTGGGAGCTTTCGAGGGCGGGAATGATGCCTTCGACCTGGCTAAGTTCTTGGAAGGCATCAAGCGCCTCGGCATCGGTGGCGTAGTTGTAGGTCACGCGGCCTTGTTCGTGCAGCCAGGCATGCTCGGGGCCGATGGCGGCGTAGTCGAGACCGGCGCTGACGCTGTGGGTGAGCTCGATCTGGCCATCGGGATTGGCGAGGAGCCATGTTTTGGTGCCTTGCAGCACGCCAAGACGACCGCCCTGGAATCGCGCGGCGTGACGCTCGGGAATGATGCCATC
>CALMTT010000283.1 GCA_937872615.1 uncultured Verrucomicrobiaceae bacterium | reverse complement strand
GGTGCCGATCGCGCCGACACGCGCGTCGATGCGTGGGTGACGCCGCCCGCCTACACCGGCCAGCCGCCCATCATGCTGGCCGACGGCGCCCAGCAGCCGATGCCCGCTAAGGCGTCGCCCGAGGACGGGGCCAAGATGCTGCAGGTGCCCGGCAAGAGCCTGATCACGCTGCGCGGCACCAACTTCCGCACGACACCGATCTCGCTCGAAGTGCTGGAGACCGGTTCGACGAAGCCGTTCAAGACCGACGCGGATGCGCCAAAGGACAAGCTCGATATCCGCGAGGTCCGCTTTGAACTCAAGACCACGGCCCGCGTGCGCGCGCTGGCCGGGAATGAGGAACTCGGCGTTTGGACGTTCGACGTCGTCCCCGACCTGCTGCCGAAGATAACGCTCGATCCCAACTGGGATCGCACGCCCAAGGGTTCGTTGAAGCTGTCGTACAAGGGCGAGGACGATTACGGCATCGCGTCCGCGGTGGCGCGGGTTCGCCAGATCAAGGAGAAGCCCGACCCTGCAAAGGCCTGGGCGCGGCCCGAGCCGCTCAAGGGGCCGCGCTTGCCGCTTGAGCGACCGCCGGAGCTTGCGCTCAAGATCCCGCGCACCGGGGCAAAGACATTCGAAGCCAGCACCCTGCTCGACATCGGCTCGCATGCGCCGCTGAAGTTTTTGCTCAATGACACCAACGCCTTCACCGCGCCGGATCTGAGCCGTGCGGAAGGGCGTGTGATGATGCTGGATGCAGCGCTGGAACCTTTGAACGCGGGCAATCAGCACGTGCGCCTGCGTCTGGGCCAGATGCGCTGTGCGGAAGGTGTGCTCACCTTTGAAATCGGGTTTACCAACATCGCCCGCTATTCCTTCACGATGGAGCGTTGCCCCGCGGGCACGGATGCGCTGATGCTCGATGCGGACAGTCAGCCTCTCCGCATGCTGGATGTCCGCGGCGGCATCGTGCAGCGAATCGCACCGCCGGGGGCATGGGCGCCGGGCGAGGAAAATCGCGGCATCCTGCGCTTTGAAATGCCTCATCCGCACGTGGCAGCCCACTTGTTGTTCCGCTTTCCCGGTTATCCGGACCTCCCGCTGAAGTTTGATGAAAAGCACTCCGTCTGGGAAGTGGACGTTTCGCGGAAGCAAACGCCCGTGGTCACCGCCGCCCGTTTGCATGCGCTTGCCGAGCAGAAGCTCTTCGAGCACGTCAGCGCCTTCTGGAGTGATGTGTCGGAGAACGTTCGCGAAGGCCGCATCAAGGAGGCCCAGGCTCGTTTTGAGATGGAGCAGCGTTCCGAGCTGTTTCATCAGATCGATCCGCTGTCATTCGATGCGTTTGAGATCCAGCCGGTGGCCGAGCAGGGCCTCAGCCTCGAAAATGGAGGCCTGCGCTTCGTGGCGTTGCAGTTGAAATGCCGGCTCAAAGGCCAGGTCGGAGGCAATGGATTCTACGTGAGCATGCTCGCCCGCATGGATGTGGCCAGCGATGGCGGATGGAAGGTCAAAGCGCTCACGTTTCCCTCCGGCCCGCCCTTTTGGAGTCGTGGCTACAACCACGTGCTGAGAGCGCAGCACACCATCGTCGTGCACAAAGAGGGCGCGAATGATCTCGCGCATGCCCGTGAACTGGCGGGCGAGCTCGAGCAGGCGTGGACACACCTCTCGCGCACCGGATTGCCCTTGGGTTCCACCTTTGTCGGCTTCTCGTGTTTGGCGCAGGGTGACTTTGAAATCCTCAGCGGTGCGGATCCGGGCAGTGCCACGGGTGCCGTGCCCGGTGTGACGATCGAGGAAAACAACCGCCTGCTCACCTACAACCTCGCCATGTATGCCAACAAGGCCGGCCTGCAGTCCCATCGACTGCTCTCCGGTCGCGCGAGTGACCAGCAGATCATGGTCGAGCATGAGCTCGTGCATCTTACGGTCGGCGAGTGGTCTCGTTCGTGGACGCCGGGCTGGCTTGTCGAAGGCATCGCTGTCTATTTCTCCTCGGAAAACTTTGCCGAGCGTGCCAGCGAGGTCATGCAGGCCGTGCGTCAGGGCATGAACCTCACCGATCTCACCCGGCATGGCACGCTGCGACGCGACAACGACGACCTCGTCGCTCGATTCAATCGCTACATGCTCAGCACCTACGCTGTGGCATGGATCGCCAAGACCTTTGGCGAAAAGAAGCTCATCGATCTCTACCGTGCCTATGCCGATGAATTTCCCGATGAATGGAAACGATCCGGTGGTGGCATCGACTACGACAACGAGGAAGGCCCAGCCATAAACTAATCGCCGGCAGTACTCCACGAGTAGTACAACCCATACATTCTCTAAGATGACTCACTCAATTATCTTGAGAGCATTGAGGTGAAGAGATAGGGGACTACCAAAAGGAGAAAGAAGTGATTTTATCAGCGATGG
>CALMTT010000282.1 GCA_937872615.1 uncultured Verrucomicrobiaceae bacterium | reverse complement strand
TGTGGACCCGCCGAGCCGCCGTGGGCCCGCCGCACGCCGCGCCGCGCCGAAGATGACATCGCGATCATCGGCATGTCGTGCCTGTTTCCCGAGGCCAATCACCTGGCCGCCTTCTGGCGAAACATCCTCGCCCGCGTCGATGCGATCACCGAAGTCCCGCGCTCGCACTGGGCCTGGGAGCTGCTCTACGATCTCGGCCGCGACAAAGACGAGAAGATGCGCATCTACCGCGAAACGCTGCGCCTGCGCGCGCTGCGGGATGAGGCTTGACGTAAGGCGACTTTGCCTTACATTGGCGCGATGAGCACGCTCACCGTCACCGCCGATGGCGCAACGTGGCTGAAGTGCGACAGCTCACTCATGTGTCGCAGCACCGACTTCGGCGTGAGCTGGACGGGCAGCACCGTGGGCCTGCAAGTGCTCTGTTACTTCCAAGGTCCCGCCATCAGCCCGCACGATCCGCAGCAGGCGATGGTCGCCGCGCTGGATCAAGGCGTCTTCAAAACGAGCGACGGCGGTGCTTCATGGAAGCCCGTGCGTGTGCAGACCGAATGGTGGGACGACAACTGGCAAAACCACGACGGCAGCGTAGTCAAAGCGCATCCGTCGCGGAAGGACACCTGGTTTGCCATCATCCACGGCTACGGCGGCACACGGCATCCGCGTCTGCATCGCTCGGATGACGGCGGGGAGACGTGGAAGCTCGTTTTGGACCTCAAAGAGCAATTCGGCGGCGAATGGGGCAAGTGGCTGGACGACAGCGAGATGGGCGATTTGTGCTTCGATCCTTCGAATCCGGACGTGATGCACCTTTGCAACTACCAGCTCGGTGTTTTCAAAAGCATCGATGGCGGCCAGAGCTGGAAACACACGCTGAAAACCAAGAACGGCCTCAGCCTCGTCACCAGTCCCAGCGGCCAGCATGTGTATCTGCAATGCCTCAAACGCACCGGCCTCTACGCCAGCCATGATCGTGGCGACACCTGGGAGGTCGCGCACCCTGCCGATGGCGTGGATGGTCTCGTGCATCATCCGAAGGATGAAACCACGCTCTTCATCAGCGACGGCCAGCACGAGAACTACTGGAGCTACAAAGGCACCCGCCCCGCCAAGCTCCTCAAAAGCACCGACGCCGGAAAAACGTGGACGCAACTCGCTGCCCTCGACAGCGGCCCGCTCTACATCGACCCCGTGAAGCCCGACATCATGCTCATGAGCACCCTGCATGGTGGCAAAGGCATCCTCCGCAGCATCGACGGCGGTAAAACTTGGAGCGACTTCCACCACGATGCCCCCAGCTACACCGCCCGCGGCTTCACCTACGGCGGCACGCCCGGCAGTGTCCTTTATCACATGTTCGGCAACATGGCCCGCACCACGAAACTCCATGACTAAACTGCTTCCGTTCTTTCTTCTGACCACCTTGCATGCGGCGGACTCCACCACGCCTGGCGAGGTCACCACACCGTTTCCGACGCTCACCAATCTCGCTGTCGAATGGCAGATCGGGGGGGATGACGACTTGGATGCCGCATGCGAGCTCAAGTATCGAAAAGAAGGCGAAACGAATTGGCGCGAAGGCATGCCGCTGCGACGTGTGCCTGCCGGAAAGAGCCAGAAGACGTCGCCAATCTTCACGTGGTCGAATCGACTCAGCGGCAGCGTGTTCGATCTGCAGCCGGGAACGGCCTACGAGATCGAATTGAAGCTCAATGACCCCGATGGCGGCTCGGCGACGAAAGTCGTGAGGGCATCGACTCGGCCTGAACCGATCGCGAAAGCCGATACGGTGGTCAAAAACGGCTCGAAAGCCGATTTGAATGCCGTGAAGCCCGGCGAGGTGCTTTTGCTCGCCGATGGCGATTACGGCGCGGCGACATTCAATCGCGATGGCGAGCCGGGGAAGCCGATTGTGTATCGCAGCACGACTGGGAAGGCCGTTTTCAGCGAGATTAGCCTCACGAATCGCAAGTGGGTCTATCTCGAAGGCGTCACCGTGAATGGTCCGGTGCGCTTGAACGGCTCGGAGCACTGCGTGGTGCGTCGCTGCACCATCAAGTCGCAGTTTGGCATCAAGGCCTACAAGCCCGGCATGATGAATGCCTGCATTGAGGACAACGTCATCACCGGCATCCGTGAGTGGAAGCCGGAGATCATGGGCGCGGGCGGCGACAACGACGGCGAGGGCATCCAGTTCACCGGCAGCGGCAATGTGATCCGCCACAACCGCGTCTCCGGCTTCCGCGACTGCATCAGCCACATGGAGGACGACGGCGCGGTGGAACAAAGCTGCAACGACATCCTCAACAACGACCTCGACAGCGGTCTCGACGACGGCATCGAGGCCGATTTCGCGCTGCACAACTGCCGCGTGATGCGCAATCGCCTCACCAACTGTTTCGTCGGCATCTCCTCGCAGCCCGGCCTCGGCGGCCCGAACTACTTTCTGCGCAATGTGATGTTCAACATCATCCTCGAGCCCTTCAAACTCCACCGCTTCAGCCAGGGTGATGTCATCCAGCACAACACCGTGATCAAAGCCGGTGATGGCCTCGGCATCCATACCAGCGAGCCATTTGATCATGCCGTGATCACCCACAATCTATTCATCGCCGGCAAACCGCCCGAAGGCGTGAAATACGGCGGCTACGGCCCCGGACGAGGCCGCGCCGTCGATGCGCAGAGCTTCGGCGACCACTGCCTAATCGACCACAATGCTTACGCCGTCATCGGCATGCCCTTCGAAGGCAAAATCCGCACCTGGACCTTCAACAAGCTCCCTGGCACCGAGTTCGAAAAACACGGCCGCGTGCTCGATGTGCCTGTTTCACCTCCAGAAGACCCTGCAAATCGCTACGAGCCTCAAGATCTCTCCTCGCTGACAGAAGCGGGTGCTTATGCTGGTGAAGAGAAGCCTGTGTATGGGCCGAGGCCGTAGCGATCACTTCCGCTTCATGAGATCACGCAGGATCGGATTGGGGAAGCGGCGGCTCGGAGTGACGGCGTAGAAGGTCTCTTTGATCTGCGGGAAACGGTGACGCTCGACGAGGGCGCCGCTTTCGAGCTCGTCGCGAACGACGACGGGTGGGACGAGGGTCACGCCGGTGGTTTCACGGGCCATGAGGCGGAGCATGGCCATGTCATCGACCTCGGCGGCGATATTGGGGCGGATGCCGGCCTGATCCATGAGCACGTCAAAGGCCGCGCGAATGCTGCTTTCGAGGCTTGGCAGCACGATGGGCGTGGTGCGCAGGTCTTCGGGAAAACGGAAGGGCTTCATGCCACGCGTGCGGCGGCCGACGAGGCTCACCGCCTGCTCGTCGAGTAGATGACTGTGCCAGCCGGTGTCGGCATCGCGTCGCACGGGCGTGTTCGAGAGCACGACATCAAGCGTGTGGTTTTGCAGCTGCGCCAACAGCTCGCGTAGCGTGCCGGAGTGGATGATGAGTTCCACATCATCGCGTGTGATGAGCGGTCGTAGGAAGGTGAGCTGGAAGTTGCGTGACAGGTTGGATGCCGCGCCGACGCGGAGGAATCCGCGGCTGCGCTTCCCACGGTTTTGCAGCAGATCGGTGAGCTCCTCGCCGCTGCGGAAGATCGAGTCCGCATACTCGAGCGCGATCTGGCCAGCCTCGGTGAGCACGAGCGCCTTGTGCTTCCGTTCGAAGAGCGGTTGGCCGAGATTTTCCTCCAGGCTGCGAAGCTGGACGCTGAGCGCGGATTGCGAGAGCTTCAGATGCCGCGCGGCCTTGGTGAGGCTGCCCTCATGGGCGATGGCGCGGAAGTAGCGGAGGTGGTGATAGTTCAGAAAAGCCATGGTGCTGCAGTTTTAGCAGAACGAACGATAGTTGGCAAAACATGAATTGGAACGAAGGAATGGTCGAGAGCAAGGCGGGCGTGCCATGGATTTCATCACTGCCATTCAATCAAACCTCCTCAGTCCCGCTGTCCTGTTCTTCGTCCTCGGTGTCTTCGCTGCCGTCTCCCGGAGCGATCTCAAATTCCCCGAGGCACTCTACAGCACGCTCACCATCTACCTGCTCACCGCGATCGGTTTCAAAGGCGGAGTGGCCATCAACGAAGCCGGCATCGGCGCGGTGTGGCTGCCAGCCCTCGCTGCCATGCTGCTGGGCTCGGTGATTCCGCTCTGGACCTACCCGGTCCTGCGGAAGCTCGGCAAATTCAGCATCGCCGACGCGGGCGCGATCGCTGCGCACTACGGCAGCGTAAGCGCGGTGACCTTTATCGCGGCCACAAACTTCCTGAAGAGCATCAACGAGCCCTTCGAGAGCTACGCCACCGCCTTCCTCGCGGTGATGGAGTCGCCCGCGATCATCGTGGGAGTGATTCTCGGCAAAGGTGCGCTCGGCGGGAAGTTCTCCTTCTCCGATCAAGGTGTGCGGCATGCGCTGCGGGATGCGGTCTTCGGCAAAGGCGTGCTGCTGCTCGTCGGTGCGCTGTTGATCGGCGCGGTGTGCGGGAAGCGCGGCATGGCCTCGGTGGAGGGCTTCTTCGTCACGCCCTTCCAGGGAGTACTCGCACTCTTCCTCATGGAGATGGGAATGGTCGCTGGCCGGAGGATCGGTGACTTGAAAAAGGTCGGTGCCTTCCTGCTGCTCTTCGGAATCACCGCGCCGCTCGTGCATGGCAGCATCGGAGTGCTGATCGGCTCATGGGCCGGGCTGAGTGCGGGAGGTGCCACGCTGCTCGGGGTGCTCGCCGGAAGTGCGAGCTACATCGCCGCGCCGGCCGCGGTGCGCCTCTCACTGCCGGATGCGAACCCCGCCTACTCACTGACCGCAGCACTCGCGATCACCTTCCCCTTCAACATCACCGTCGGCATCCCGCTCTTCTTCGAAATCGCCAAACTCATCCACGCCTAAACAACCATGAACCTGCATCCCATGAAACTCGTCACCATCATCTGCGAATCCGTGCTGGAGGAGCAAATCGTGAACCTTCTCACTGCCAGCGGCGCCCATGGTCACACCGCCTTCACCGTGCGCGGCTGCGGCAGTCAGGGCCTGCGCAGTGCGGACATCGCCGAGACCGGCAATGTGCAGATCGAAGTGATCATGAAGCCCGCTGCCGCGGAAGCGCTGCTCGCACGACTGCACGCGGAGTTCTTCAAGGACTTCGCGATGGTCGCCTACGTCAATGACATCGCAGTCCTGCGTCCGGACAAGTTCTGACCTTTCCCCCGAAACCTAAACATACCGCCAAGACTCAAAATAAAATTAACCTCACCGCCCTGGCCATCCTGATCGTCCTCATGCTCGCCAACCGCCCGGAGAACAACGCCTCGCAAGCCAGCGACGCGACACCGTCGGCTGGGTCTTCTGCCCAGGCTCTCGAATAACCCTCAACCCCTCGATTTATCATGAAACACATCCCCATCTACATCACGGCGCTCGGCATCCTCTCCTGTGTGGTGCTGGCGAACCAGAACGAATCACTCATCGTCAAAAACAGCCATGTCTTGACCGCGGAGGAGCAGGCGAAGCTGACACCGGATGAGGTCCTGCGGCAGCTCAAGGAAGGCAATCAACGCTTTCACAGCGGCAATGTGACCCTGCGCAATCACAGCGAACAGGTGCGCCAGGCAGTGCCTGGACAGTATCCGAAGGCCTTCGTGCTCAGCTGCATCGACAGCCGCGTGCCGGTCGAGGACGTCTTTGACCAAGGGCTCGGCGATGTCTTCGTCGGCCGTGTGGCGGGCAACTTCGTGAATGAAGACCTGCTCGGCAGCATGGAGTTTGCCTGCAAGGTCGCCGGAGCGAAGCTGATCCTCGTCATGGGCCACCAGCACTGCGGAGCCATCAAAGGTGCGATCGATGATGTGAAGCTGGGCAATATCACCGCCATGCTCACAAAGATCAAACCGGCGGTGGCGATGAGCCAGAACTTCGAAGGCGAGAAGGTGTCCTCGAATCCGCTCTTCATGAAGCGGGTGAATGAGAACAACATCCGCAACACACTGAAGGCCATCCGCGAGAAGAGCCCCATCCTGCGGGAGATGGAGGAGAAAGGCCAGATCAAGATCGTGGGAGCCTTCTACCGGCTCACCGACGCCACGATGGAGTTTGTGGAGTAGTTCAAGGCCCGCATCGACCGGGGACAGAGGGGCATGTCTGCATCCCGTCTGCAAGGGATAGCATGGTTAGATCAAAACGAACGATATGAAGCAGTTTATGAAATGGATGAAACAGGACGCGTCCCGCAAATTGAATATAGAAACACTTCGCTCCCTCTGGTTTGCCTTCGAAAAAAGCATCGAGGGTGTCTTGGCCGCCTGCTTCTCCTCCGCCATCCCGCAAGGGATTCAAAGGATGGAGGTGAAAGCAGGCCGCCGATGCTGCACGTCAGTCAAAATCACGACAAACGGCGCATCCCGCTCATCCGGTAGTGTGGCGGATTTCATTGCTCAAACAGGGGGATTCAGAATCCCCTGCGAGGGCTATACGGCGGAGAAAAGCAGCGTGCGATCAGTGTGCGTCAAAAGAACCCCCGCTATGCACAAACTGAAAACACCCCTGAAATGGATCATGCTCGCCTGCATGATGGCCACCCCTTTGATCACCAGTTGTCACAAGGTGGAGGCGGAGGAGCACCACGAGCATGAGGCTGAACACGAGCCCTCGAAGCTCATTGTTTCCCGCCCGATGAAGAAGGACGCCGTTGTGTTGCGCGAGTATGTCGCGCAGATCCACTCCTGCCGGAACATCGAGCTGCGGGCGCTGGAGCGCGGTTACCTCGAAGCCATCCATGTGAAGGAGGGACAGCATGTGAAAGAAGGCGAACCGATGTTCAAGATTCTGCCACTGGTGTATCAGGCGGAGCTGAAGAAGGCCGAGGCCGAGTCGCAGGCGGCGAAGGTGGAATATGAAAACACCAAGCGTCTTGCCGACAACAAGGTCGTCTCGGACACGGAACTGGCCATCACGAAGGCGAAACTCGAAAAGACACTCGCGGAGGTGAATCTGGCGCAGACGCATCTCGGCTTCACGGAGCTCAAAGCGCCGTTCCCGGGTCTGCTGGACCGTTTGCAGGTACGGAAGGGCAGTCTCGTCGATGAGGGCGATCTTCTCACGACGCTTTCCGACAACAGCGAGATGTGGGTCTATTTCAATGTGCCGGAGGCGGAGTATCTCGACTTTGCCTCGCAACCACCCGCGGAGGATCGCAAGACCGTCAGCCTCGTGATGGCGAATGGAAAGACTTTCCAGCACACGGGCAAGATCAATGTCATCGAGGCGGAGTTTAACAACACCACCGGCACCATCCCCTTCCGCGCCGACTTTCCGAATCCCGAAGGCCTGCTGCGTCATGGCGAGACGGGCAACATCCAGATGAAGAAGCTCGTGAAGGATGCCGTGCTGGTGCCGCAGAAGGCTACGTTTGAGATTCTCGATCATCACTACGTGCTCATCGTGGATGAGAACGATGTCATTGTTCAGCAGCGCATTCACATCAGCGAGGAGATCGAGGATCTGTTCATCGTCAGCAAAGGTGTGACGGAGAAGGACAGGATCGTCATCGAAGGGCTGCGGCAGGCCAAACCGGGCCAAAAGGCCGAATTCGAGTTCGAAGAGCCCGAGCAGGCCTTCAAGCACCTCAAGCTCCGCGCCGAATAACTCCAAGGAGGAACCCACATGTTCACGAAAATCCTGCACAGGCCGGCACTGGCCATTGTGATCTCCTTGATCATCCTTTTTTTGGGCGGTCTCTCGATCGTCACCCTCCCCATCTCGCAGTTTCCGGACGTTGCGCCGGTCGTGGTGATGGTCACGCTCGATTATCCGGGTGCCAGCGCCAAGGTCCTCGAGGAGTCCTGCCTCATCCCGCTGGAACGCTCGATCAACGGCGTGCCCAACATGAAATACATGACGTCTGACGCGACCAGCGCGGGCGAGGCCACCATCCAGGTCATCTTCCACATGGGGACGGACCCGAATCAGGCCACGGTGAATGTGATGAACCGTGTGAACCAGGTCATGAGCCGCCTCCCGCCGCTGGTGCAGCGCGAGGGCGTGATCGTGAACAACCTCACGCCGAACATGCTGATGTATGTGAACCTCTATAGCACGGACAAGAACGCGGACATGCAGTTCCTGTTCAACTACGGCTACATCAACCTCATCCCCGAGCTCAGCCGCATCCGCGGTGTCGGTTCCGCGAAAATCCTCGGCACGCGTCAGTATGCCATGCGCATCTGGTTGAAGCCGGACCGCATGCGCGCCTACAACATCTCCACCGAGCAGGTGATGAAGGCGCTGTCCGAGCAGAGCGTGATCGGCTCGCCGGGCCGCATCGGCCGCGCGGACAGCAAGACCTCGCAGTCGCTCGAATACGTGCTGACCTACACCGGCCGCTACAACGAGGTGAGCCAGTATGAAAACGTCATCCTGCGTGCCACGGAGGAGGGCGAACTGCTGCGGCTGAAGGACGTGGCGAGCGTGGAGCTCGGCAGCGAGTTCTACGACCTGTACTCCGACCTCGATGGCAGCCCCTCGGCGGCCATTGTGATCAAACAAAGCTACGGCAGCAACGCGCACGAGGTCATCAAGGAGATCAAAGAGAAGCTGGCGGAGTTCAAAGCGAAGTCCTTCCCCTCCGGCATGGACTACAAGATCAGCTACGACGTGTCGAACTTCCTCGATGCCTCGATTGAAAAGGTGCTGCACACGCTGGTGGAGGCCTTTGTGCTCGTGGCGCTCGTGGTCTTCGTCTTCCTCGGCGACTGGCGCTCCACGCTCATTCCCACGCTCGCGGTGCCGGTGTCGCTCATCGGGGCCTTCTTCCTGATGCAGATGTTTGGCGTCACGATCAATCTGATCACGCTCTTCGCGCTGGTACTGGCCATCGGCATCGTCGTGGACGACCCTATCGTCGTGGTGGAGGCGGTGCATGCAAAGATGCACGGCAGCCCGATCTCGCCCTACAAGGCCACGCAGATGGTGCTGCACGAAATATCGGGCGCGGTGATTGCCATCACGCTGGTGATGACGGCGGTGTTTGTGCCGGTGACCTTCATGACCGGGCCGGTGGGCGTGTTTTACCGCCAGTTCTCCATCACGATGGCGGTGGCCATCTTGCTCTCCGGTGTCATGGCGCTCACACTCACGCCCGTGCTCTGCGCGATGATCCTGCGCAAAACCGATCACCATCATGGACCACGCGGGCCGATCGCGTGGTTGCTGAACATCTTCAACCGCGTGTTCGACAAGGTCACCGGCGTGTATGCGGGCTTCCTGCGGCACATCGTGCATCGCTGGGCCTTCACGCTGCTCGTGCTCGGCCTCGCCGGCGCGGCGATTTATCAAATCAATCAGCGACTGCCCGCGGGCTTCATCCCGGCGGAGGACCAGGGCATGATCTACGCCATCCTTCAGACGCCACCGGGATCCACGCTCGAGCGCACCTTCGCGAAGTCCACCGAGCTGCAGCGCATCGCGAAGAGCATCGAGGGCGTGGAGTCGGTTTCGTCGCTCGCGGGCTATGAAGTGCTCACCGAGGGCCGCGGATCAAACGCGGGCACCTGCTTGATCAATTTGAAGAACTGGTCGGATCGAAAGATGACGGCACCGCAGATCATCGCGGAGCTTGAAAGGCGATGCAAAGAGATCGCCGGCGTCACGCTGGAGTTCTACGAGCCTCCAGCGGTGCCTGGCTATGGCGCGGCAGGCGGCTTCTCACTGCGTCTGCTCGACAAGACGAACACCGGCGACTACGACAAGCTGCAGAAGGTGAACGACGAGTTCATGACGGCGCTCGGCAAGCGCAAGGAGCTGCGCGGCCTCTTCACCTTCTTCAGCGCGAACTACCCGCAGCAGGAGCTCGTGATCGACAACCAGGCCGCCATGCAAAAGGGCGTCTCCATCGGCAAGGCGATGGACAACCTCTCCATCCTCATCGGCAGCACCTACGAGCAGGGCTTCATCAAGTTCGGCCAGTTCTTCAAACTCTACGTCCAGGCTGATCCGAAGTATCGCAAGCTGCCGAAGGATCTCGACGACCTCTACGTCGCCAATGAAAAGGGCGACATGGTGCCTTACTCGGCCTTCATGACGCTCAAGCAGAAGCAGGGCCTCAATGAGATCACGCGCTACAACGCCTACCCCGCGCCTTCCATCCAAGGTGCGCCCGCGGAAGGCTACAGCAGCGGCGATGCGATCAAGGCCATCCAGGAGGTGGCGGAGAAGACACTGCCACGCGGTTACGACATCGGCTGGGCTGGCTTGTCCTTCGATGAGGTGGGCCGCGGCAATGAGGCGCTCTACATCTTCATCATCGTGCTCATGTTCGTGTATCTCGTGTTGGTGGGCCAGTATGAGAGCTTCATGCTGCCGCTGGCGGTGATCCTCTCGCTGCCGATCGGCGTGATGGGCTCCTTCCTGCTGCTGAAGAGCATGGGGCTCGACAACGACATCTACGCGCAGGTCGGCCTCATCATGCTCGTGGGCCTGCTGGGCAAAAACGCCATCCTCATCGTCGAATTTGCCACCCAGCGGCATCGCGAGGGCCTTTCGGTCTTCGAGGCGGCCATCGAGGGCGCCAAGGTGCGCTTCCGTCCGATCTTGATGACTTCCTTCGCCTTCATCGCCGGCATGGTGCCACTGCTGCGGGCCACCGGTGCGGGCGCGATCGCGAACAAGACCATCGGTGCTTCCGCCGCAGGCGGCATGCTGCTCGGCACCTTCATGGGCCTGCTCGTTGTGCCCGGCCTCTACTACATCTTCGGCACGCTCTCCGACCGCGGGAAGTTGCTGCCGGATGAGCATGACACGCCGCTCAGCGAGCTCGGCGAATTCGAGTGAACCTTTAACAAGCCCCCCAAAACCATGAACAAATCTTTTCACGCCCTCACCCTCGCCGCCGCGCTGCTCGGCACCCCGTGCTGCGTGCCCCTGCGCAAAGACGCGCTGCCTTCCAGCGATCCGCCGCTGCCCGCGAAGTATCCTCTCGGCGATGGAGCCAAAAGCTCCGCGCTCATCGGCTGGAAAGAGTACTTCAAAGATCCCAACCTCACCTCGCTCATCAGCACCGCGCTGCAAAACAACCAGGAGCTCAACATCCTCATGCAGGAGATCGCCGTGTCGAAGGCGGAGGTGCTCGGCCGCAAAGGCGCCATCTTTCCCTTCGTGAGGCTCGGTGGTGGTGCTGGACTCGACAAAGTGGGCAAATACACGCGTGAAGGCGCGGTCGAGGAAAACCTCGAGATCAAGCCGGAACGACGTTTCCCCGATCCACTGACGAACTTCGGCTTCAGCGCCGATTTCGACTGGGAGGTGGACATCTGGCGCAAGCTCCGCAACGAACGCGACGCGGCCGTGAAGCGCTACCTCGCCACGCAGGAAGGCCGGAACTTCATGGTGACGAATCTCGTCTCCGAGATCGCGCAGACCTACTACGAGCTGCTCGCGCTCGACAGCCAGATGGCCATCTTGAAGCCGATGATCGAGGTGCAGCAAAGCGCGCTCAATGCCGTGAAACTGCAAAAAGATGCCGCGAAGGTCACCGAGCTCGCCGTGAAGCGTTTCGAGGCCGAGGTGCTCAAAAACCAGAGCCATCTCTTCGAGGTGCAGCAGCAGATCACCGTGGCCGAGAACAAGCTCAACTACCTCGCTGGCCGCTATCCCGAGCCCATCAAGCGCAGCGCGGCCGGATTTGAGCATCGCATGCTCACCGGCATCCACGCCGGCCTGCCCGCCGAGCTGCTGCGCAACCGCCCCGACGTGCGTCAGGCCGAACTCGAGCTCGCCGCGTCCGGACTCGACGTGAAAGCTGCCGCCGCGCGGTTTTATCCGGCGCTCAACATCAGCGCCGCGCTCGGCCTGCAGTCCTTCACCTTGTCCTCCGCCTTCAACACGCCTGCCTCGCTCATCTACGGCGCGGCGGCGAACCTCGCGGGACCGCTCATCAATCGCAGCGCCATCCAGGCCGCCTATCAAGGTGCCAGCGCCAAGCAGGTCGCGGCCATCTACAGCTATCAGCAGACCGTGCTGAAGGCCTACGTCGAGGTGGTGAACCAGCTCAGTCAGATCAAGAACCTCAATCAGAGCTACGAGAAAAAGAGCGAGCAGGTGAAAGCGCTCTCCGACTCCATCTCCATCGCCGCGCAGCTCTTCAACAACGCCCGCGCCGACTACACCGAGGTGCTCTTCACCCAGCGCGATGCCCTCGAGGCCAAGATGGACCTCGTCGAACTCAAGCAGCAGCAGCTCGGCGCCTTCGTGAAAGCCTACAAAGCCCTCGGCGGCGGCTACAACCGCGGCGCTTGAGGCACGATAGAGGTCTTTTGGACGCCACGGCCGGAAATCGGCCGTGGCGTCATGCTTTCAGCAAAGCGAACGATTCCTGGCAAAACATGAATTGGAGAGAAGGAAGGCGAGCGGCCATAAACTGCGCTCGTGAACCCGAACATCCCCATGACGACACTTGCCCAGACCTCGCCTCAGATGCTTGAAGCCCCCGAATGGATCACTCCGCTGGTCTTTGTGACCGCGATCGTGGCCGGGACGATGGTGCGCGAGGGGAAGCTGGCTGCGGAGGGCGCGGCGTGGGTGGCGCGGCTGTTCTTTGCCACCGCGGTGATCCTAGCGGGCGGTGTGATGATGGCGGGGCCGATGCGGCTGGAGTTCGCGGCCTGGGGCCCGGCGAAGCTGGCGCTGCTGGCCGATCCGCTCTCCGCGCTGATGCTGGTGCTGGTGAGTTTCCTGGGCGTCATCGTCACCCGCTACGCGGTGAACTACCTCGACGGCGATCCGCGGCAGGCGACCTTCTCACGCTGGCTGGTGCTGACTCTGGCGAGCGTGCTGGTGCTGGTGCTTTCGAGCAATCTGCTGCTCTTCACGGCGGCGTGGATCGCCACGAGCCTGAGTTTGCATCAGTTGCTCACTTTTTATCGCGAGCGGCCTGCGGCGGTGATCGCGGCGAGGAAAAAATTCATCATCAGCCGGCTGGCGGACGCTTGCATGATCACGGCGCTGGTGCTGGTGTGGCGCGGGCATGGCACCTGGGAGTTTCATGAGCTCTTCGCGAATCCAGCAGGACCGCACGCGGGCCTCGTGGCCGGGTTGCTCGTGGCGGCGGCGATGCTGAAGTCCGCGCAGTTCCCCTTCCACTCCTGGCTGCCGGACACGCTGGAGACGCCCACACCGGTCTCCGCGCTGATGCACGCGGGCATCATCAATGCGGGCGGCTTCCTCATCGTGCGGCTGAGTCCGCTGGTGACGCAATCCTCCACGGCGCTGAACACGCTGGCGCTGCTCGGCGCCTTCACGGCGCTCTTCGCGAGCGTGATCATGATGACGCAGACGAGCATCAAAAAATCGCTCGCCTGGTCCACGGTGGCGCAGATGGGCTTCATGATGCTGCAGTGCGGTCTCGGGGCCTTCGCGCTGGCGATGATGCACATCGTGGCGCACTCGCTCTACAAAGCGCACGCCTTCCTGAGCAGCGGCAGCGTGGTGAATCTCGCCAAATCATCCTGGACACCCGTCGGACGGCCCGCGGCGCATCCGCTGGTGGTGCTTGGTTCGCTCGCGGTGTCCATCGCGGTCGGTCTCGGCATCGCGATGGCGCTCGGCGTGAGCTTGCAGAGTGATCCGGGGCACACGCTGCTCATCGCGGTCTTCATCATGGCGATGGCGCACCTGCTGTGGACGCTGTGGAGCAGCAGCATGCGGCAAAGATTGATCCTGCGCGGCATTGGACTCGTCGCGATGGCCACGGCGGCGTGCTTCGCGCTGCATGCGGGCTTTGAGCATCTGCTGGCGGCCAGCGTGCCGGCCTACGCGCCGCTGCGCAGCGGCGTGGAGCACGCGGTGATGTGTGTGATCGCGCTGCTCTTCCTCGCGGTGCTCGTCTTCCAATCGCAACTGCCCGCCTGGGCCTCACGCCCGGCCTTTGCACGACTCTACGTGCATGCCAGCAACGGCTTCTACCTCGGCACGCTCTTCAATCGGATCACGCAGAAGCTCATCGCCTGAAACACCTCACCCATCCTCTTTCCATGAACACCACCCTCGAAGCAGCCACGGAAGTCCTCGTCGCCAAAAAAGCCGTCGTCGCCACGGACAAGCCAAACTGGCTGCGCCATGCCCGCAATGCCTGCCTGCGCGTGCCGCCGCTGTGGCCGCTGCACAGTTTTGTGGCCGTGAATCCCTTCGTCGGCCTCACCGGCAAGCCTTTCACCGAGGTGTGCGGTCTCATGCGCCGCGTGACACACGAGAGCATGCTCATGGGCGTGGACTACTTTCAGCAGCAGTTCGCCAGCGGCCGCATCACCAGCGCGGATCTCGCAGAGGCGATCCGCGATGCGGGATCGAGCATGAACACGGGCGATCTGCTCGCATGGTTGCGGAATCCGCAGCCGGAGCCCTTCACTGGGCTGCAAAGCCTCGCCGACATCGCCACCTCGCGCTTTGGTGGCCGCTGGAGCACGCTCATCACGGAGGAAATCTCGAAATGGTGCGCGGCTTACTTTGACGAAGGTCAATCTGCCTGGCGCATGCCGTGGAAGAAGCAGTCGCTCTTCGCCGCGTGGCGGCAGGCGGCGCTGGTGGATGCCACGCCGGAGCTTATCGGCTTCAAAAGCTTCCGCAAAGTCGTCACCGGCCTGCCGGAGAGCACTGCGGAGGCCGTGAGCATGATGCTCGACCTGCTCGGCGTGCCCGCAGCGAAGGTGGAGGACTACCTGCACCGTCTTTTGATGACGCTGCCCGGCTGGAGCAGCTACGTTCAGTATCGCGTGCGCGACAAAGCGATGCACGGCACGCATGACGAATCGCTGCTCGATCTGCTCGCGGTGCGGCTCGTGTTTGAAACGCAGCTCGCTCGGCAGTTCGACGAGGCCGGTCTGCGCGAGGAATGGCTCGAAAGCTTCGCCTTCGAACAAAGCACGCCGCAGGACCCGCAACTGCTCTGGCATGCCGCGCTCGAGCTGGGCTTTCAGCGTGAACTTTGCACGAAGATCACTTCAAAGGACACAAAAGACGCAAGTGATCCAAAAGACCGGAAAGCCGTGCAGGCCGTGTTTTGCATCGATGTGCGCTCCGAGGTGATGCGGCGGTCTTTGGAGGCCGCATCGCCTGAAATCGAGACGATGGGCTTCGCGGGCTTCTTTGGCATGCCCATCGAATACATCCCCTTTGGTCAGCGGCATGGCAGCTCGCAGGTTCCCGTGCTCTTCACGCCAAAGTATCGCATCCGCGAGCATCTGCCGCAGGCCACACCGGAGCAGGAAAAGGACGCGCGGAAGAAGCTGCAGGTCGGACGTCGCGTCTCGCACTCGTGGAATGCCTTCAAAACCTCCGCGGTGAGCTGCTTCAGCTTCGTCGAGGCCGCTGGAGTCGGCTTCGCGTGGAAACTCGTGAAGGATGGCTTTCAACTCGGCAAACACGACTCACACAGCTGCTCCTCCTGCGCCGCGCCGAACCTGCACGAGCACAAACGCATCGTGCCCGATCCGCTCGATGACACGCAGCCGGAGGCCGGCATCCCGCCGGAGGACCAGGTGCAGCTCGCCCTCGGTGCGCTGAAAAACATGGGCCTCACCTCGAACTTCAGCCGCCTCGTCATGCTCTGCGGTCACGGCAGCAACACCACGAACAATCCGTATGCCGCCGGGCTCGATTGCGGTGCCTGCGGAGGTCACGCAGGCGACTCGAATGCCCGCGTCGCCGCCGCCATCCTCAATCAACCGATGGTCCGCAGCGTGCTGGAAGGCCACGGCATCCGCATCCCGCAGGACACGCGCTTCATCGCCGCGCTGCACGACACCACCACGGATCACATCACGCTCTTTGATGCCGACAAAGTGCCGCTCTCGCACGAGGCGGACCTCTTGCAGCTCCAGCAATGGCTCGCTGAAGGCTCCAAGCGCTGCCGCCAGCAACGCGCCGCCAGCCTCGGCCTCGCCAGCGCCGCAGAGGCCGAGCTCGACAGCAAAATCCATGAGCGCAGCCGCGACTGGTCGCAAGTGCGGCCCGAGTGGGGCCTCGCGGGCAACGCCGCCTTCATCGCCGCGCCACGCGAACGCACCCGGCACCTCAACCTCGGCGGACGCGTGTTTTTGCACAACTACAACCACCACGCCGACACGACCAAGAGCACGCTCGAGCTCATCATGACCGCTCCCATGGTCGTCGCGAACTGGATCAACCTCCAATACTACGCCAGCACCGTGAACAACCGCCTCTGGGGCAGCGGCAACAAGGTCACGCACAACGTCGTCGGCACCTTCGGCATCCAGCAAGGCAACGGCGGTGATCTGCAAGCCGGCCTGCCGCTGCAAAGCGTCCACAACGGCGAGACCTGGATGCACGAGCCCGTGCGCCTCAGCGTCCTCATCGAAGCCCCGCGCAGCGACATCGACGCCGTCATCGCCAAACACGAAAGCGTGCGTCAGCTCGTCGAAAACGGCTGGCTCCACCTCTTCGCTATCGAGAATGAGGGGCGGGTGATCACGCGGCGCACGGCCTCTGCTGGCTGGTTGGACGTGTAGCGGCTAGCGCCATAGAAAGCGTCCGGTGCGCTTAGGCATGCTTAGAAATGATCGAAGGGACGTTTTGAAAGAGTGGAATCGTCAAACAGACGGTTCACAGTGTACTTTCCATCATGCCTCATAACCAAGCGCCCCTCTCCGTCACCCTGCCGAAAGACATCACCGCCAGCATCGCGGTGTTTCTCGTGGCGTTGCCGCTTTGCCTGGGCATCGCGCTGGCGTCGAATGCGCCGCTGTTCTCTGGATTGATCTCCGGCATCGTGGGTGGCCTAGTCGTCGGCATCCTCAGCGGCTCGCACAAGAGCGTGAGCGGACCTGCGGCAGGTCTGACGGCCATCGTGGCGGCGCAAATCGCGGCGCTGGGCAGTTTCGAGGCGTTTTTGGCCGCGGTGGCGATGGCGGGCGTGATTCAGATTTTGATGGGCACCTTCCGCCTGGGCTTCATCGCCTCGTTTTTCCCGATGAGCGTCATCAAGGGCCTGCTCGCCGCCATCGGCCTCATTTTGATCCTCAAACAGATCCCGCACGTGTTCGGCCATGACGCCGATGTGGAGGGCGAGATGAGCTTTGAGCAGCCAGACCATGAAAACACCTTCACCGAGCTCGTGGCGACGCTTTCGGACATCCTGCCCGGCGCGGCGCTGATCGGCATCGCGTCCGTTTTGTTCCTCCTGGCCTGGGACAAGGTGAAGGCGCTGAAAAAGCTGCCCGTGCCCTCCGCACTGATCGTGGTGGTGCTCGGTGTCGTGATCAATTTGATCCTGCGGAAGATGGGCCACGCGTGGGAGGTGAAGGCCTCGCATCTCGTGCAGGTGCCCGCAGCGGGGGACTTCAAAGCCTTCCTCGGCTTCCTGCAATTCCCCGGTGTGGAGCACTTCAGCAATCCGCTCGTCTTCAAAGCCGCGATCACCGTGGCGCTCGTGGCCACGCTGGAGACGCTGCTCAATCTGGAGGCCGTCGATAAGATCGACCCCGATCAACGCCAGTCGCCGCCGAACCGCGAACTCGTCGCGCAGGGCACCGGCAATCTCATCGCCGGCCTCATCGGCGGCCTGCCGATGACGAGCGTCATCGTGCGCTCCTCCGTGAACATCAACTCCGGCGGCAGGACGAAGCTCAGCGCGATTTTGCACGGCCTGCTGCTCATCGTGTGCGTCGTCACCGTGCCGCACTGGCTCAATGAGATCCCTCTTTCGGCTCTCGCAGCTATTTTGATCACCACCGGCTTCAAGCTGGCCAGCCCGAAACTCTTCAAAGAAATGTGGACCGAGGGAGCGCCGCAGTTCCTGCCTTTCTTCATCACGATCAGCGCCATTGTGTTCACCGATTTGCTCACGGGCGTGCTCATCGGCCTCGGCAGCAGCATTCTCTTCATCCTGCACAGCAATCTGCGCCGCCCGCTGCGCCGTGTGATGGAAAAGCACGCCATGGGCGATGTGCTGCGCATCGAGCTGGCGAACCAGGTGAGCTTCCTGAACCGCGCTGCTTTGGAAAAAGTCTTTTTCAGCGTGCCACGCGGCGGCCGCGTGCTCATCGACGCCCGCGGCACCGATTTCATCGACCCGGACATCCGCGACCTGCTCTCCGATCTGCGCGACAAGACCGCGCCCGCCCGCGGCATCGAGGTGAGCTTCATCGGCATGAAGGACCACAATTTCTTCGACGACTACGTGCAGTTCATCGACTACACGAGCCGTGAGGTGCAGAGCGGCCTCACCCCGCAGTCCGTGCTGGAGATTTTGCAGGCTGGAAACCAGCGCTTCCTCGCGGGCGAGCGCATCCAGCGTGACTTTGGCCGTCAAATCACCGCCACATCCACCGGGCAGTTCCCCATGGCCGCCATCCTTGGCTGCATCGACTCGCGAGCGCCTGCGGAGACCGTTTTCGACCTCGGCCTCGGCGACATCTTCAGCGCCCGTGTGGCTGGAAACATCGCCACCGCCGAGCTGCTCGGCAGTTTGGAATACGCCACCGCCGTGGTGGGATCAAAGCTCATCGTCGTGCTCGGTCACACGAGCTGCGGCGCGGTGAATGCCGCTGTCGATCTGCTCGTCGCCGCGAAAAAAGCCAGCGAGGCAACGCCGTGTGCGAACCTCGACGGTCTCGTCACGGAAATTCAGCAGGCCATCAATCCCGCCACGCTCAAAAAGCCCGATGCGTGGGCTCCTGGTGAAAAAGCTGCCTACACGAACGAAATCTCCCGCCTCAACGTCATCCGCACCATCAAGACCATCCGCCAGCGCAGCACCACGCTCGACAAGCTCGTGCTGGAAGGCAAGATCGCCATCGTCGGTGCTCTTTACGATGTGACGACCGGTGAGGTGAGCTTTTTCCAGACAGCCGAGTCCAGCGTGGCAAAGCTCAGCGTGCCGATGGTGGCCGTGGCGTGAGATCCAAGCATCACTCCAGCGTGATGCCGTGCCAGTAGGCGAACTCCCAGGCCCAGCCGTTCGCGTGTGCTTCGAGGCGCAGGGTGATGTCCTGGCCCTTCCACTTCGCCAAATCGACCTCCACGGTCTTCCAGCGTGGCTTTTCGTGGTCCACGGTCACGGCTTTGACCTCCTGACCGTTGATGATGACCTTCGCGAGCCAATCACCACGATCATCGGCAGCCACGCTGAACTTCAATTTGGTCTTCTCGACCTTCATCTGGCGCTCCAGGCTCGCGGGCGTCTTCTTGTCCGTGAACGGATGCATGAGCAGCACGTTCGTTTTGCCGTGGTATTCGGCCAGTTTGACCGGTGTGCGCTCGAAATCGGGCGCGTTGACCTTCCAATCGGGATTCCACAGGCTGACGCTCTCCCAGTCGATGGCGCGCCAGTTCGCCACCTCGTCGGCCGAGCAGAAGGCGATCGCCTGGCCCTCGGCGCCGGCCCGCGCGGTGCGGCCGATGCGGTGGACGTAGGTCTCGGGCACGTCGGGCAGGTCGAAGTTGACGACGTGGCTGACCGCGTCGACGTCGATGCCGCGGGCGGCGATGTCGGTGGCCACCAGCACCTTGGTGGTGCCGTCCTTGAAGCCGCCGAGCGCCCGCTCGCGGTTGTTCTGCGACTTGTTGCCGTGGATCGCCGCGGCGCCGATGCCGGCGGCCTGCAGATGGCGGGTCACCTGGTCGGCGCGGTGCTTGGTGCGGGTGAACACGATCGCGCGCGACACGTCCGCGCCGCCGAGGATCGTCGCCAGCACCGCCATCGCGAAGGGGTTCGCCGAGTCGGCGATGCTGTTGGCCTGCCCGCCCACGAGCACGGAGGAGTTGCTCCCGATGTAGTTGTTGAACCCCGAGCCGATGAACGAGAACCCGCCGTTGGCCCCGATCCGCCCCGCTTCACCCCCGGCCACCGTCGCGTACGGCGCCGACACCTGGTTCCCCAGCCCGCCGCCCACGGTCCCGAACCGCGCCAGCACCAGGTTCGCGTTCACCTGCGGGCTCCCGAAGTTGTAGAAATCCGCCCCGCCCCCGGCGAAAGTGGAAATCGTTCCGGTCGCAGTGATTTTGCGGATCCGCTCCTGCGTGCAAAAAAATAAATTCCCTTGGGTGTCAAAGACCAAACTGTGAGGAGCCGAAATCTGTGCGTCCAGGGCGGGGCCGCCATCGCCGGTTGTTCCGTCGGTTCCGTTCCCGGCGATAGTCGTCACAATCCCTTGCGAATCAATTTTCCGTATTCGGTTAT
>CALMTT010000281.1 GCA_937872615.1 uncultured Verrucomicrobiaceae bacterium | reverse complement strand
TCGCGGCCATCGTCGCGCCGCTGCTCGCCAGCTCGCGGCAGACCATCCTCGGCCCCACGAACGCCACCGCGTTCATGGTCTTCTCCTACTTCTCCGCCTATCCGCATCTCGACCGCCTCAGCGCCATGCCGCTGCTCGTCTTCATGACCGCGGCGCTGCTGCTCGCCGGAGCGTTTTTACGCGTGGCGGACCTCACGCAATACATCAGCCGCACCGTCGTCGTGGCCTATGTGACCGGCGCGGCCATGCTGATCACCGCCAGCCAGCTCCCCGTCGTGCTCGGCATTTCCAAAGAGGTGCTCAATGATGGCCTCACGCCGGCCATCACTCTGCCTGGGCATCTCTTCCGCATCCTCACGCATCTCACAAATGCGGACTGGGGCAGCGTGCTCTGCGCCGCCTTCACACTGATCGTGTACTTTGTGGTCAAAATCCTCCGCCCGCGCTGGCCGGTGTTTGCGATCACACTCATCGTCGTGTCGCTCGGCTTCTGGGCGCTCGCTGGCTTTGGCATCCGTGTCACCACCTTCTCGGATGCCACGTTCACTTGGCGGGAGCTGCTGCCCGTTTTCCCCGACTTCGTCTCGGCGAACGCCCTCACTGAATCGAGCCGCCTTTTCGGCCTCGCGCTCGCCATTGCCTTCCTAGCCACGATGGAGATGAGCGTCATGGGCCGCACGCTCGCCAGCCGCAGCGGTCATCGCGTGGATCAAAACCAGGACATGCTCAGCCTCGGTGCCGCAAACCTCGCGTGTGCCTACCTCAGTGGCATGCCGGCCTCCTGCTCGCTCACGCGTTCGGCGTTGAACTACCTCAGCGGAGCCCGCACGCCCTTTGCCAGCATGTGGAATGGCTTCTTCTGCCTCGCAGGCGCCCTCACGCTCGGCTCCGCGGTCGCCTACATCCCTCGTGCGGCCCTGGCCGCGCTTGTGGTCTGCGTCGCCGTGTCGCTCTTCAACAAGCGCCACATGCGCATCTGCCTCCAGGCGACGAATTCAGACGCGGTGGTCTTTGTCATCACGCTCGCGGCCACCTGCATGCTGCCGCTGCACGTGGCCATTTTCCTCGGCGTGGCCGTCTCGGTCATTCTTTACCTTCGCAAGGCCAGCCGGCCGCAACTCGTCGAGTACTCCTTTAACGAGGAAGGCAACCTCGCCGAGGCCAGCAAGGGCCGCCAGCATCCCTCCATCTCCATCGTGCATGTCGAGGGCGACCTCTTCTTCGGCGCGGCCGAGCTCTTCCGCACGCAGATCCAGCGCACCTTTGCCGACCCGAACCTGCGCATCATCGTCTTGCGGCTCAAAAACGCCCGCCACCTCGATGCCACCAGCGTGCTCGCCCTCGAAGAGCTCCTCCGCGTGCTCCGCGCCGATGAACGCCACCTCATCATCAGCGGCGCTAGCAAGGATGTGTATCGCGTGCTCAAGAACTCCGGCCTCGTCGATGTCGTCGGGCGGGACAACATCTTCCTCGCCAGCCCCGCGAACCCCAATCTCTCCACCCGCAACGCCCTCAAACGCGCCCAGGACATCCTCGGCATCAAAGACGCCGACGTCCGCATCTACTTCGACCCCTCGAAGCAGGACAAGCCGTGATCACTCGGCAGGCGGCGGAGGTGGCGGCACCATCGGCAGCGGCGCCACGATGTTCACCGGCCATGGCACAAACTTCTCGATGATGCCCGGCGCCAGTTCCTTGCCGGTCTCGTAAGCCTTGCGGAACATCTCCAGCTTCGCGTCAATGTTATCCACATGATGCAGCGCCACCGCCTCCGGCGTTTTCGGCAGCACGGGCGATCCAAACTCCAGCGCACCGTGGTGCGCCGCGATCAAATGCAGCAGATGCAGCCGCACCGCATCCGACGCCGGCTCCACAT
>CALMTT010000280.1 GCA_937872615.1 uncultured Verrucomicrobiaceae bacterium | reverse complement strand
GGAGAAGCCGCTCATCGCCATGCTGGCGGGGCCGGAAGGCAAAGTGGATGCCACCAAGCCCTTCGCCGCGGCGGTGTTTGGCCGTGGCCGCGTGCTCGGTGCCTGGCAGATGAGCCAGCTTGATGACACGGGCCTTGAAGATGCCTGCATGTTCTTGATTGGCCGCTGTTCCTGCCGTGTGAAGAATGAAAACCCCGGCTGGGACCTGCTCATGAATGTCGATTGGATGAAGACTTTGGAGCAAACGGCTTCGGAGCGTCAAAGCGGCGTCAAACCAGTCGTTGCCGAAACAAAGCCCCAAGTGCCGGAAACGACTCAAGTGGCCGTTGAGGCACCGAAGAGCGTTGAAGGCACTCCATGGATGCTGTGGGGTGGCTTCGGCCTGCTGGCCGTGGCCTTGGTGCTCCTGCTGCGGAAGTAATCAGCGTGCTCCGCACACCGGACAATCCGTCCGCTTGGGTAGTCGCACCTTGCGGAACTGCATCGTGCTGAGGTTCATCGAGAGCAGCTCGCCTTGCAGCGTGCTGCCGATGCCGGTGATGAGCTTGATGACCTCCATCGCGCCGATGCAGGCGGCGGTGCCGGAGACGGCACCGAAGACGGGAAACTGGCGTTTCCACGTGGGCGGCACTTCGGGGATGTAGCAGGCGAGGCAGCCGGTTTTTCCCGGCACGAAGGTGGTCACGCTAGCCTCCAGCGTGTGCATCGCGCATTCGACGAGCGGTTTGCCGGCTCGAAAAGCGGCCGCGTTTAAGGCGAGGCGCTCTTGAAACATCGGCGCGGCATCGACGACGATGTCGGCTTGAGCGACGAGAGCATCCGCGTTGGTCTCGCTGGCGTTTTCAGGCACGCCGATGATGTCGCAGCGTGGATTGAGGTCCTTCAAACGGCGCACGATGGACTCGATGCGAGGTTTGCCGATGTGATCGTGGGTTTGCAGGAGCTGGCGGTTGAGGTCGGAGGGCTGCAAAACGCCGCCGTGAGCCATCACAAGTTTCCCGACACCCGCAGCGGCAAGTTCGAGTGCCACGAGTCCGCCGAGTCCACCGACTCGCGAGACGAGCACGCTGGCGTTTTTGAGCTTGAGCTGGCCTTCCTCGCCCACACCGGGCACCCACATCTGCCATTCGTAGATGGCGCGTTCTTCGGCGGAGAGAGACATCAGCGTTTCAAGGAGTGCAGGATGTTCGTCATGAGCCCGCCGGGCCTTTCGGAAGGTGGCGTGTTTTTCTGCATGGCGGTGGTGAGGATCTGCTCTGCGTGTGTGACTGGCAGCGAGTAGTGCCCATCGTGTTCAGAGAAGTGCGCCACGGCATGCGGGATCAGCGAGGCGAGCCGCTGCGTGTAGGTCCAGTCGATGTTCCGGTCCTGTTTGCCATGCCAGAAATGGATCGGCACGGTGATGCGGCGGATGAATTTCGATTGAGT
>CALMTT010000279.1 GCA_937872615.1 uncultured Verrucomicrobiaceae bacterium | reverse complement strand
AACACGACGATCCAGCGGACGATCCGCGCACGATTTTCCCATGCCTGAAGCCTCCCGCACCCTGCTCACCAAAGCCCAGATGGCCGAGAGTATTGCTGAATTGGCCCGGAAGATCTGCGAAGCGCATCCCGCTGGCGAACCCATCGCCCTCGCAGGCATCTTCACCCGCGGCGTCCCGCTCGCGAAACGCCTCGCCGATGAGATCGCGAAGCTCGGCCGCCCCAAACCACCCGTGGGCACGATCGACATCACTCAGTATCGCGATGACCTCAGCACCTTCCAAATGGTGCCCAAGCTCGAAGGCTCCGAGATTCCCTTCGACCTCGACGGGCTCGATGTGATCCTGTGCGACGAGGTGATCTATACCGGCCGAAGCGTGCGTGCCGCCCTCGACGAGCTTTACAACTTCGGCCGCCCGAAACGCGTGCAACTCGCCGTGCTCGTGGACCGCTGCGGTCGCGAACTACCGGTGCAGCCGGACTTTGCCGCGCTGAAGGTCACGCTCCAACCCGGCGAGCGTGTGGCGGTGCGCTTTGATGAAGTCGATCAAGCCGGCGACTCCTGCACCATCGAAACCCAGCCCTCCAGCCGATGACCCTCACGCCCCGCAAAGACCTCCTCGACATCGCCTCCCTCACGGATGACGAGATCAAGTTCGTCCTGGAGAACGCGGTGTCCTTCAAAGACCTCTTCAAACGCAGCGTGAAGAAGGTGCCTCCGCTTCGCGGCCAGACGGTGCTCACGCTCTTCTACGAGCCCTCCACCCGCACCCGTTCCAGCTTTGAAGTGGCCGCCAGCCGTCTCTCCGCGGACGTCACGCACTTTGACATCGAATCCAGCAGCGTCGTGAAGGGCGAGAGCGTGCTCGATACCGTCGAAACGCTCGAGGCCATGCGCGTGGACTACATCGTCGTCCGCCACAAGCAGGCCGGCATCCCCAGCCTGATCGCCAAAAACACCCGCGCCAGCGTGATCAACGCTGGTGATGGCTGGCACGCGCATCCCACGCAGGCCTTGCTCGATGCCTTCACGCTCAAAGAGGTGCACAAAGACCTCCGCGGCTGCCGCGCCCTCATCGTCGGTGACATCCAGCACTCCCGTGTGGCCCGCAGCACCAGCCTCATTTTCCGCCGTCTCGGCATGCAGGTGGCTTATCTAGCACCCGGCTCCATGATGCCACGCGAGGTGCCTACGGAGATCCCGCAGTTCGGCAACTGGCGTGATGCTCTCGATTGGAAGCCAGATGTCGTTTACCTCCTCCGCGTGCAGAGCGAGCGCCTCGACGAGCCGTTTTTTCCGAACGCCGCCGAGTATCACAAGCACTACGGCCTCACCAACGAACGCGTCGAGATCATCCGCGAGCGTGGACTGCACGTCATGCATCCCGGCCCGGTCAATCGCGGCGTCGAAATCACCGATGCGGGCATGGCCTATGAGAAATCGCTCATCAACACCCAGGTCGAAAACGGCATCGCCGTGCGCATGAGCGTGCTCTACTGGCTGCGTCCGGGAGCGGGATTGAGCTGACAAAAAACGGGCCGGCTGCTCCAGCCGACCCGTGATCTCATCGAAAGACTTTTACGCCCTCGCCTCGTGAAGGCCTTCCCAGCCAACAAGCTTGCGGGTCTCCTCGTCCCAGAGGCGCAGATTGATCAACTTCAGGCTTTGCAGCAGCGTGATGGGCTGCACCTCCTGAAACAGCGGGTTCGCATTGTGACAGCGCTCCAGGTGATAGTTCGGGATGCGCGGACTGAGGTGGTGGATGTGGTGGAAGCCGATGTTGCCGGAGAACCACT
>CALMTT010000278.1 GCA_937872615.1 uncultured Verrucomicrobiaceae bacterium | reverse complement strand
GGCATGAGCGACCGGGGAGATGTCTCGGAGGTCGTTCAAACGGCGTGAGCGACCGGGGAGATGTCTCGGAGGTCGTTCAAGCGGCGTGAGGGGCCGGGGAGATGTCTCGGAAGTCGTTCAAGCGGCGTGAGGGGCCGGGGAGATGTCTCGGAGGTCGTTCAAATGGCATGAGGGGCCGGGGAGATGTCTCGGAGGTCGTTCAAACGGCGTGAGCGAGCGAGGCAAAGGCGGCGAGGAGGATAAGGGGCGTTTTCATGGCAAAAATCGACCGCAGTGCCTTGATACGCACGCGTTGCTCAGGGTGAACTTCGTCGGCGATGTAGTGCGGAACTCCGATTCCGCGAAGGCACCAGCTCGGAATCGGAATTCCGAGCTACATGTCACGCCGCGTCAGCCTGAGCCAGCCTGCGAAGAGAGTGTGAGAAGTGTGACCGATGCGTGGCATGCGCGCACTGAGACCGCCGAAAGAAAGATGTCCCGGCTGAAGGAGATGCTCCAGGAGGCGCTGGCGTAGTTGTGAACCTGCTCATGCCCAAATCGTTGATGACAGCCTAGTTGAAAAAAATGTGACCTGTCGAATAATGCCTTTGATGAAGCCCGCTCTTCTCCTTACCCTCATCGCGTTGTTGGTCTTAGCGCCATGTGCGACCGCTGCTGAATACGATCCTTTTGCCGAGCCTGATCCGGCGCTGGTGGCCAAGGTGCGTCGCCTTCACGAGCTGAGGCAAAAGCAGGAGGCAAGCGCGGAGGAGTTGCGGACGGCACTAGCTGAGGCGTGTGACGTGATCCGCTTCATCTCCGGCATCACCGGCCAGGAGAAGCAGAAGGAGATGTCAGCGGCGGCCACGCCGGATGATCCAGCTCTCTACTCTGTCGAGGAGCCGGAGGGTGGTAATGGGATGAACTTCATCTCTATTACCACGCCAAGACAGGTGTATCGAGAGGTGAAGGTTACACGTGCGTCTCCCTTGATGTTAAAGTTCATTCACAGTGGGGGGGTGGCGGAGCTGCCGCTGGCGCTGTTTCCCAAGCACATCCGTGAGCGGCACGGCTTTGGTGATGAGGATGCGGCCACGAGGCTGATTGCTGAAGAGATGGATCTAGAGGACCGTCAAAGAACGGCGGCCCGGAAGAGGTTGGAGACGATGCAAGCGGAGAACGCGGCTATTGCGGGCCAGCAGCGGGCGGACGCGGAGGCAAAAGCCATCGAGGCCGCGAAGGTAAGGGTTTCCCTGCGGGTGTTTCAAGTGACCGACAAGGGTGTGCTGGCAGACGGCCATGTACCGGGCCGCAAAGAGGGCTGGCACCTGTTGAAGTTTGATCCTGGCACGCCTGATGTGGATCAATTCATTCATGTCGTGGGACTGCGTGGTGTGGCGGACAAACAGTCTCTCATGGCAACCCTGATCCCCGATGGTGTCTATTCCTATACGAACCTTCTCGGTGCGAAGAAGACGGTGCCGCAGTATCGTTACATGGGGCCATGATCCTCGCCGCACACGAGCAGCCCGAGTTGGGAAACGACTACCCAAACGGCAGCAACAGCGAGATGCCTGGGAAACCACTGCCGGTTAGCGGGTGACGGGAAAGCGTTTGGGAAGCCGTTCAACCTGGAAACCGGAAAGTACGACAACGGAATACACAGATCACACCGAAAGTGGAGGGATGGAATGAAATCACAGACTCACTTTTTGAATGAACCGCTGCAGGCAGGCGAAATGCCGCTCCGCCTCACTTCAGATCAAAACCTGCCGCAGCCACGCGGGCGCCGTTGATCTGGAGCTCGACGCGGTGGTGGCCGGGGTGGTGTTTGCGGGTGGTGAAATCACGGATGACCTGCGATTTGGTCAAAACGAGGCTGTCATGGACCGGCAGGTCGATCTCAGTCCACTTGAAGACCTTTTCAAACGCGGCTCCGCGGGCCTTCACGTAGTGGATGACGTAGTCGATGGCGAGGCGTTGGGACTTGGAGGCGGTCGAAGTGATCTCGGCGGTGATTTGCAGGCGGTCGCCAAGGGTGAGCTGGGTGGGAGAGAGTTTCAGCGTGGCCTCCAGCTCGGCTTTTTGGCCGAAACCAAAGAGCTTCAAGGCTCGTGGATGGCCGCGTTTGATGAGCGTGCGGCAGGCGTGCTTGGCGATCCAGCGCAGCGGCTCGCTTTGCAGGTCCCACGTTTCAAGACGGGCCATCACACGCTCGGGATGATCCTTGGTGATGTCGTTGAGATGGTTCGCCACGGAGCGGCGGACGAAGAGGGAGGCATCGTCTTTGAGGGCTTCGAGGATGACGCCGGTCGGCTCGGGATCGCGGACGAGGGACTTCAATTGCATGCCCCAGGGCAGACGCGGCCGCGAGCCTTCGCTGGCGAGGCGGCGCACCTTTTCATCCGCGTCGGCGGTCCAGCGATGCATCGTCTTCAAGGCCCGCTTTTGATCCGCGGCGATGAAGGGCCGCACGCCGAACTCCGCGGAGCCGAAGCAGGTGAAGAAGCGCAGCGCCTCCATCGAGAAATCGAAGTCATCGAGGCCAAAGGTGGCCGTGAAATCGCACAGGTAGATGCTGACGAACTCGTGCCCGATCTGCGGCGCGAGCTTTTGCAGCACGGCGACTTTCCGGCGGTAGTCGCCAGGCATCGCGGCCTCGGTGGCGATGGCGCATTGATGCAGGCGCTGCATCAGGCTGCGCTCGTCGAGACCTTCGAGCACGAGCTGGAGGAAGGTTTTGGCATCGAAACGGGCTTCGATTTTCGAAAGCGCCTTCGCGAGGCTGCGATGGCGGGCTTCATCAAACCAGTCTTTGAGCTGCGGCGGGGGTGAAGGTTCAGTGGGCATGCGCTTGAAAGGGCCTTCATAAAACGCGAAGGCTGCCGGGCGAACTAAAAACCTGCATGGACTGCTCCCGCACGCCCACCCGCGATCCCGAAACCTGGCTCGACCTCGCTCCCGAGGCCTCGCAGGCGATGGCGCGGCAGGTGCGGGCATGGATTCAACGCTGGGAGCCGGACCTCAGCGAGGCGATCAAATGGCACATGCTCTGTTTCACCGGGCGAAAGCTCGTGTGCGGCCTCAGCGCCTGCCAAAAGCATCTCGGCATCACCTTCTTCCGCGGCACGGAGCTGCGTGATGTCACCAAGCTCTTCACTGGCGGCGAATCGAACACGAGCATTCTCTCGATTCGTGTCACCTCGCTCGACAAACTCGATGCGCAGGCGCTTCGACGGCTTTTGCATGCCGCGGTGGCTTTGGATGCCGATGAGACCTCGAAACCTCCGCCGCCAAAAAAACGCGAGGAGTGGCCGATGCCCGAAGCATTGGCCAAAGGCCTCAAAAAGGACAAGAAGGCCGCCGCGTTCTTCGAAACGCTCAAACCGACCTACCAGCGCGAATACAAAGTGTGGATCAGCACGGCCAAACAGCCGGAGACCATCGCCAAACGCCTCGCCGAGACGCTGCGAGCACTCTCGCGGGGCAAGAAGTGGGCGCAGCGTCGCGAGTGAGCGGGGGATGGGGAATGGAGTGCTGGAGTATTGGAGTGATGGATTTTTGCCCATCCAATACTCCAGCACTCCATTACTCCATCGATCCCGGCCCTACTCCTGCAGGAAGACGAACACGCCCTTCTTGTTGCCGATGACGACGTCCATTTTGCCGTCCTTGTTCACGTCGCCGGGAGTCACCTGGGTGCCGACGCCGCTGTTGTCGTCGATGAGGTGCGGGATGAATTTCGCGCCGCCTTTGCCATCGCGCTGGATTTCAAACCAGTAGAGGACCGGCGCGGCGTTCGGTTCGTCGTCTTTGAGCGGCCCGTGGGCCCAGCGGCGCTTGCCGGTGACCACGTCCATGACGCCGTCGCCATTCATGTCGGCGAGCTGCATGGCATGAAGCTGGCTGAATTTCACACCGACGGGGCTTTCCTCGACGGTGCTGCCCATCAGCTTGTGCTCGGCGAAGCTGCCGTCCGCGTTTTGCTCGAACCAGCCGAAGCCATAACCATGCGCGTCGTAGCCGGTGATGACGTCATTGCGCTTGTCGCCGTTCACGTCGTAAACGAGCAGGAAGGAGCCGCCGCGGCCGCCGGGCACGGTGAAGAGCTGCGGGTGGAATTTCCAATCGCTGTCCGCCTTCGTGTCCGCGGGCTGTTCGCGCCAGCCTTCCTTGTCGAGGATGTCGGTGCGGCCGTCGCCATTCACATCGCCGGCGCCGTAGCCGTGGGTGTAGCGGAAGTATTTCTTGTCGTTCTCCGGCGATTTCGGCGTGATCGGGCGGAAGCGGGCTTTGCCGAAGGGATTGCTCCAATCGATCTCCACATAGCCGAGCTGGCCATCGGTGGAGGGCTGCTTGCCGCTGCTGGAGTGCGCGAGGATCTCTGGTTTGCCATCGCCATTCACATCGCGGAAGTCGGGCGACTCGCCGTCGGTGACGTCAAAGATGGTGTGGCGCGTCCACTCCTCCTTTTTGTTTTGCGGATTCTCGAAGACCCACGTCTCCTTGCCCGGCCACGAGTAGGCGAGGATGTCGCTCCAGCCGTCGCCATTGAAGTCGTAGGTGTAGGTCAGGAAGAAGTCGCTGTAGCCCTTCGCGGGGTCGTAGGGCTCCTTTTCGAACTTCGGCGCAAAGCTCACACGTTCCTTGAAGTCCGGGCCCTTCCAGATGAAGCGGCCGGAGCAGATGTCGTTGTCGCCATCGTGATCGAAATCGGCGAAGTGGGCCCCTTCGGCCACAAACTCCTCCGTGAGGGTGAATTTCTTGAACTTGAGGTCTGCGGCGGAGGCAGCAGCAGCGAGGCAAAGCAGGACGGCGAGAGGTTTCATGCGGTTGGAGAAGGTCAAACTAGGTGGTGAGGCCGGTTCTTGCACGTCAAGACAAGCGGCGGGGACACAAACGCACGCCAGAGCAGGCCGCCGGTGGATGCGGCGCGGTTGCAAAGGCGCGGCACGCCGGGATGATGCGCCATGTTTGAGTCCCGACACGAACCCCTCGCCGCACGTCACATCTTCCTGTGGCGCTTTTTGCGCTACTTCATCGCGGCGATGATGCTCGTGGGCCTTTCGCTCGGCGCGGGCATCCTTGGCTACCATTACATCGCGGAGATGAGCTGGATCGACAGCGTGCTGAACGCCTCGATGATACTCGGCGGCATGGGCCCGGTGGCACCGCTGGAGTCGGACGCGGCGAAGCTGTTTGCCTCCGCGTATGCGCTGTTCAGCGGGCTGGTGGCCATCACCGTCATGGGCATGGTGCTGGCTCCGCTGGCGCACCGGGCGCTGCATCTTTTCCACCTCGACGAAGACGATTCCAAGCCATGAGCCACTCTCAAACCGAACGCGTCGTGATCATCGGCGCCAGTGACAATCCCGAACGCTACGGCCACCAGGCGCAGCTCCTCCTCCGCCAGCATGGCCACGAGGTCGTGCCGGTGCATCCAAGGCTCGCCGAGATCGAAGGCGTGCCCGTCGTGGCCGATGTGAGTGCCATTTCCGGGCCGGTGGATACCGTCACGCTGTATGTCGGTCCGCAAATTTCGCTGACGTTGAAAGACAAACTCATCGCGCTGAAACCGCGCCGGGTGATCTTCAATCCAGGCACGGAGAATGCGGCGTTGGAAGAGTCTTTGATCGCTGCGGGAATCGCGTGTGAAGAAGCTTGCACCCTCGTGCTGTTGCGCACAGGGCAGTTTTGAACACGCCTTTCGCCCTCTGCGGCTGAGCGTCCCCAACCCCCCATGTTAGAGATTCAGAGAAACCGACTTTATGAAGCCAGCCGCCTCCGAGCCCAAGGGGCGAGCGAGGAAGAAATCCAAGCGCTGAAAAACGCTGGCAAGCAGCCTTTCCGCCCCGCCTTTGTCGGTGGCAAACGCAAGCGCCGTGCCTCGGAGGCCGCCGCCGGGAGCTTCGAAGTGCCCACGGGCCAGTTTACGATGCCAAACTGAAAAGCGTGAGCCTCACGCGTCCTCGCTGAGGATGTCGAGTGCGAGATCGAGAGCTCTCGCGGAGTGCGTGAGAGCACCCACGGAGATGGCGTTCACGCCGGTGGCAGCCACTTCGCAATGTGATTCGGGGTCGTCCACATCTCGAATAGCTGCTCAACGGGCACCGCAAACGATCGATTGATGATGAACTTCTCGATACCGCTCGACTGCTTTTCCAGATATTCTCCCAGACGATCCCAGGTGGCGTTTCCCCCAGCTTTCTTGATGAAGATGCGGGTTTGCTCTGCTACTTCAGCGGTCGCCAGGATCATTCGCATTTCCAGCGAAGTCTTCCCGTCTACTTCAGCAAACTCTACTTCCACACGAAACAGTGGCGGACGATCATCCGTGGCTCCATGGTCGTACACCATCTTCGAGTGCGTCTCGACCTCGTGGTACAGCGTCTTGTTGACCCAGTCCGTCCCGTCGGGGCCGTGCATCGTGTAGTGCCAGATGCCGCCGGGCCGGAGGTCCTTGGAATGATGCGTGATCGTGAACCCGCGCGGTCCCCACCACTGGTCGACCTGATCGGGCTCGTTCCATGCGTCCCACAC
>CALMTT010000277.1 GCA_937872615.1 uncultured Verrucomicrobiaceae bacterium | reverse complement strand
GCAGATTCCCGATGATCGCCACGGCAAGCCCCGCGGCATCATGCACGAGAGAGCGTGTGTCACTGATCCAGCGATAGCCACGCTTCTTGTGGGCAAATCGATACTCCACCGCCGGCTGCGGCTCCGTGCCCCCCGCCAGCAATGCCGTCATCCTTTTCTCAAAATGCTCTCGATCATCCGGATGAATTCTGGACCGGAAAAAATCGAGGCCACCATCCATGCACTCCTCCATCGTGAATCCGAGCACCTGCTCCACCGCCGGGCTGATGTATTCATAGGTCAGCGTCGGCAGATTCAGGCAGTAAACAGGATCCTTGGTGTTGCCCAGCACGGCACGGAACTTCTCCTCACTGCGCCGCAGCTCTTCCTCCGCCTTTTTCCGCCGCGTGATGTCGCGCACCGTCGCCAGCACCGTCGCTCTGCCCCCCACATCGGCCCGGCACAGGTTCACCTCCACCCAGAAAACCCGCCCCTCGGCATGCCGCGCCTGCCATTCAAACAACTGCGGCCCCTCCTCCATCGTCCGGCGGATCCACGCAAATGCCTCCACCTGGGTGTAAGGCGGCACATTGGCACTGATCTCGCCAATCGTAGGCATGCCCACCTCTTCACGGCGGATGCCCCACATCGCCTCAGCGCGGCGGTTCATCGATTCGATCCGGCCGGTCACCGGATCATGCACAAAGACAGCATCATGGATCGAGTCAAAAATCTCGCGATGCCACACACCGGGGTTGTCGGACTTGGGAAGCATTTCGGACATTCTAGGGAAAGGGGTGGCAGTTCACAGAGGCAGCAGAGGACCTCAGCGGGGTGTTGTTTGTTCGATCATCAGCGCCAGTTCCTTCAATCCACGCTCCTTCATCAGGCACCCGCGCACCTGCTGATGGTTTCGAAGAGGTTCCAGTGCCTCCGCGGAATGATTGCTGAAAACGATGACCTGGGTTTGATCGCACTTCAGGGCCGAAAGCTGGTCCACCAGATCTGCCGCGGTGCCATCTGGAAGCATCAAATCGCAAACCAGCACGTCCGCCCCGGTCTGGCCCAGCATTTCAACCGCTGACCGCACACCATCTGCTTCGCAAACCGTCCACTCAGGCAGAAAGCACTCGAGCGCCTGGCGGACGATCCGCCGGTAGCCATCATGGTCCTCCACCAGCAGAGCAAGGGGGCGCGAAGAAACGCTGGCGGAAGGATGCGATAAGGATGGAGACATGAGACGGTGGAAAAGGGCTGATTCAGACCCAAGAACTATAACCGTCATTCTTGAAACAGGACGTTCAGCCCCCGAGAATAAAGAAACATTTAGTCAGGCATCCACCGCACCTGCATCACCCAATTCCATGCCCATTTTTCCAATGGCCCAACCCTTATCCCAGGAACACCTCGCCTCCGTGATCCACAAGCTGCGAGGCCCCCTGGCCGCCATCTCAGCGCAGGCTGAAACGCTGGCCGAAGGCATCCTCGGTCCTCTCAGCCCAAACCAGTCCGAGGCGGTGCGCTCCATCCGGCAGGAAATCGAGCACAGCCTCCACCAAGTCGAAGGACTCGAAGACCTCTGGCTTCAGCGCCCTGCCGCTGAACCAGCGTCCATCACAGCCTCCGAACTTCACGACCACTGTGAAAGTGTGATCCGCGCCTTTGCAGCCCAGCTCGAAAACCGGCACATCACCCTTCAGCTCGACTCTGCCAACCCACTCCCCGAAAACGCCCCGCCAGCCCCACAACTCCGACAATTGCTCCGCAGTCTCTTGACCTGCCAGCTCGCTCTCGTCCCGAAAAATGCCCTCTTCCGCCTGCATCTCTCCCGTTTGCCCGCGGAGGCCAGCAGCCTCCAAAACCACCCGGCAGTGCAAACGCAGCTCGTGCGCCTCGAACCACTTGCCCTCTTGCTGCTGCAGAAGGCAGGAGAAGTCATGCTGCATCACGACGCCCGCCAAGTGCCGACATTGGGCCTTCGCTTGCCCCACAAATGGAGCTGCTGGATCAGTCTTCAACCGGTCGAAGCCACCACCAGTCCCGGAAGCAGCGCCGAAGCCGCTCCGACAGCATCTCAAAGACCGCTCATCCTTCTTGCCGATGACCAGGAAGCAATCGCGAGTGTGCTGGGAAACTACCTCCAGGACCTCGGTTACCGCGTGGAGAAGGCCATCGACGGCATGGAGGTCGTCCGCCTCGCGCAGCAGCTACATCCCAGCCTCATCCTCATGGACCTTCGCATGCCACTCTTGTCAGGAATCGACGCTCTACAGCAAATCCGGCAAGCCAACGACGAATCCACCCGTGGCATCCCCGTCGTCTGCATGTCCGGCTTCTCCACCGCTGCCGAAGAAACACGATGTCTCGCCGCGGGTGCCAACGGCTTCCTCCGCAAGCCCTTTCGACCCGGGGACCTGCTTCACCTGCTGCCCAAAGCCTGCCCGGCTTGACGGCAGAGATTTCGATGAAGTCTAACGCGCAGCGAGGTGCCTGATATCCACGCCGGCCTGCCTGACCAGAGCCCTGAGAGTCGGCTGCGAGATGCCCGCAGCCTCGCGGCGATGATGAATCAGCGAGTGCCTCAGATCGCCCATCGTCCACTTCAGCAGGGTTTCTGGCCGCGTCTGCTGCACGATCCGGCGGATCAGCGGAACAAATTCCTCGCGTGAGTAGCGCACCGGCCGGCCGGCACGCGAGCTGTCATTCACCGCTTTGTGCGCACCTTGCTTTTGATACCGCTCCACCAGGCGTTCGAGGGTGCGTTCACAGACTCCGGTCGTTTGGGCGGTTGAGGACTTGCTCATGCCCTCGTCAAGCAGCAGCAGCGCCTGAGCACGCCTCTGACGACCAGCGGAGCCGAGCCTCTCGCCAACGATCTGCTGGCAGAAAGACCTCTCCTGAGAGGTCAACGCCAGCGCTTTAGCTGCTGCATCAGCCGGAGAATGCATCGAAACGCCCTCTTCCAGGACTCGCTGGAGTCCCTCCGTTTCATAAAGGCACTGGATGCCCGCCAGCACGGCACCCGGAATGCCGCTGTCCGTTGACGGGTCCTTTGAGCCCGCCTGGCCGTGCAGGGCGAGCAGCCGCCGCGCAGTGCATTTCACCCGGAGATCGGCCTTCGGGGAGTGCACTAGGCGGGCACAGAGCTCCACATCGTAATCTGAGAGCTGCAAACCCTCGCGGGTCACTGGCGCGATCTCATCCGAGGTCATGGGGCTAGGCCAAGGTTTCAGGAATCACAGTTTCCGACGGCGGCGGGTCATGAGACCGAGCAGGCCGAGGAGCACCAGCAGCACGCGGGAAGGTTCGGGCACTGCCACGACGATGAAACCAGTGGTGTAGAGGTTCGAGGTGTCCCACATCAATCCACCGGAGAGGGTGGGCAGGTTCAGCGAGGCAAAGCCGTTGATGGGCGGTGTCCCGGCAGTGATGCCAGTCCAGTCAAACAACTTCCAGCTATCACCATCCGCCCACACGGTGGAGGACAGGCCGGTGGTGTCGATCACATTCAGCACGGAGCTGCCGCCAAAGATCACATTGGCCCAGTCTCCAGCACTGATGAGCGCCAGATCATTGGCACTGGCAGGATTGGCTCCCGCCACACGGCTGAAGATCTCGAAGGACGAACCAGCATTGAACGTGATGTTACCCGTGCCGCTGACGGCCAGCGAGATGTCCTCGCCAGTGCTGCCCCCCAGCGAGCCGGGAGCGAAGGTGCCGTTGAGCGTGATGCTGTTGTTCGACGCCGGGGCGATGAAGCCCGTGCCACCCAGTGTCGTGCCGCCGTCGGCAATGACCGAGCCGGCACCGGTGCCAGAACCCGTGCTGTTGTTCACCAGAAGAGTGCCGCCGATCACATTGGTCGTGCCGGTGTAGGTGTTCGCACCGGTGAGCGTCGCCACGCCGTTGTCCACCTTGGTGACCGAAAGCACGTCACCAGTGAGTGCCGTGGAATCCACTTCGCTGATCGTGCCGCTGAAGGTGATGCCGGTGCCGCTGGTGGCGGCCACGCTGGAGGCCAGTTGCAGCGTGCGGGTCTCAGGCACGCCAGGGGAAAGGTCCTGCAGGCGGATGTTACCGGAGAAGACACCTGTGTCCGAGGCACCAGCCAAGGCCGTGCTGCCGCCCACCGTCGTGGTTCCGGTGCCGTTGGTGGCATTGATGTCGATGTTGTTCGCCACCGTGAGACCTGTGGTGTTCACCAAGGCGGCCACATTCGCGTTCAGCACATCCGCACGGAAGCGGATCGGCTCCTGCGTGAGCTCATTGCGAACCACCACGTTCTCCTCGAACTGGAACATTGTCTGGCCCGCGTAGGTGCCGTTCGTCACTCCGACCTGGCCGCCATAAAGGATCTGGCCTCCCGTCTGGTAGTCAGCGGCACGCACGAGGGTCATCGTGCTGCCATTGACCGCGGTGATGGTGTAGATGCCATTGCGCTCCGGATTGGCCTCCTCACCGGAAACCAGCAATCGGGTGCCGACGTCTCCACCGCCATAGGTGTTGCCGTCGAAGGTCGTGCTGACGCCTTCGAAGGAACCAAAACCATTCGTGCCGCCATTTGGATTGAAGCTGCCGCTGCCAACGATGCTCGTGAAGGTGGCACGATCCACTGGCGTGGCGATCGTTGAGGTCACATCACCCAGCTCGATGGCCTGTGAGCCAGCGCCCGTGGCATTTTCCAGCAACAAGGTGCCCGCACGGACCACCGTGCCGCCATCCACAGCGGTGCCGGAGGTGCCGGCGGATGATCCAAAGCTGTTGGCCGAGGTCAGCCGTAGACTGCCACCATCGAGGACGGTGACACGACCAGCTCCGCTGACGGTATTGGTGAGACTGAGCTGCGTGGCGGTGTCCGCACCGATGAAGGTGTCCCGGCCCAGCGTGATGGTGCCGCTGATGGAGGCGTCTCCGCCAGCCGAGGTGATCGAGGTGCTGCCGACGCCGTTCACGTTGTTCACAACGATATCATTGGCAAACGAGGACGTGCCAGCGAGGTGCAGCCCGGTGTAGTCATCCGAGCCCGAGACGCCTGTGACGCCCAACTGCACGGCTGTGGTGCCGGCGGAGAGCTTCGCGTTCGCGGCGAGCACCAGCACGCCGTTGGCCACCTCGGTATTCCAGACCTGGGCCGAGTTGTCCACGGTGGAGAGGGTTTGCACAGCGCCATTGCCGTTCACACGGAAGATGGAGCTCGTATTGCCGGTAATGGTGCCGGCATAGACTGCCGTTTGAGTGCCATCACCACCCACGGTGAGCGTGCTGCTCAGAGCCACGGTGGCGTTCGCCTGCGTGGCACCAGTGGAGGCCAGCGAGCCGATCGTCTGATCGTTGCCGTTCAGCGCCAGCGTGCCAGACACTGTGTCACCAGTGATGACGTGGCGGGAGACGGCTGAAAGCGTGTTGGCCGAACCGCCCTGAAGAGTGCCTTCCGCCACGTTGGTGTCGCCACGGTAGTTATTGACGGCGCTGTTGAGCTGCAAGATGCCGCTTCCCGTCTTCGTGAGGCCGCCCACACCAGAGACCACACCTGCCACCTGCGTGGTGGTGGCCGCATCCGTTTCGATAGTGCCGCCTGCGCTCTCGAGCATCACGCCGCGGTTTGCGTGCAGCGTTAGGCTGGCCGTCGTGTCCAGGGTGCCGCCTGTGAATTTGAGGTTGTCCGCATCAACGGCATTTTGAGTCCAACCGAGGGCCGAGTCCTGAGAAATGGCCACTTTGCCAGCCTCGAGGATGGTGCCGCCGCGGTAGCCATTCCCTGTCGCAGTATCACCGGTGGCCGTGACAGGAGTGAAGGTCAGCTCGCCAGCGCCTTTCTTGTGGACGATGACGTTTCCGTCAATCGTGCCGCCATAGATAGTGCTGCCCGCCTGGTTCACGGTGAGTGTGTTGTTGTCAAAGGCACCGTTGTTCACACTGCCGCCGGGGCCGCTGAGGGAGGCCACCTCCTGGTCATTGCCATTGAGGTCCAGCATGCCGCTGGTGGTCTTCATCACAAGGGAGGTGCCCACCGGCAGCGCGTTGTCGCGGCCGAGTTGGAGAATGCCATTCTCGATGTTCGTCGCGCCGGCGTAAGTGTTCGCCCCATTGAGCAGGATGATGTCCTGGCCCAGTTTGGTCAGGCCGCCGCTGCCCTGGATGGTGCCATCGATCTGCAGGTAGGAGCCACGGAGGGCCGGATCCGTGGGATTCGATCCGGTGGTGGTGTTGATCTTGCCCTGGTCATAGGTGGCATTGAGGTCGTAGAGGCCGTTGTTGCTCGTGGCGTAGGGCTGGCCGAGGAAGGAATCGCCACTCAGATTGATCGTGACACCGCTGCCCAGCGTGTGAATGACGGCCACCTGGTCCCAGTCACGCGGCAGATAGCCCATGATGGAGCCGCCGTTTACCGTCACGATCTGCGTGCCGGTCTGACTGGCCATGATTTGCAGGTTCACACCTTGAGGCAGGGTGAAATTACCGCTGCGTGCGCCATCCACGGCCCAGCGTTCCGCGGATCCTGGGTCCATCGTCAGCGTGGCAGACGGGGTAAATCCGGCCACAGCCACTTCGAGAGCCCCGGTGGAGGTCACGAGAGCAAAATTCCCCGCGGCGCCGAATGCGTCGTTATGCGTGACACGAAGGGAACCCTCACCCACCGTGATCGTGCGGTTGCCAGTGAAGGAGGCGCTGTTGTTGCCGAGCGTCAGCACACCGTCACCCACCTTGCGCAGGTCAAAGAGGCCCTGGTTGTTCAGGCCGCCCGTGCCGTCCAGCGCACCAAACTGCACCCCGGTGGTGGATCCGGTGCCGTAGCTGCCGGACTCCACATGCACGAGGTAGTGGTCAAACAAGGTCACCGTGCCGGTGCGCACCGTGCTGCGGGCGCTGTCCACCTGGAAGAAGAGCGTTCCCTCCTGGCCCGCGCCGGGCACCGCATTCGTGGTGCGCAGTTCGACATCCGGGATCTGCTGGAGGCGGTCAGCGGCGGTCGGAACATAGATGCGGTTGATGTCATAAGCCGTGATCTTGCCGCTGTTCCAGGTGAACAGGTCCGGTGTGCCGCTGTTGAAGTTGTAGCGGACTTCCGTGAGGTTCCAAGTGTTGTCGTTGTCCGTCATGTGCGAGCTGTTCAGGATGACCTCGCCTGTGCTCGCCGCCTCTGGAGTGAGGAACTGGATGCCGCCACCATTGATGATCCAGTTGCCGGTGAACTGGGTCTGGTCACTGCGCACATTCAGGAATGCCGTGCCCGACTTCACCACCTCGCTGGCAAAGATTTTGCCGTTGATCTGCAAGGTGTTGTTGTTGGCCCAGATGAGCGCCTGTCCATCCCCTAGGCCAGAGCTGCCAAAATAGAGATCGGCATTGATCGTCGGGGTGTTGGCCGCCTGCAGGAGGCCCCCGCTGCGGATGATGATGTTGGTGAACTGGCCGTCAATGCTCGTGTTGATGTCACGATCGAGACGCAGGGCGTGAACATCCAGATTGGCCCCGAGAGTGGCGGTCGCGGTGGCGAGGTTGAGGATTTCCGTCCCGTCGTTGGCCGCCATCGTCAGGGTGCCTCCGGCGGAGGTGATGTAGGTAGCCGGAGCCCCACCCTCCGTGATAATCTGGAATCCCAGCGTGGCATCATATTTGAGGAACTGGTTCTGGGACCGGCTGACGATCCACGGATCGACCATGCCATTGTTCACAGGGACCTGACCGGCCCCAACGCCGGCGCCCGAGCTGACGATAAAGCGATCCGTGTTCACGGAACCTGCATCGCCCAGCAAGTCGGCGTCGTGCCGCAGCATCAGCGTGGCGTTGCTGGAGCCTCGGATGAGATTGCTGGTGATCAATTCGGCACCGAAGCCGGTGGAACGGCGCACCACGACTTCCGCACCACGCAGCGTGGTGATGTCTCCCACGATTTCTTTGTTGGCGGCGTGATCCGTGTTGTCACCCACCATGTCCAGAACTGCGCCGTCCAAGGTGATGCCTACGCTGTCTGCCCAGCGGCCCTCACCGCCGATGGTGCCGCCAGCCTGCGTTCCCGTGGTGCCGCTGCCGGTAAATGGCGTGTTGTTGTCAAAGCGGAGACGCGAGCCAGGGTGGAACACCCAGGTGTTGCTGTTGAAGCCCGTGCCGCCCACAGCGGTGCCAGAGGAGCCCTCGATACGCACTTCACCAAAGACATCCACGGTTCCCGTTCCCAGAGGTGCGCGGAAAGTATTGGTGGTGCCAATGGCACCACCTTGCACCGAAAGCACAAAGCCGCGGTAGCCGCCATCCATGTTGCGGCTTCGAGTCACCAGCGTGCCGCCGTCATAAGTGTTGTTACCATTGGCTCCAAACGTGGCCGCGCCATAGCCGAAGACATTGTTGGCGGAGCCGAGGATCATCTGGTTGCTGCCCGCAAACTGGGCGCTGCCCGCGGTAGCAGGGTTCAGCGTGATCGTGGAGGAACCGCCACCGATCAGGAACTGCGTTCCCGTGCCCCATGGAGCGATCGAATTGGCGCTCAGCGTGCCGCCACCTGTGTTCGCACCGAGGAACCAGTTGCCACCGAACCTGGAGGCCATGGCCGGGTCTGTGCTGAGAGTCTGCCCGTTTTCAACGGAGACCACGCCGATGCCGCTTCCGATCAGCTTGCCATCATAGCTATCGAGCACCGCGGCATAGTTTGCGATTGTTCGGACGCCCAGCACTGGCAGGTGCGTGGTGCTGGTGGTCACCGAGGTCACCCCGAGACCCGTGCCAAAGCCGGCAAGACTATGCACGCCAATGGCCGCACCCGCGCGGACGATGATAGAGCTGCCATTGCCGCCGAAGGAGTCATTCGCCTGCTGCTGCGTGACGGTGCCGCGCTGGATGTCCCAGATGCCCGAGAAGCCCGAGTTGCCGCCAGCGGTGTTTTCATTGAGGAAGAGATACCAGATGCCGGATTTGGTAAGACGACCGGACCCTTGCAGTTCGCCCTGGAAGCGCAGCTCCGTGCTTTCAGGCAGGAAGACAGCGCTGTCGTTCACGATGATGTTGCTCTCGATGAGGTGGTCGTCACCGAAGGAGTCGGAAGTAAACCGGATGTGGGCTCCATTCATGGTCCGAAGGGTTTGTCCGCCATTGTTGGCACCGATGGTCATGTTCCGTTCTGCTGTGGCTCCGTTGCGGTTGGACACGAAAGTAAGAGCGCCAGCCACGGTGATGTCCTGACCCGCCGAAGCGAAGAAGGCTCGCGCTGCATTGCTCTGCATGCGGACCTGGCCGAAATTGAGGGTGTAATCGCCCGAGCCGAAGTTATTCCCCGCATTGGCGATGGCGGCAATTTCGCCACGATTGAGCGTCACTGGACCGGTCCAGCCGGTGTTGTCACCCAAAAGACGAAGCTGACCATCACCGGACTTGATCACATTTGCTCCTGCCGTCGTGGTCAATGTGCCGTCCAACTGCAGTCTTTGGGACTGGATGTGCAGACCGAATGGCGCCGTTCCGTTGATGGTTGTGCTGCCGCTCACCGCGATCGCATAGGTGTTGGCGCTGTTCGTGCCAGAGCTGTTGTTCACGATCAGTGAGCTTCCCTGGAGCGTGTTGGACCCCTCGATGGTCAGGCTGGGGATCGTCACTAGCGCACCAGCCGTGGAAGTGCCGGTGTAGCGTTCCGCGAACAAGCGGGCGTAGGGCATGTCGGCAGCCAGGATGATGGGATTGTTGAAGGTCCCGGCGGCATTGTTGTTCGTGCGGAGGCGGATTTCCGCCATCATCTGCCCGTCGTTGTTCTGCAGCCAGTCACCTGCGATGGTGATCGAGGCCGTGCCGGCCGTGCCCGGACCATCCAGGAAGAGAGTGCCGCCGTTCATCTGCAGATTGCCCGAGATGGCGTTGGCCACGTTGGTCAACTGGAGCTGGCCCGGACCATGCACCGCGAGGTTGTTCGCCGTCACCACGCCGCCAATGCGGGTGGTTTGATTCGGCTGATCGTTGAAGATGACACCTTCCACCGCGGTGGTGCCATCCCCAAAATAGACGGCGGTGGTGTCAAAGTTCACACGTGCGTTGTCACGATTGTCCACGATCAAGCCACCGCTGTGGATGTTGATCTGCCCGCCGGTGAGCGTGGTATCATTGCTGGCAGCCTCATGGCTGATGCGCAGGGCCCAGACATTGACTGGACCGGACAGCGTGACATCCCCGGTGGTGGTGCCATAGGAGGCGATGTCGGTCGCAGTCAGGCCGGCCAGGAAGGCGGCACCGGTTCCAGCCGTGGCCACGGAGGTCTGAGTAAAGGCGGCGTTCTGCACACCAAAATCCGTGCTGTAGGTGAGGAAGGTATTCCGGCTCGGATTGATCATCCACATCGGCATCAAATTCTGGGCGTCCAGCATCGAAGGACCATTGTCGATGAAGAACTTCTGACCTTGGAGGTCGATGCGGCCGAGCTCATTGGCATTCTCACGCACAGCAAAGGTCGCCTGCCCCACGCGCGTCACGCTCGGGGTGCTCAGAACGATCTGGCCGTTGGTGCCGTTGCGCTCCAGATAGACGGCAGCGCCCTGCTCGACTGTCATGGCACCGATACGCTCCTGATTCACACGACCACTGCTGCCGACCAAGTTCACCGTGGCACCACGAAGCGTCATGGGCGTGGTGTCTCCCCATTTGTTCTCATCGGTCTCGAGACCCAGATTGCTGTTGTCGAGGCGGGAGATGAGCATGGTGTCGTTCACATCCATGCTGTAGTCGAAGCGGAGCCTTGAGCCCGGATAGAGGTTCACCGTGTTGAACTGGCTGCCATCATCGCGTGTAAAACGGCCGTCCCCGCGGGCTTCGAGACTGCCAAACACATCAAAGACCGGAGACTGGCTGTCACCCAGGATCGTGAGGAAGTTGTTGGTGTTCCCCGTGTTGTCGCTGCGGAAGATGGTCGTGTTGCCGGTGTAGGCCTGATCACTGTAAAGGCGGATCTGGGCGGATGTATTCCCCAGGGCAAAACCATTGTCATACTGTGGCGAGCCCACCCACAGGCTCGCGGAGCCGGAGAGGGCGTTTGTCTGGGTGATGCCGAGCACAGCATTGGTGCCTAAGAACCGATACACGTTGTCCGCGCCCGCACCCATCGTCGTGGCGGTGTAATAAGTCGTGTCCCATGCACCCACGCCCCATTTGCCATTGCCCATCTTGGACTGGTCGATGGTGTTGCTGAAGAATCCGTCATGCAGGCCGAGGTTCAGAGAACCGTTCGCCAAGGAGAAGATGTTGTAGTCTGTCACAGGTGCGTCCACACCGATGTCCACACGGGCCATGTTGCCACGCAGGTCGCTAAACACCTGCACACGCTGCCCTTGGGCGCTCAGAATGTTTGTCGGTGCATTGATCCTGATCGACGTGTTGCGGTTGATGACAATGTCACCGGTTCCCAAGTTCGCCGTGGCACTGTAGTCAAACAGGTTGCCGCCGGCCATGTAGCGCGCGGCATCCTCTGGATAGCGGCTGCCAAAGAGGATCGTGCCATCCGTGGCCACCGTGCCGCCGCTCCACGCGCTGTTGTTTCCACCAATCTCCAGGTTGCTGCCCCCGGTCTTCGTCAGCGTGTAATTGCCAGTGATGGTGCCATTCAGCAGCAGAGGCGCATCAGTCTGGATGCGGGCGTGGTTCGTCAGTGTCGTCACCCCGTCGAAGCGCGGGTAAACCGCGTTGCCACCCGTCACGAGGAAGCGCTGAACGTCGAGCGTCAGGTTTCCGAAGGTCAGGATCTTGTTGCTGCCGTTTTGGGCACGATCAGTGTCGAGGACCGAATCGCCGCCTTGATGAACAATGTTGTAGCCCAGCGGAATGAGCTGCCAGTTGCTGGTGCTGTCACCAATGGCACGCACCTCCCATTCGCCACCACGGAGGAGGATCGACGTGGTAGTTGGAATCGTGGAGGAGAATCCCGTGGGAGAGGCCCAGCTTTGATCATTCGCCAAAGAGCTTACAAACCCCTGGGCAATGTCCAGCGTGCCCAACGAATTGGGAAGAGCCGTGTCCCAGTTGTCCAGCGTGAGGCGGCCACCGCCGATCTTGGTGATCTTGGAACCTGCTCCACCAATGATCTGGCCGGAGAAGGTCGTGCTGGAGCCCTGACGGCCCACAACGAGTGTCGCCGTGCCCAAATTGAGTGTTCCAGCAGTGTTCTGCACCGGGCTGACAACGCTGGTGCCAGCCAGATTGCCGAACTCCTGGTTGTTGTCGTTCAACAGCACGGTCGCACCGGGCTGGATGGTGACGGTCGTTCCGGTCACCCCGTTCAAATTGGAGAACATGGGCATCACATTGGCGCTCGTGAGACTGAGCGTGCCTTGATTCACCTGCACATTTGCCTGGAAGGTGCCCGCAACGGGGAGTTCGAGGGTGCCAGGGCCATACTTCACGAGGCCAAGCGACAACGTGCTGTTGGCATTGCTGCGGAAGTTGGTGATGGCCGCGTTGATCGTGGAGGGCGCGGCGTCATCCGTGTAGATGGCGAGCGAGTTGGTCCCGAAGTTCACGGTGCCGTTGGACACACCGGCGCCGTTGTTGAGGATCATGCCTGCCTGGCCGCCGTCGCCGATGCTCAGCGTGTATCCTCCCAAATCGACGGCCGCATTGCTGCGGAAGGCAAACACAGAACGGTTCGCCGTGAGGGTGCTGGCCGTGGCGCCAGCGTCAAACAGGGTCGTGGCGCCCGCGGAGGTGTCGAGATCCCCGGTGCCGCCGTAGGTGGCAGTAACGATGTTCGATCCGGCAACACCGGCATAGTGCGCGGCATTGCTGCCGGAGGCCTGGATCGCTGCCCAAGTGCCGATGGTGCCGTTCGTCAAAGAAGGAGCCGCGGTGAAGGCCACGACCTCGTTCGTGGCACCGCCGAGATCGGTGGTGATGCCTTTGAGTGTCAGCGTGGAGTTGCCGGTCCGTGTCAGGCCACCGAAGGTCAGCGTCGTGGCATTACCACCCGAGCCGGAGCCATCCACCACGACCGCCGCATTACCGCTGTTGATCGTGAGCGTGCCCGTGCTGGTCGTCGCATTCGCCGCTCCGGTGTTGTTATTAAGGCGGAGAGCACCATTTGATACCGTGAAGGGGTTGTTGGCACCAAACGGGTCGCCGGCCAGTTGGGCTACGGGGTGGAGTCGGTGCGCTCCTGGGTGCGTC
>CALMTT010000276.1 GCA_937872615.1 uncultured Verrucomicrobiaceae bacterium | reverse complement strand
ACTTCAATTACACGCCGTCAGGATTCACCACGGCCATGCCCTTGGCCTTGGACTTCTCAACGGACGTGACTTCATTCGCGGCTGGCACCCTCTCCACACTGGCCATGACCTCGCAGAATGGCTATCAACCGGGCGGACTGACGCGCGTGTCGTTTGATGACAAAGGCACGCTGCGTGTCTCCACCGGCAGCGGTGGCACCAGCACCTCGGCGCTTACGGCCAGCTACTACTCCGGCACGAATTTCGGCTCGCTCGTGCTCACTCGTGCGGAGACCAGCATCGACAACGGTTGGGCCACTGGCAGCCCGCACGCCAGCGTGCCAGTGGATAACTTCTCGGCCCGTTGGGACGGCTCGCTGCGCCCGACCTCGACAGGCAATCACACCTTCCAAGTCGTCGCCGATGACGGCGTGCGTCTTTGGATCAACAACGTGCTCGTCATCGACAAGTGGTTCGACCAGTCCGCCACCACCTACTCGGCCACCGTTTCACTCACCGCGGGTGTCACCGTGCCGGTGCGCATGGAGTTCTATGAAAACGGTGGTTACGCCGAGGCCCGTCTGCGCTGGTCAGGACCCACCTTCGCGATGAAGACCGTCACCGAGTGGGTCACGGATTCGACTATGAACCGCTTGTGGACCGTGAACGCCACGAACGCTCGCTGCACGCTCCAGGTCTCGCCTACGACGACTTTCCCGGCTTACACGGATTTTGAAGGCATCGCCAGCCCGGTCAGCCCGGTGGTGATCCCGCCGACGCCTTCGAACCTCGTTCAGACCGGCCTCTCCGGCAGCATCGGCGATCTCGTGTATGCCGATGCGAATGCCAACGGCGTGCGTGACGCGGGTGAAACCGGCGTGGCAGGCGTGCGCATCGTCGTGAGCAGTGGCTCGACGACGAAAGAAGCCACCACGGATGGCAACGGCGCGTATCGCGTCTATGGTCTCACCGCCAATGGTGGCACGCCGTGGAACGTCGCGGTCGATTTGAGCACAATTCCGACCAATTGGGTCATGACGACCTCGCCGACGCTGCAGCGCACGCTGGCCACGAACAGCTCGGTCATCGACGACGCGGATTTCGGCATCTTCACGCCGGCTGCGAATGGTGCCACGCTGGGCGGCTTCGTTTACACCGATGGGGATGAAAATGGTATCTTCAGCGATGACGAACTGCCCATCAAAGACGTGAGCGTGCAGCTCTATCGCGATGTGAACAGCAGCGGCACGCTCGATGGTGGTGATTTGCTCGTTCGTGGCGCGGTGACAGCGGAAAACGGCTTCTATGTCTTCAGTGGCCTCAATCCGGGTGCTTATCTGGTCGATGTCGTCGAGTCGTCCATCCCCACGGGCATGGATTATGTGAGCGGTGGTGCCGCGGTGCGTGCCGTCACGCTCGTGGCGCTGCAAACACGCACGGATGTGAACTACGGTTTCAACCACACCGGCAGCATCGGTGATCTCGTTTACTACGACACGGATGCGGACGGCGTGAAGGACGCGGGCGAAAGCGGCATCCCGAATGTGCGTGTGAGTGTTTACCGCGACGACAACAACAACAACAACGAGGTCGATGGAGATGAAACCGAGGTCGGAATCGCCTTCACGAATGCTAGCGGCATTTACACCATCGGTAATTTGCCCGCGGGCGAGTATGTCGTGCGTGTCGATGAGCAGCATGTGCCGGCTCCGGCGGGTAGTCCGAATGCCGGGCAATACAACACGATGCTGCCGACGACCGGCGAGGAGATCGCTGTGACGCTTGCGGCGGCCCAGGCCGTGACCACGGCGGACTTTGGTTTCGCCGAACTTGGGGCGCTGGAAGGTTATGTCTTCAATGACGCCAACTACAGCACCGTGCGCGACACCACGGAGGCAGGTGTGGCGAACATCAACATCTCCCTCGTGGGCACCAGCAGCGGCGGCACAGCGGTGAACCGCACGACCGTGACAGATGCCAGCGGTGAATACACCTTCCTCGTGCCCGCGGGCACCTACACGCTCTACATTGGCTGGTACGACCGCGACACCCAGGCCCGCCTGCCCGTCAGCGATGCTTCGGGCGCGACCCTTGGCGATGACCTCGCCCTGACGACGATCATCGTGCCTTGACCCGTCAAATGCGAGAGACTTCATCGAGTTCGAGGACAGAGATCAGGCCGCCGAACACCTT
>CALMTT010000275.1 GCA_937872615.1 uncultured Verrucomicrobiaceae bacterium | reverse complement strand
TCCGCCGCGGCGGGAAATCGGTGGGCCAGATGCTGCGTGAGGAGGTGAATCCCATCGTCGGCGTCGTCGCGATGGTTTCCATCCTCGCCATCATGACCATCTTGCTCGCCGTTTTGGGCCTCGTGGTCGTCAAAGCCATGGCGGAGAGCCCCTGGAGCCTCTTCACCATCGCGATGACCATCCCGCTCGCGCTCATCATGGGCATCGCGCACACCAAGATGGGCGTCAGCGTGCGCAACGTGACCATCTTTGGCATCATCGGCCTGCTGGTCAGCGTGTGGGCCGGCAGCAAGCTCGGCGAGTGGGGCGTGCAGCACTACTTTGACCACGGCGGCGAGTGGCAGGCCTGGGCGATCATGATTTATGGCTTCGCAGCGTCCGTGCTGCCGGTGTGGATGCTTTTGGCACCGCGCGACTATTTGAGCACCTTCATGAAGATCGGCACGGTGGCCGTTTTGGCCGTCGCGGTCATCTGGGTGGCTCCAGAACTGCACATGCCGAAGATCACGAAGTTCATCGACGGCACCGGGCTCGTCTTTGCGGGCACGCTGTTCCCGTTTGTGTTCATCACCATCGCCTGCGGAGCCATCTCCGGCTTCCACGCGCTCATTTCCTCCGGCACCACGCCGAAGTTGCTCGATAACGAATCGAACATCCGCAGCGTCGCCTACGGCGCGATGGTCACGGAGATGCTCGTGGCTCTGATGGCCCTCGTCGCCGCCTGTGCGCTGATGCCCGGCGAATACTTTGCCATCAACGCGGGCATGAACAAAACGATGCCGCCGGATCAAGTCGTCGCCGCCGTGTCCGCCGCCGGATTCCCTGTCACCGTCGAAAGCATGAACAAGCTCGCCACCGACATCGGCGAGAAGACCATGTTTGGCCGCGCCGGTGGTGCGCCGACCTTTGCCGTCGGCATGGCGCAAATGTTCGCCCGCGCCTTCGGCGAGAGCTGGATGAGCTTCTGGTATCACTTCGCCATCATGTTCGAGGCGCTCTTCATTTTGACGACCATCGATGCGGGCACACGAGTCGGGCGATTCATCCTCCAGGACTTCCTCGGCGGCATCTGGAAGCCGCTCGGCAACACGCGCAGCATGCCCGCGAACGTGTTTGCCAGTGCGCTGCTCGTCGGTGCCTGGGGCTGGTTCCTGTATCAGGGCGTGGTCGATCCGCTCGGCGGCATCAACACGCTCTGGCCCATCTTTGGCATCGCGAACCAGCTCCTCGCCGTGATCGCCTTCTGCCTCGGCACCACCATTCTCATCAAAATGGGCAAAGCACGCTACATGGCCGTCACCGCCATCCCACTCGCGTTTTTGATGACCGCCACCTTCAGCGCCGGTTGGATCAAAATCTTCGATGCGAACCCCAAAATGGGCTTCCTGGCCGCCGCGAACGACTTCGCCGCCAAAATCGCCGCTGGCGGCACCGAGAAGCAGATCGCCGAATGGACCGCGCAGAAGTTCAACTTCATGGTCGATGTCTATGTGACTGGTTTCTTCCTCTGCGCCGTCGCCATCATCTTCCTCGGCTGCCTCATGGAGTGGATCAAACTGCTCAGCGGCTCCAAGAAAGCCGTCCTCCGCGAAGAAGCCTACGTGGCGCTGCCGGAAGGGGCGTGAGCAAATCTCTCCGCGTAGCGGAAAACGTCCGTTTTCCGAAACCGAACGTCTTGAAAGCTTTCGACCGCCTGCTTCGGCGAGCTCACGCTTGCCGCTACACGATCTCGTCTCACCCGAATGACCTCTCCCCGCCCATCCACCAGCGCCGTGCTCGGCGCGGTGCTGGCGTTCGGACTCTGGGGCGTGTTGCCGGTGTATTGGAAGCAGATCGGGCACCTCGGTAGCGATGTGGCGCTGGCGCAGCGGGTGGTTTGGACGATGGCCACCGTGCTGCCGCTCCTCATGCTTCGCGGCGAGTGGACCGCTTTCCTTCAATCGCTGCGGGATCGAAAGCTGATCCAAACTCACGCCTGGTCCGCCTTCCTCCTCGCGATCAATTGGGGCGTCTTCGTGTGGGCGGCGCAGCATGGGCGCATCCTCGATTGCAGCCTCGGCTACTTCATCAATCCGCTGCTGAATGTGCTCATCGGCAGCTACCTGCTTGGCGAGAGGCTCACGGGCCTGCAAAAGCTCAGCATCGCCTCCGCCGCGGCGGGCGTGGCGATGCAGATCGTGCTCGTGGGCCGCTTTCCGTGGATTGGCCTGCTGCTCGCGAGCAGTTTCGCCCTCTACGGCCTCGCGCGACGTCGCTCACCACTCGGTTCGCTGCCCGGGCTCGCCGTTGAAACGGTCGTCGGCATCCCGGTGGCCGTGTTGTATCTGCTTTGGAGCCATCACAGCGGCGCGGCCATCTGGGGCGCGAGTTCCACGAGTGATCTGCTGCTCATCCTCGGGCTCGGCATCATCACCACGATCCCCTTGCTCGGCTTCGCACGCGGTGCACGCGAGCTGCCGTTTGCGCTGCTCGGCCTGCTGCAATTCCTCGCGCCCACCGGCCAGTTCATTGTCGGATCGCTCGTGTATGGCGAGCCGGTGAACGCAGCCTCGCTGGTCTCGTTTGGCCTCATCTGGACCGGCGTGGCGCTCTTCTGCGGCAATCTGTTTCTCCATGCCCGGCGTAGTCAGGTGCAAGCCTGACCATGTCCTCCACCTTTCATGCCTCCACGCGACTCGCCGCCAGCGCGGAGCAGATGTTCGCCTTTCACAGCGATCCGCGAAACATCGTCCACGTCATGCCGCCGACGCTGAAGCTCTTGAGCCTGCAAACCGACGGCCCGGCCGAGGAAGGCCGCCTGATCGAGTTTCACTGCCGCGACTGGTGGGTCATTCCCATGCGCTGGAAGTGCCGCTGGCAAACCGTGCAACCGCCGCGAGTGCTGGTCGATGAGATGCTCGAAGGCCCATTCGCTCAATTTGTGCATGAACATCGCTTCGAGCCGCTGCCAGAAGGCGGCTGCCTCATGCATGACACCATCACCTACGCCTTCGGCCGCTCCTGGTGGGGCAAGGCGATCTCCGAAACCGGCGTCCGCCTCTACCTCCACCTCCTCTTCACCTATCGCCACCACCGCACGCGGCGATGGGCGGAGCGAAACTGACCTCACCAGTCCGTCACCTCCGTTTTGTTGATGATGACAAAACATGTGGGAGGAGGTTTCCTCGCAATTTTTCAATCAGCATGACCACGATAGGCTTCCCATCCGCTGGAGGTGTGAAGAAAAAAAGTAACGCGAGAGAGGCTTGTCGGCCTGCTCGAGCATTTTCGAGGTGAGGCTGCGCATCTCGGAGAGTCCTTCGCGATCACCGGTCCCTGTAAAGAAGATCAAATCACGGGCCGGGATTGCGGCCACAACGTCTCCTTGGACCATCGAAGCTACTGAATCCCAAACGTAAGGAAGGAGGAGCAAAGTTGCTTCAAAATCACCTCCGGCGGTTAGCATTCTAACTCTCCCATTTTCATGTGCTCTGACTTCGAGATTCAAAGAGTCGAGGTTTGCCAAGGCGACCTTGTGCAGTTCTTGAACAGTCAGCCCCAGCCTCTTCAGCTCAGAATTCGAGATAATCTCAAAGTATGCACCCATGTCGTAAGCATACATGATAATGATGTCGGCTGCGAGAGTCGTCTCAACAGGGGAATCATCGTGGGATAAGGAAACGTCAGCTTCGCCGACATCTGGAAGTGCGGCATACATCCTGGGATAGATGTACTCAGGTTTCTGACGTTCTTCATTTGTTGATCCGAGCATGCTCATATCAAATCACCAATCCGTCACCGCACCATCCGGGCTGAATTCACGCAGGACGATCTCCTGCTGGAAGGGATGCTTCTTCACCTCCGCCTCGTTGATGGTGATGCCGAGGCCGGGTTTCGTGTTCGGTCGGACGATGCGACCTTGTTTCTCGATGATGAAGCCTTCCTCGACCACGTCCTGCCGCCACGGCACGTCGTTGTGCACGGTTTCGCAGATGATGTAGCTCGGTTGGCTGAAACCGAACTCCAGTGACGCGGCGGTGCTCACGGGGCCCTGCGGATTGTGCGGGGCCAAAGCGATGCGATGCGCCTCGGCGAGGGCGGCGATGCGTTTCGCGGCGCTCAGGCCGCCGCAGTGCGTGATGTCGAGCTGGCAGATCTCGACGGCTCGCTTTTCAAACATGTCTTTGAAGGCCTCGAGGTTCGTCACACGCTCGCCGCT
>CALMTT010000274.1 GCA_937872615.1 uncultured Verrucomicrobiaceae bacterium | reverse complement strand
GTCGGGCTTCGGGTCCCAGGTGTCGAGATGGCTTTGGCCCCCTGTCATGTAGAGGAAGATGACGTTGCGTGCGGTGGCGGCCTGTTTGGCCGTGGCAGCACCTTCACCGGCGGCGAAGGCTCTGCTGCTGAAGAGATGCTCCATCGAGGGGAGCATACCGACGCCGAGGCAAGTCTGTGCCATGCGGGTCATCACGGAGCGGCGGGAGAGGTCGGAGTTCATAAAGAGTTCCAAGTTTGAGGTTTAAAGTTCCAAGTTGCGTCACTCGACGAAGATGAAGCGCTGCGTGCTGAGGGCGGCGAGGGTGATGTCTTCCCAGAGGGCCTTGTTGGAGGCGTAGGATTCGAGGGTTTGCAGCAGCTTGGCTTTTTCCTTCTCGGTGGGCGGGCGGGAGTAGAGGCTGAGGAAGAGAACATCGATCTTTTCCTCGTTCGTGGCGGCTTTGCGGAGGTTCAGACTGAAGGTGGACCAGCCGCTGGTGATGCTGCTGAGGAGCGAGCCGTTCATGATGGTGAGGGCTTGCGGCACGGAGGCTTCATCGGAGGAGTTTTCGATGACGTCGCGGTCGCTCTGGCCGAATTCGCGGAGGAAGTGGCCGCGCGGGGCGGGCGAGGGCAGTTCGGCGGCGCGGCTCCAGGTTTGGTGAAGCGTCTTCTGGTAGTTTTCGTAGCTCTTGATGCTCTTTGGGTCCTTGATGCCGAGAAGGGCTTCGTCGGCCTTGATGCGGCTCATGAGCTTGTCATTCAGCGGCGCTTCCTTGGCATCGACGCGGGCGTTTTCCATCATGTTCATCATCGCCATCTCCATGGGGCCGTCTCCGGCGCTGGCGGCGAGCTGGGCCTGGATTTCTTGGTTGTTCGACTTCTTCGCGGCCTCGTAGAAGCACTTCGAAACGGTCTCGCGCAGGATGCGCTGGCTGTCATTGAGGCGGCGCTGGATTTCCTTGGCCTTTTCCTTGTCGTCCTTCGCACGGGCGACATCGAGTTCTTTGCGAAGCTGGTCGAATTCCTTGTTTTGATCCTTCATCGCGGCGGCGACGAGTTTGGCGGCTTCGAAAAGGAGTTCGGGCTCGGTTTTGTCGAGCATCTTGGCGAGGTTGTGGCGGTTGTTGAGCTCGCGACGTTCACGCTCGCGGGCGGACCAGTTTGGCTGCTCGGGATCGGGGCTGACGAGGGCCACCATGGAGTCCCAGACCTGCTCTGCGGTCATGCGGCGGAAGACGGGACCTTGGAAGTAGTAGGGCACGCCGGGAGGCGCTTCTTTCTCGCTGGCGCGGGCAAAGGCCTGCGTGTTCAGCAGCATGCGCAGGTAGGCCTTCATGTCGTATTTGAGCGCGACCATCTGTTTTTCGAGGAAGCGCATCAATTCGGGATTCGAGGCGACGGAGGTGTCCATCATCTCATCGACCTGCTCGTAGATGCCGACGCCGAAAACGCGCTTCCACAGGCGGTTCGCGATGATGGTGGTGAAGCGCGGATTTTCCGCGGAGGTGAGCCATTTGCCGAATTCGCCGATGGTGTTCGACTCCTTGGTGAGCGTGACGGGCTTGCCAAACATCACCGAGGCAGGTACAACGTCTTTCGGTTTCGCATCCTGATACTTGTAATCGTGCGGCAGGCGGATGCTGCTCTTGTTTTGCACGACGAGGGTGTCACGCAACGGTCGGAAGACTTCTTGGAGCGCCTGGCGCATGAGGTCCTGCGTTTCCTTGTCGATCGCCTTGTTGGCGCGGATCATCTTGCTGACCTCGTCGTTGCCCTTCGAGCGATAGCTGGACGCCGTCATGTTGTGCGTGAAGGCCGCCATCTCGTAGAACTGCTTCTGCGTCCATTTGTCGAAGGGATGATCGTGGCACTGGGCGCACTCCATGCGCGTGCCGAGAAAGATGCGCGTGGTGTTCGACAAATTGTCGAGCGGCATGCCGCGGTCGCGCATGTAGTAGCCGATCGCGCCGGTGTCGAAGCAGGAACCTTCGCTGGAGACGAGCTCGCGGGCCATCTGGTCCCACGGTTTGTTTTCGCGCAGCGACTGGCGGAGGTAGTTCACATAGTTCTCCGCCGTGGTGCTGCCAGCGACGCCTTGCGTCTGCGCACGCAGCACATCGGCCCAGTAGTTGAAGAAATTCTGCACATAGCCTTCGCTGGCGAGCAGCGAGTCGATCAGCTTCGCCCGCTTGTCCTTGGCGATGCAGGCGTGGAAGGCCTTCGCCTCCTCATAAGTCGGGATGCGGCCCGCGACAGTCAAATAAGCGCGGCGCAGGAAGGTGGCGTCATCGACGAGCGGGTTCGGCGTGATCTTGTGCTTCTGCCAGCTCTGGGCGAGCAGCGAGTCGATCTGTTTGGAGGCGGCGGAGGTGTCAGCAGCCTGCAATGGCGCGATCAAGCAGGAGGCGACAGCGACGAGCGAGAGGTGCAGCGTGGCTTTCATGAGAGCCCAAACGCCGTGGCACATGCCAACGTGTCAGCACAGCCCGAGGATGACAATCCGCGCACACTGGATGCCAAAGGGCGTCTTGCCTGAGGGAGAGGAGTGGCCCTGAAAACCACAAAATGAGGGTCCCGAGGCCAGATGCAGACTCTGATATTGTGCTTCGAGCTCCGATTCGATAGCCTTTGGCCTGCGTGTGATGCCGTCCTCCCTGCCCTGCCGCCTGATTTTGCTCCTGCTGCCCTGCCTGATGTTCTTATCCTCGTGCTCGGCAACGAATCACATGCTCAAAGCGCGACCGGTGAGGCTCTCCGGCTTCTTCGAGAATCGCTCCAAGGCCATCGACACGAAAGGCAAGCTGCCGTTTCAGACGGTCTGGACCACTGCTGACTCCAATGTGCTCCGGGAGGGCAACGCGGCGAAGAAAATCTACATCGCCCCGGTGAGCCTGGCTTACCTGAGGGTTCCCAAGAAGGCGGTCACACGCCAGGAACTGCGCTGGGGACTGCAGCGGCAGGAGCAGTGGATGGCCTGGAAGCTGCGGGAGGAATTCGCCGCTGCCTTTAGGGAGTCGCCCCGACCGCGTTACCAACTCGTTAAAGCACCGGGCAATGACACCCTCACCCTGAAACTGGCCATCACCGAGCTGAATCCCACCAGCCCGAACGGCAACGCGGCGCTCACCTTGATGAAAGTGGCAGTCACTCCCGCGGCCTCCCTCGCCCGCTGGTTCACCTCTGGAAACATGGCCATCGAGGGCAAGGTGATCACCCCAAACGGAAGCCGGGTGTTTTTCCAATTTGCGGACAACGAGGCCGACAAGCTGACCTTCTTCAACGCCCGCGACTTCCTGCCCTACGGTCACGCCGAGCAGTCCATGCGGGACTGGGCAACTCAGTTTGAGCAAATGACCCGCCGCGAAGCTGGGTTGGAGCTCAAGGATTCCAGTGCTGTGACCTTGAAGCTACACTGAGCTTCGGAAATGCGTATTTTTGAGGTCGCGAAAGGCCGGAAGGACACTAAAGGATCCAAGACCATGCCCACTTACGTTTACGAAACCATCCCCCAACACGAAGGCGAGCAGCCCGTGCGCTTCGAAATGCGCCAAAGCATGAAAGACGTTCCTCTCAGCAGCCATCCAGAGACCGGCAAACCGGTGCGCAGGGTGCCAATCGGGGGCACGGGGCTCATGGGTGCAGGGGGTAGCCCTGCGCCTTCGAAGACGGGTGGCGGCTGTGGTTCAGGCTGTGGCTGTCATTAACAGGCTGCAAAGGGACGCAGTCAGGTGAAATCGGCTCCGAGTATTACTGTTTTTTATAGAAAACTCTTTTCAATATGGTTCATTGGGTTTATTTTATTCAGCATTCTGAATAATTCACCATTGAGCCATCATGATCCGCACCCGCCAAATCCTCGCCTTAGCCCTCTTCACAGCCACTCCCGTGCTCCACGCCGATGTGGTGACCGAGTGGAATCAGATCATGCTCCAGACTTTCGCGGCTGAAGCCAGTTCCGCTGCCCCGCCAATCAATTCGCGAACCATGGGCATGCTGGGTGGTGCCGTCTTCGACGCGGTGAACTCCGTCAACCGTAATTACCAGTCGTATTTGGGCTACTTTGACCCCACCACAGCAGGCGTCGGCGTTGATATGGAGGCCGCCGCTGCCACCGCCGCCTACAACACCCTGACCTCCATTTACACGGATCGCTACGGCGCTGGCAACCCCTACCTCTCCAACTTCACCAACCTCTACAACAACCAAATGTCATCCATCGCCGCCGGAGACTCGAAGACGCGCGGCACGGAGGTAGGCGCGGCGGCAGCGGCAGCGATGGTGGGCGCACGTGCCAGTGACGGTTGGAACGCGGCCCCCACCTACAGCCCCCAGCCCTTCGGCACGGTTGGCCGCTGGCAGCCCGGCACCAATCCGGGTGCCTGGGGTGCGAACTCGGGAACCTTTCTCTACAGCCAGTGGAACAATGTGACACCGTTCGCGCTTACAAGCGCGAGCCAGTTCCGTCCCGGCGGTCCCGCGGGCCTGAACGGCACCACTCCAGCAGACTACCAGGCGTGGGTTCAAAGCTCCGCCTACACAGCTGAGTTCAACCAGATCAAGAGCCTCGGCAGCTCCACGAGTTCCACCCGCACGGCGGATCAGACGGTGATCGCCTACTTTTGGGTAGATGGCCCGGGAACTGCGTCCCCTCCCGGCCATTGGAACCGCATTGCACAGAGCATCTCGGCCTCAGCCGGCCTGAACCTGGAGCAAAATGCCCGTTTGTTCGCCCTTTTGAACTTGGCGGAAGCTGACACAGGCATCGCCACTTGGGAAGCCAAGGTCTATTTCGACAACTGGCGTCCCATGCTCGCGATCAACACGGCCGATACCGATGGCAATCCTGACACCCTCGTCGATGCCGCCTGGACGCCGCTGATCCCCACACCGTCATTTGGTTCCTACACCAGCGGTCACAGCGCCTTCAGCATGGCTGGTGCCTCCGTGCTCGCCGCCTTCTTCGGCACGGACAACATGTCCTTCACGGTGGATTCAGAGTCCCCCTTCCTGCCGGTGGGCTACACCCGCTCCTTCAACAGCTTCAGCGAAGCTGCCGAGGAGGCGGGCATGAGCCGCATCTATGGCGGCATCCACTGGATGTCGGACAACACGGATGGGGCGACCCTTGGGGATGCCGTCGCAACCTACACCGTGGACAATTTCCTGCTGCCGGTCCCGGAACCCACCGGAGCCGTTTTGCTCGGCTCGGCAGGGCTGCTTTTCCTTTTGCGTCGCCGTTCTCGACTGCGTTGAGGGGTCACTTCACCTTCACCGCGACGATTTTATCCGAGTCGCGGGCGTAGAGCACTCCGTCTGCGAAAGCGGCATGGCTGCGATGGCGAAGGCCCATGATCTGCGTGGTGCTCAAAAGATCGAACTTGGCCGGATCAGCCTTCACAACCCAAAGTTCACCGCGTTCGGTGACGACAAGTAATTTGTCGTGGATGCGAATCAAAGTGCCGCCGGGCACGTTCATCGGTGCTTCCCATTTCACGCTGCCATCGGTGCCTGACACGCAACGCAGCACCGCACCGCTTTCCTGCCGGCCGTGAAAGCCGTAAAGATGCCCGTCATGCCAGACCGGGGTCGAGTAGTGGCAATCGAGTGCATCGCCCTTGTTCCACACATTCGTGAGGACCTTTTTCGATTTGTCCCACTGCCAGATGCCAGCGCCGACATCGTAGCAGGCCGAGAAAAACAAACGGCCATCCCCGCAGGCGAGCGGCGTGGCGGCATTCACGCTGGCCTCCATTTCGGCACGGAGACGTTCATCGGCCAGCACCTTGCCATCGGCGGCTTGCAGGACTGAAATGCCATTCCGAGTGAAAAACGCCGCCACGGAGGCATCGCCCGGCATCACCACGCCCGAGGCATAGCCCGCCTCGTGCGGTGTGGCTTTCCAAAGCAGGTGCCCGTCCTTCGCATCGAGGGCGATGATGCCTGCGCCGCCTTCTCCGCCGACATTGAGCAGCACTTTGCCATCCATCACCAGCGGCGAGCAAGCGCGGCCAAAGAACCCCTGCGGCGATCCGACCTCCTTCACGGTGTCAAAACTCCAGACGAGCGAGCCATCGGCCAGTTTCAGTGCCTCCACGCGACCTTCAGGCCCATGCGTGAAGATGACGCCATCCGCCACCGCGGGCACGGCACGCGGGCCATTGTCGAAGCCAAAGCTGTCGCGGTAGTCCGTGGCATAGCTGTGCTTCCAAACTGCCTGGCCATCCGCGGCATTCAGCGCCTCCGTGACCATCTCATCGCCCTGGCGGTGAAAAACAATTACCTGCCCTTTCGCGATCACCGGGCCGGCAAAGCCGCTGCCGAGCTCTTTTTTCCAAAGCGTCACCGCCTCCTCGGTGCCCTCGACCGGCTTTTCGGATGCTGCGGCACTGCCATCGCGATTCGGACCGAGAAACTGCGGCCAGTCCGCGGCATGGCTGGAAAGGCTGAGGCAGGCAAAAAGCATCAAAAAGGGCTTCATGCGCCCAGCCTGCCCGGAGCCGCGTGAAGATCAAGACGCGCTTCCCACCTTCGCGAGTGCTTCCTTCAAAATACCGGCCTGCACGCGAGCCATCGCCTCGGCTTCGGCGGGGTCTTCATCATGCCAGCCGGCGAGATGCAGCAGGCCATGGATCGCGTAGAGAGCCAGTTCGTGATCAAAGGGCTGCCCGTGATCCACGGCCTGGCGAGCGGCGGTTTCCGTGCTGATGAGGATCTCGCCATGGTGAAACGTGATCACATCCGTCGGCGTGGGATCGTCGAGGAACTCGCCATGCACGCGAGCGATTTCCGCATCATCGACAAAGGTGATCTCCACCTCCTCCAGCGTGGCCAAAACGGCATCCTCCCTCTCTTTTCCCTGCGCGAGGCAGCCCGGCACCGCGGCTTTGACCGCGCGACGCAGCCAAGGCAGCGGCACCGCGGTGGCCTTCTGCCGGTTGTAGAGCACCGTTTTCGGCGAGGCGATTCGTTTCGCAGTCATCAGGCAGCGGAAGCTGGCGGCGATTTGCGGCGCGAACGCTTCTTCACGCTCGCCTCGGCCTCCGGACCGGCGAAGGAAGCCTCGACGATCTTCATCGATGCCGTCGTCGGAGGTTCGGAAGATCCGGAGAGCATGGGCTTGGGCTCATCGCGGGCGATCATCGTCGTCGGAGCAGCCTCGACAGCCTTTTGATACTTGATGCGGCCGTGCATCATGCTCAGCAGCGTCTTGCAAAAGCTGGCCTTCACCTTCGCGAGCTCGGCGATGGTCAGGTCACACTCATCGAGCTGACCATCGAGCATGCGGGCCTGCACGATTTCACTTACCATTGTCTCAATGCGGGAGGCGTTCGGCTTCTCCAGAGTGCGGGAGGCACTCTCCACCGCATCCGCCAGCGAGATGATGGCGGCTTCTTTGAACTGCGGCTTCGGCCCCGGATAACGGAAGACCTCCTCACTCACTTGCGGCACGTCGTCTTCCTTGGCCTTGTCCTGCTCCACGGGGTCGAGGTAGCGGGTTTCCAGGCACAGCGATCTGCGCATGCCGTTGAAGACGGTCTCGGCCAACACGGCCCGCTCAGCGGGAGACATGCCCGCCAGTGTCTGGTTGGTGGCGAACAACTCTGGTTGCTCGCTGAACTCGTCAAGGCCACGGTATGCGATGGTGAGGAGGTTCAGCTGATCCAGGTTAGGGTTGTTGAAGCGCCATCCGCGTCGGAGATCTCGCAGGAGCCGGTGGCCAAGAATGAAGCGGAGCGTGCGCTGTGCTTCTTGCCGAGCGATCCCCATCAGCTTGGGCGTCTTCAGGTATTCGATGACCTCCGGCTCCTCGCCGGAGTTACGGATCAGCG
>CALMTT010000273.1 GCA_937872615.1 uncultured Verrucomicrobiaceae bacterium | reverse complement strand
GGCCTGGACGTGCCGGACCGTGCCGTCGGCGCCGACGACCCGGAACGTCTCGCCGTCTTCCTTAGCGATGGCGCAGATCAAATGCGTGAGCAGTTGGTCACGGCACTCGGCCATATGGTGCTATCGCTCACACCAGGGGTGACGCCGGAAGCGGCCAGGGCGCTTGAACAATCGGCCGGCGCCGGATTCCATCCCCTGCCGACTGCGGATCTTATCATCAGGGCTGATGGTGCAATCCTACCCGCCGGTGTGGAAGCACCACAGCTCGTCATCCCCGGCCGCGAATGGCTAGCGGAAATTGCTGTGCTCGTGCTCGAATTCAATGAGGGTCTAACGAACCGCAACACCGCGAGAGCCCGTCAGGCGCTCTACGACGACTTCCTCGGCGACTGGAAGTGACGCGTCAGCCGGCGGCGTGGCGCGGGATCGCGCAGCCGTCGGGGCCGCAGCGCCCAGTCAGGCGCAGGCGGTTCTTGGCGAAGCGCTCGTACGCGAAGTCGAGCGCGCCGGAGACGCCGGGCAGCCGGCTGAGGGCGACCACCGGGCCGAGGCCGACCGCGGCGTAGAGCCGGCGGAAGACCTCCACGCCCTCGATCATCGTCCCGTCGGGCAGGCGCCCGTGGATGCGATCCATGAGCTCGTCCCACGTCTTGCCGATCGCGGCCGCGTCGAAGCCGGGCGCCGCGATGTCGGTCGCGCGGATGCGTCCCCGGCCGCGATCGAGCCGCTCGAGCATGCGGATCTCGCGCACGCAGAGCGGGCAGTCTCCGTCGAAGAAGACCTCGACCTCGTACGGGGCGGCGCTCACGCGACGACCCCCCGCGCGAGATCGTCGAGCGCGATCTGGTGCCCGGCTCGGCGGACCTTGGTCTCGAGGTAGCGCCGGTTGTGCTCGCCGCAGCCGACCGCGTGGGGGACGCGCGCCGAGACGCGCATCCCGTACTGCTCGAGCTGCGCGACCTTGTCGGGGTTGTTGGTGAGGAGCTGGACCGAGCGCACGCCCAGCGTGCGGAGCATGGCGACGGCGACGTCGTAGCGGCGCTCGTCGTCGCGGAAGCCGAGCGCGAGGTTCGCGTCGACGGTGTCGAGCCCCTTCTCCTGGAGCTCGTAGGCGCGGATCTTGTTGGCGAGCCCGATGCCGCGGCCCTCCTGCCGGAGGTAGAGGACGACGCCGCGCGGCATCGCCCCGATGCGCGACAGCGCGCGCTCGAGCTGGGGGCGGCAGTCGCAGCGCAGCGAGCCGAGGACGTCGCCGGTGAGGCACTCGGAGTGGACGCGGGTGGGGACGTCCTCCACACCGAAGACGTCGCCGTGGACGAGCGCCACGTGCTCCTTGTCGTCGCGGTCGTTGGTGAAGACGTGGACGCGGAAGCTGCCGAACTGGCTCGGCAGCTCGGCGGCGGCCTCGACACGGACGCGGATGGGACGCTCGGGGGTCATGGCGTCCAAGATATGTTCAATGTTTGTATAGTCAAGGTCCAGGGTTGCGGGCCACCCCGACACCCGCGCCATCACCGCGGTTTCATGAGGGATTGCGCGTCGACGTTCACGCGGTAGCGCTCCGCGGCGACGGCCTGGACCGCGTCGGCGAACTGGGGGTGGTCGCGCAGGATGCGGCTGAAGTCGGACTTCTCGAGGACGAAGAGATCGCAGCTCTTGGTCGCGCGCACGTCGGCGTTGCGCGGCCGCGACAGGAGCACGCCGACCTCGCCGAAGATGTCGCCGTCGCGCAGCACGCGGACGACGGAGCCGCTCGCGTCGACCACCTCCACCGCGCCGCGGGCGATGAGGTAGAGCTCGCGACCGATGTCGCCGCGGCGGATGACGAGCTCGCCCTTGGCCACCTGGCGCGATCGCAGCGCCATGACGATCTGCTCGAGGAACATCGCGTCGCCGTCCTTGAAGAGCGGCACCTTGCGGAGCACCTCCTCGGTGATGACCTCGTGCCAGCGGCGGCCGTCCCTGGCGACCAGATCGGCGGCGGCCTTGGGGCCCCAGGTGCCGCGCGCGTAGTCGGGGAACTCGGCGGGCGTCTTCTCCCACGTGTCGAGGATCGGCTGGGCGACCCGCCACGCCGCCTCCACCAGGTCGCCGCGCGAGAAGAGCGTCGCGTCGCCGTGCGAACAGGAATAGAGCATGACCTCGTAGCCCGTGTACCGCGAGGCCTTGAAGGCGTCGCCGTAGGCGAAGCGCATGTTCACCGGCTGGAGGGCGAGGCGAGGGCCCGGGATCTTGGCCTGGAACTGGATCTCGATGCCCTGGTACGGCTGGATGTGGAAGATGAGCCGGTTGGGGGCGAGGCTCGGGACCTGGGTCTTCTTGAAGAGGACCTCGGGGGCCTTCTTGAACTCGACGATGATCTCGGTGCCGCGCTTCCACAGCGCCTTGCCCGAGCGGAGGTACACCGGTACGCCCTCCCAGCGCCAGTTGTCGATGTGGAGGCGCACCGCGGCGTAGGTCTCGGTCTTCGACTCGGGGTGGACGTCCTTCTCCTGCCGGTAGCCGGGGGCGAGGACCGCGCCGGCGTCGTCGACCGCGGGGCCGTACTGCCCGCGCACCGCGTACCGCAGGACCTCCTCCTCCGTGTACTCGCGCACCGACTCGAGGAGCTTGGCCTTCTCGTTGCGGATCGCGTCGGGCTCGAACGATCCCGGCACCTCCATGCAGAGGTACGCGAGCATCTGGAACATGTGGTTCTGCATCATGTCCCGCAGCACGCCGGAGTGGTCGTAGTAGCCGCCGCGCCCCTGCACGTCGACCGCCTCCGAGACGTTGAACTGGATGTTGTCGATGTAGTTCTTGTTCCACAACGGCTCGAACATCCCGTTCGAGAAGCGGAAGGCGAGGAGGTTCTGCACCGTCTCCTTCCCGAGGTAGTGATCGACCCGGTAGATCTGGTCCTCGCGCCAGTGCGCGAGCACCTCGGCGTTGAGCGCGCGGGCGGACGCGAGGTCGGTGCCGAAGGGCTTCTCGACGATGACGCGGCGCCAGCCGGGGCCCTCGGCGAAGCCGGCCTCGTGGATCGCCTTGCAGAGCCGGCCGAAGAACTTGGGCGCGACCGCGAAGTAGAAGAGGACGTTGCCGCCGCAGCCGTACTCGAGGTCGAGCCGCGCGACCTCCTCCTTGAGGGCGGCGAAGAGCGACGGATCGTCGAACCCGCCCTGCCGGTAGTGGAAGCGCTCGACGAGATCGCCCCAGGTGTACGCGTCGAAGTCCCGCCGGGTGTGGAACTTCTGGATGTCGGCCGTCATGCGCTCGCGGAAGCCGGCGGTGTCGAGCGGATCCATCGCGGCGCCGACGAGCGCGAAGTGCGGCGACAGGAGACCGTCGCACGCGAGGTTGTAGAGCGCGGGCACGAGCAGGCGCTTGGTGAGATCCCCGGACGCGCCGAAGACGATCATCACGCACGGCTGCGTCGGAGGCGCCTCGTCCGGCGCGTCGGCGCCGTGGGAGCGGACGAACTGCGACAGGGGCGAGGGAGCGTCTTCGTGAGCCACGGCCCATTGTCGGTCGCGGGCATGACTCTGAGAAGCACCACCTCCTTGCACCCGACCACGATCGCGCCGATCACGCGCCGCACGCGCGTGCAGCGTGGCGGCAAAAACGGTGCGGGCGCCGGCATTTGAGCCGCTGTAGGGGGTGGTACGACGATTGCTCCTGCGACCGCCCGGACGAGGCATTCGGAGGCCGACATGATCCACGCACGTACCCTCTTCGGGATGATCGCGGCCGGCGCGCTCGCGATCCTCGCGCCCGGCTGCGGCGAAGGCGACACCACCAGCGACGAGCCCGAGGGCGCGTCGACGTCGGAGGCGATGTCGACCAAGATCGCGAGCAGCTACGGCGTCACCACGTTCGGCGGGCCGGGCGACTACCAGGCGCTCGCCTGTGGCGGCAACTCGCGCACGACGAACCCGTGGTACGTCGCCTCGAGCCAGCGCTACGGCTGCGACAAGCACCTCAAGCTCGAGGGCAACGGCCGCTGCGTCGTCGTGCGCACCCGCAAGGAGCGCCGCCGCAAGGACGGCAGCTACCTGCTGGTGGACGCGCTGGTGCAACTGCCGCTGAACAGCAAGGGGCGGTGGGTCGGCGCGATTGCCTTCGCGTGGGATCGGGTGAAGCAGTTCACGCGCCGCGACGAGCGCATTTATCAGGCGCTGTTGCAGCAGGTCACGCCTGTGATCGATTCAGTACGGCTGCTGGCTGAGATCCATGATCGCTATATTGCCGAGCAGGAAGCCCGCCGCGAACTCGAAGTGCTGTACGCTGCCAGCGAAGCGCTGAGTGCCGCGAATACGCTGGATGAGACGCTGACCGCGATCTTCTCGTTGCCGATTCCGCATCCTGCCAGCCTCGCCATCTTCGACCATTTTGACCAGAGCAAGGCCGAGTCGATCAATTTGTATCAACTCTCCAAGCGGGCGAGCGCGGTACGGTGGGAGAGCGTCAAGCTGGTCGATCTGCCGATTGCGCAGGTGCCGCCCAACACGACGCTGATGATCGGCTGGGGCACCAACCATTCCGCCGCCGGTTACGCGCAGGAAGTGTTGGGCTTGCTGCCTGATGTGACGCTGGTCGATCACAACGCCGACCTTGCCGCAGTCATCCACAACGGCACGCTCATCACGCCGGAGAAGGCCGCGCTGCTGAAAAAAGCGAACGTCGCCTACGTCGGCATCTCGCTCGATGGCATCGGCAAGGTGCATGATGAGTTCCGCCGCAAGGAAGGCGCCTTCGATGCCGCCGTTCGCGGCTTCCGCGCCTGCCACGAGGTGGGCCAGAAGACCGGCCTGCGCCTCACTTTGACCCGTCACAACGTGGAAAACATCGAGCGCATCCTCGACTTCATCGAGGAGGAGCAGATTCAGCGCGTGTGCTTTTACCACCTCGTGCCCGCCGGTCGCGGAGCGAGCCTGCAAGTGCTCACGCCGGACGAGTCCCGTCATGCGCTCGACACCCTCATCGCCCGCGTGGAGGCCTGGGGCCGCCAGGGCGTGAACCGCGAGCTCCTCACCGTCGCGCAGCCGGCGGACGGCGCTTACTTGCTCCTGCGCATGCAGCGTGAGAGCCACCCGAACTTCGACGAGGCGCGTCGCCTCCTCTCCTGGAACGGCGGTGGTGCGAACAGCTCCGGCCGCGGCATCGCGAACATCGACACGCAGGGCAATGTGCATCCCGACCAGTTCTGGCAGGACATCACGCTCGGCAATGTGAAGCTCCAGCCCTTCTCGCAGATCTGGGACGGTCAAAACGCCGCCAGCGCCGACACCCTCGGCGACATCCGCTCCATCGGCACCCTCACTCAGGAGGAGCGTCAGGCCCGCATGGTCGGCCCGTGTGCGAACTGCCGCTGGTTCAAGATCTGCGGTGGCGGCTTCCGCACCCGCGCCGCCTACGGCAATGGCGGCACCCTCTGGGGCAGCGACCCCGGCTGCTACCTCAACGATCAGGAACGCCAGGTCGAGATGAGTTTGGTGAGTTGAGTCGAGCTTGGGCTCTCGAATGACGCGCCAGCACAGGAGCCATCTCGCTCCGCGAGATGAGCAAACGGCTCCCGCCTATACCTGAGCGTTTTGGAAAGTGCCAATCACTCAGCTTGTCACGCGTTGTGTTCCTCTCGCGGAGCGAGAGGACAACTTTGCTTCGCCGATTCGTTTGCTCGGAGGCTGAAAGCCTCCAGGAACTCAGCCCAGGGTTGGAGTGGCGAAGCCACGCAAACCCTGGGAATCCCCCAAGTCACGCCGGGCGCTCTGAAAGAGCGCAAGAAATGATGGGAATGGTTTCCCGCACTCCTTCAGAGTGCGGCGGGCATCCCTTCCACGAACCCAGGCTCTTCGAGCCTGGGCTGGACTCTCAAGGGCCTTTCAGGCCCAGTGAGAATGGCTTTTCAAATCTCTCTATATCAGACACACCGGCAGAAACTGTGGACGATTCGGGTTAGGCTGCAGTTTAATCAGCTCTCCCAACCTTCCCCACTTATGCAACTCGCCATTCTCATCCTCATCACTGCGACGTTGCCGATTGCGTGGTTCGTTGCCGAGTTTCGGGCGAGCATTGCGGTGAGACGCACGCTCGGCGTCATCACCATCTTGTGGTCGTTCGGTGTCGCGGCGCTGGTTGGCATTCTGCAGGACATCAGCGCCAACTCGTATTTCACAGCAGCCAGCAAGGAGCTCCTTGAGGGTTCAGTTCAGCAGCTTCGCGCTGGCAAAACCGAGGCGGTGCTTCGAGAGTGGTCGCGAGCCAATGATGCATTCAGCCCGACCTACGAGAATCGTGGGCGCTACCTGCAGATTGTTCAGTCAGCGATTGAGGGGATGAAGCAATGATGGCCGTTTGGTCGCGCGGCGCTCCCGCAATCGAATGACTCTTGGGCAAGTCTGCTGAACTTGGAGGATTCGAAGCACTCTGCCACTCTAGCCGCGTTTCAAAACCGCCACGTCACCGACACCCGCAGCATCCTTGGCTCGATGGGATGCACATGGCGGTCTTCGACGGGGGCGGCTTCGGTGGCGAGCTGGCTTTCGTAGAAGTAGGCGATGTCGTTGTCGGCACGGTTGAGGAGGTTGAGGCATTCGAGGGCTACCTCCCAGTTCTTGCGGCGGTAGCCGATGCGGGCGTTCACTTGCAGCGAATCGCGGCCGCGGATGTCGGCGTAGTCTTCGGTGAGCGGTCGCGGGCCGAAGTAACGGGCGCGAAGGGAGCCAAAGAGGCCTTCCTCACGGCCGAGGGTGAAGCCGGCGTTCAGCGAATACGGGATGCTGCCGGGGATGGAGGCGCTGGGAGGGTTCGCGGTGCGCAGGTGCGCCCAGGTCCAGGTGGCCTCGAGGTCGGCCATGGCCCAGGTGGTGGGCCGCCAGTAGCTGGCCAGCTCGATGCCGAGGCGGTCGCTGCCCGGACCAGGCTCGGTGGTGCCGGCATCGCCGACGTAGAGCAGCTCCGAGTCACTGCGCAGCCACCAGAAGGAGAGCGTGTTCACCATCTTCGAGATCGATTCATTCCGAATGCCAAACTCAGCGCCGTAGGTGCGGGCGATGGGATCGACGCGATCCGCTGGCAGGCCGGTGGAGGGATCGGTGGTGATCGTCACACCGCGAGTGTCGTTCGAGTGAAAGCCGAGGCCGGCATTGAGATACAGCTCTGTCTTGGCCCAAGGACCAAAGACCATGGCGAGCTTCGGGCTGACGATGCCCTTGGTGAGGTTGCCGTTGTTGTCCTGAAGGCTGCCGTTGCGGGAGTTGAAGTGGAAAAGGTCCGCCCGCAGGCCGGGGATGACGCGGAACCACGACACCGGTTTGAACTCGAGCTCCGAATAGAGGCCGTAAGTAGCCTGATAGATGTCGTCCTGGCGCACGGTGTTCCAGCGCTGGCGGCCGGAGGTGTTGTAAAGGCCAAGCGCGTTGATGAAATCATGGTGCGTGGCAAAACCAATCGTCAGCCGCTGCTCATGACCGAGCGCATCGAAACGCCAGTCCCGCGAAATGCCCGCGCCAACGAACCAGCGACCGTCCTTCTGCTCAAACTGGTCTCCGAGCAGGTCGCCACGCGCGATGCTGTCCTTGAAGTAGGTGAAGTTCGAGAAGAGATCGAGGTCGTAGTAGCCCGCGTAGGCATTCGCACGCGTCGTGGTGCGGCCTTCGCGACGCTCCCAATCGAAGCTGAGGCTGTAGCGCTGCGAGTTGCCGCCATCGGTGGGGTCGATGTTGCCGTAGCGGCCGATCAGGCCGGTATCGAGCGCCCGCTGTGGCACCTGATCGGTGCTCATCCAGTCGCCCTTGTAGCCCATGAGCGTCACGTTCACGCGGTCCTGCGAGTCCTCCCAATGCCAGCGCAGCAGGCCGTTCCAGCGCCGCGCATCGGCCGCCAGCTCCCACGGGCCGTTGTAGTATTGATGCTCGATGGCCGCGGTGAGCATGCCCGCGCCCGCCTGGATGCTGTCAGCGATCAAGGTGCGGGTGTATTCATACTCGCCCCAAGTGGTGGAGAGAATGCCCTGCGGCAGCGAATCGACCAGCTTGAACCTCGCCGCGCCCGTGCTGCTCAGATCGCCATGCTGCGCGTAGTAATTGCCCTTCCAGTATTCCAGCTCACCCACCAGCTCCGGGATGATGAAGTTCAGATCCGCGTAGCCCTGGCCATGCGCATGCGAGCGGAAGTTCACCGGCATGCCATCGACGTAGATCGCGAAGTCCGTGCCGTGGTCGAGATTCGTGCCGCGCAAGAAATACTGGTTCGCCTTCCCATCGCCGCTGTGCTGCGTCACAATAAGGCCCGGCACGCTCTCCAGCAGCTCGCCACGCCGCGAAAAGGGCCGTGCCATGAGTTCTTTCGCATTCGTCTGCCCCTTCGACGCCGACGTGGCGATGCCAAGCAGCGACTCTGCCTTGCCTTCGATCACGACCTCCTTCAGCTCGGTGGCGTCCTCCGACGCATTTTGAGCCGCCAAAGGCAGCGAAAACAGGCAGGCGAGGCAAAAGAGAGGTCGGGAGATCATCGCATGCTAGGACGACCTCGATGGGCGAAGCCCACAAAAAGGCTCGGAAGGGAATAGACGATAAACGATAAGCTCCGCCAGCCGCGTCAGCGCTATCGGACGATTATTTATCGTCTATCCTTTCAGCCTCACTTCTCCTCCCCCCACCATTCCAGCAGCATCTGGCGGGCGCGGTGGACGCGGCCTTCGACGCCGCGGATGGAGCAGACGAGCACCTCGGCGCATTCTTTTTGGCTGAGGCCTTCCATCGTCACGAGAATGAGCGCGGCGCGAAGCTTCTCCGGAAGCATGGCGAGGCCTCGCTGGAGCTTGTCGAGCTCGCCACGCCATTCGGCACCAGTGTCCGGTGACAGTTTCGGGCAGGCGGGTGCCTCCGGCATCTCGTCGAGCGTTACGGTGCTGTCACGCTGGCGGGTCGTTTTGGCCTTCGCTCGATCCCGGCAGGCATTCAGCGCGATTTGATACAGCCACGTCGAAAACTTCGCGCGGCTCTCAAACTCCGGCAGCGCCTGCCACGCCCTCACGAAAGCATCCTGGCAAGCCTCGCGGGCATCTTCTTCGCAGCGCAGCCAGCGGCGGCAAAAGCCGAGCAGCCGCGCCTCATGCTGCCGAACGAGCCATTCAAACGCGCCGGTATCTCCCGCCTGCGCGGCGAGGATTTTTTCCTGCTCAAGGTCCGGCGATGAAGACAAGTCCGTCGCGGGCAGCAGAAGGTCAGTGCTCGCGGGCGAGGCTGTCATGAGTCCATTCGACGAGTTTGCGTGCCTGCGCCGGACGCAGATGACGCTTCATGGCAAAGAAATGATCCAGCGTGAGCCGTTGCAGCTCCGCCTGGCTTTGATTCAAGCGATCCAGCGCGGCCTTCATTTGCGCTTCATCAACATTCGATGCTCCGATGACCTGCGCCAGCTCCACACCGGCGGCGCTGATTTGTGCCTTCAAGGCCACCCGACGCTGCTCGAAGTCTTTTTCGATGGGATCGAGCTTGTCATGCTGCTCCGGCGTGATGTCGAGATGCTCATGCATCCAGGCGTGCAGATCGGTTTCCGCATGGTCATGCGCATGGCTTTCGCCGTGACGATGCAGCGTCCAGTCTGTCACACGCCATGCGGTGAGGCCGGCGAGCACGCAGGAGATCAAAACGGACCCGAGAAGCCATTTGAGGCGCGAGTGCATCACAGCGGTCCTCCTTTGAAAAGCGGCATGGCAGGTGGTTTCGCATGGATGGGGTCCTGCGCGGCCTTTGACCATCCGATGAAGGCAGCCGTCGCGATGCCAGCGAGCACCGCCAGCATCACGATGAGCCCGGTGAGCATCCACCAGCGCCGGGCGCGGCCGGTATCCGTGCGCACGCGTTGCATGATGGAACCCTCCAACGAGGCAGGAACCTCCGCGGGTGTGGCGGAGGCCGCGTGCTGGAGGAGGCGGCTGAGTTCGTCCTGGGTCATGGCGGCATGTTGAGGCATCGCGCGGAAATTTCCCCTGCTTTTTTGCGCTTTGAATCACCCCGACTACGTTCCGATCACATGCCCTCCAAACAAACCCGCATCCTCCTCGCCGACGACCATGGTGTCGTGCGCAATGGCTTCCGTGCCCTGCTCGCCGCGCAGTGGGACATGGAGGTGGTCGGTGAGGCATCGAATGGCCGCGAGGCGGTCGAGATGGCCGAGAAACTCACGCCGGATGTGGTGGTGATGGATGTCACCATGCCGGAACTCAACGGCATCGAGGCCGCGCGACAGATCACGAAGGTGCTGCCGAAGACACGCATCCTGGCGCTCAGCATGCAGAAGGACTCCGTCTATGTGCGCGAGATGCTGCGTGCCGGTGCGAAGGGTTATCTGCTCAAAGATTGCAACGAGGCCGATTTCCTCGCCGCAGTGCGTGCCGTGGCCGTCGGCAAAGGCTGGCTGAGCCCGGAGGTCAGCGATGCGGTGCTCGATGACTACCGCAAGCATGTCACGAACCCCATCGACCTGCTCTCGCCGCGGGAGCGCGAGGTGCTGCAAATGATCGCCGAGAGCAAAACGAACAAGGAGATCGCCACGGCGCTGAGTTTGAGCGTGTACACCGTCGAGGCGCATCGCGGCCGCATCATGGAGAAGCTCAATTTGCACTCCATCGGCGAGCTGGTGCGTTTCGCCATCCGCAACGGCCTCATCGACTGATCCGTCATGCCCTACCGCCTGTTTCCATTCACCCGACGCATCACCGAGCGCACGGTGCTGTGGGGTCTGGTGATCGGTTTCGGCCTCGTGGTGGTGCTGCTGGGCATGGCGGGCCTAGTGGCCGTGCGTGACAGCCAGGCTATTCGGCAAAGCTCGTCCGGTCTGGTGAAGGAGCAGCTCCTCATCGCGCGACTGCTTTACGAAGTGCAGGCGGAAGAAGACGCGCTAGCGCATGTGCTGCACCTGTTGGTGAAGTCAGAAGACGCTGTGAGTCGTGCCCGCGTGCTCGATGACCTCAAAGAAGCGGACCGTGATGTCTCCCGGCTCGCCATTGAGGCTGCGCAAACGCCGCACGCGGGCGAGTGGCGTCACCTCGCTCATGCCACGCAAGCCTTCTCAAATACCGCGAAGCAGGCACTCGACTATGACGGTCCCTTGCCGAAGAACGTGCTCGAGTCTCTCTTTGCCAGTCATGATGAGGTGGTGAAGCTCATCCATGACCTCATCCTGCAAAGCACGCGCCATCTTTCCGAAGTGAATGAGGAGATCGAGGCGCAGCTCAAGGATCTCGCCGATGAGTCGAAGATCCTGCTCGGTGCCTGTTTCGTCTTCGCAACGCTCTGCGCCATGCTCACGATTCGTTTCGTGCGTCACAGCATCGGCCGCATCCGCTGGCAGTCAGATGAGTTGAACCGCGTCTCCTGGCACATGCTGCAGACGCAGGAGGAGGCCGCGCGGCGTTTTTCCCACGAGTTGCACGACGAGCTCGGCCAATCACTCGCCGCCGTGCGGGCGAATCTGACACGTGGCAGCACGCACGACCTCGATTCACTCCGAAACGACTGCCTAAGCCTCGTCGATGAATCCATCGCCAACGTGCGCGAGCTCTCGCAACTGCTCCGCCCGGTCATTCTCGATGATTTCGGCCTCGATGCCGGCCTGCGCTGGCTGGTCGAGAAATTCGCGCAACGCACACGCTTGAACGTGACCGTCGAAACCGACTGTGAAGGCCGTTTTGCCGATGAAACCGAGACGCACCTCTTCCGCATCGCGCAGGAGGCTCTGACAAACATCGCCCGCCATGCGGAGGCCTCTTCCGTGACGCTGAAACTGCTCCGCGAAGGCAAAACCATCCGCCTGAGCATCAGCGATGATGGCAAAGGCATGCCTCCGGAAGACGAGGCGCGTCGTTCGAGCCTCGGCATGGTCGGCATGCGTGCCCGCGCACGTCAATGCGGCGGCGAGCTGACCGTGAACCGCGTGGAGCCGCATGGCGTCTGCATCGAGGCCATTGTGCCAGCGAGCGCGAAAGATTGATATCAACCGCATGAATTCCCCACCTGTCATCTGCGCCATCAGCGGCCGCTCCTTGCGCGAAAAACAGGTCGTGCCATGCAGCGTGCTGCGGCCCTCGCTGCTGCAGTTCATCCGCAAAAAGCATCCGCAGCTCCGTGATGAGGACTTCATCGCACGTGACCTGCTTCCCGGCATCAAGGCCGCCTATGTCGAGGACGCGCTCACCGAAGAGATCGGTGAGATCACGCACCTCGAGCGAGATGTGATCGAAAGCCTCCGCGAGCATGAGATCGTCTCCGCGAGCCCCGCGGAGAAGGATGACGAGCGGTCGTTTGGCGAGCGGTTATCCGACCGCATCGCGGAGCTGGGCGGCAGTTGGGCCTTCATCATCGGTTTCGGCCTGTTTCTGATGCTCTGGGTCGTGGTGAACACGCTGTTGCTCGCGACGCGCCCGCCGGACCCGTATCCTTTCATCTTTCTGAACCTCATTCTCTCCTGCATCGCCGCGCTTCAGGCACCCGTGATCATGATGAGCCAGAACCGCCAGGCCGCGCGTGACCGCCAGCAGGCCGAGCAGGACTACAAGATCAACCTCAAGGCCGAGCTCGAGATCCGCCACCTGCACGAAAAGATGGATCACCTCCTCCATCACCACAGCCAGCGCCTCCTGGAGATCCAGCATATCCAGACCGACCTGCTGCGGCAGCTTGTGCAGAAAAGTCGCGATGACTGAGGGCATGGTCGCAACTTTTGTCCCCCGACGGTCTTTGAGAACGCCGATGAATCGTCTCCAAAGCCTTCTTGTCACCTGCGTCAGCCTGTCGGCCAGTGCGCTCTCCTTCGCTCAGGACGCATGGCGGGCTTCTTATTACAAGGATGGCGAAATCCACATCACCGTGCTCGGCACACCGGAGACGAAGGCGGTCACCCGCGGGCACTGGGACTTCAAGCCATCGTGGTCCGTGACCGGCGACCATCTCGTCTTTTTCCGACGGCTCAAAAACGACCCGGAGGTGAACAACTGGATCACCGCCTTGTGCATCATCAACACGGATGGCAGCGGCTTTCACCAGCTCTCGGATGGCACCTTCACGGATTTCAACCCCACCTGGACCCGCGATGGCACGAACACGCCGGTGTGGAACCGCAAAGTGCCCGGCAAAGTGAGCTACTACATCATGGCGGGCCGGATCGGCAGCAAACCCGGCGAAGAGGTGGCGCTCACGGACAAGAGCTATCACTCGTGGGTGCACTCCGCCGTGCGCGATGGACGTCTGCTCGTCTCCTCCACGCATCCGAAGCACGGGCGCGGCTACTATCTCATGACGCCGAAACCCGGAGGTGAGCCCCAATTTGAACGCGTGACCTGTGAACTGGCCCCGAAGGGCATTCTCGACCGCATCAGCATCTCTCCGGACGAGACCAAAATCTGCTTCGAATACCAAACCGGCTTCAAATATGCGTTCCCCGGCCGCACGCTCTACCACGCGGACTTTGACGTCCAAACGCGTGCGATCACCAACCTGAAGGCTTTTGCTAATGCCGAGGGCAAGAAGGTCTGGTTCGCCTATCCACGCTGGGTCGGTGGAGGCACGGCCATCGTGTATCACGCCGATGGCAAATTGTTCGTTCACACGCCGAAGGATGGGAAGACCAGGCAAGTCTCCACCGACGACAAAGCCGACTACCGCTATCCCCACGGCGAGGCGGCACCGAATTGAGTCGTCAGAACGAATCCAATGCTCGCACATGCGGCACGGCTTCAACGTTTCCAGAGCTGTCTTCGGCTTTTGCTGTGAGTTTCACTGCTTTAGCCACGCTGACTTGCCACTGAGAATAATTTGATGCCGTTGATTTGGCCTCCTTGCCATTCACGAGCACTTTTTGGACCTCGCCGTTGTCGGCGGTGGTGCCGCGCACGAGCAGGGTGCCGTCGTTTTGCGTCAAAACATGCGTGATGATGGACGGCGCGTCGTTCGTATCACATTCAATCTTCCCCACCCCGACCTATGAAGTTTTGGCCCCTTGTCCTCCTGCTCGCGCTGGCCGCTTGCGTGCCATTTCAGCCAAAGCCGATCTCTGCGGAGCAAAGCAACGCCGATTTCAATTCACGCACTTTGAGTGATCCGGGCCTGCGGGCCTTCTTGGCGGAAAACAAAGCCTCCAGCGGCTCGTGGAATGTGAACCGGCTCTCACTTGCCGCCGCGTATTTTCATCCTGATGTCGCCTTGGCACGTGCGGAGGCCGAAGAAGCTGCCGCTGGCATCAAGACGGCTCAAATGCGTCCGAATCCGGTTTTCACCTTCGCACCGCAATACGCGAGCTTTCGTGCTCCAACTCCGACACCGTGGTTTTTTGGCCCCAGTTTGATGATTCCCATCGAAACAGCCGGAAAGCGGTCCAAACGCACCGAACAGGCCCTCGCCGCCGCTGAAGCGGCTCGCTGGCGTGTTTCAGCGAGAGCCTGGGCGGCTCGCTCGCGAGTTCGCGCCGCGATGCTCGAGCTTCACGGTGCTCGCGAAAACATCCGCCTGCTCGAAACGGAGCAAAAGCTGCATGACGAGGCCATCAAGAAGCTCACCGCGCAGATGGACGCGGGCGATGTCTCGCCCTTCGAGCTCACGCAGGCTCGTTTGATGCTCAATCGCACGCGACTGGCCCTGCAAGATGCCCAGCGCAACGCCGCGAGCGGTGAGGCACGTCTCGCCGCGGCCATCGGCGTGCCGTTGCATGCTTTGAAAAGCATCGCGCTCGACTTCTCGACGTTCCACGGCCTGCCGGAGCCGGGTCAGAGCCGCCGCCGTGCTCTCACGCAACGCGCCGATTTGATGGCCCTGCTCGCCGAATACGCCGCCACTGAGGCCGCGCTCAAGCTCGAGATCACCAGGCAGTATCCCGATGTGAATGTCTCCCCCGGTTACGACTACAATTCCGGTCAGAACCGCTGGCAGCTCGGCCTCAATCTGCCGATTCCGCTCAATCAAAATCGCGGACCAATCGCTCAGGCCGAGGCGAGGCGTGTCACCGCTGAAAAAAGATTCCTCGCGCAGCAGGCGACGATCCAAGGCGAGCTCGACATCGCGCTCGCAGGCTATCAGGCCTCGCGGGCAAAGGTCGCCACCGCCGCACAGCTCGCGCAGGAAGCCATCGCCGCCGCCGACACGACGAAACGCATGGTCGATGCAGGCGAAGTCTCCGCCCTCGAACTCACGCGGCGTCAGATCGAAACCAGCACCGCCAACGTCGCCCTCCTCGCCGCCCAACTCGAAGCCCAAACCGCCGCCGGTGCCCTCGAAGACGCCATGCAGGCCACCTTGAAGTAACCTCATGAAAAAGCTGCTCCCACTTCTCTTTGCCGCGTCCTTGCACGCCGCCGACTCCGGTGGCTCCGCACCGGCCACGATCACCAAAGAGGGCGATCTCGTCATCCTCACGCTCAAACCCGAGGCCGAGCAAAGTTTGCGCCTCAAAACTGTCGCGGTCGAAAAACGCATCGTGCCGGCCACGCGATTGTTCTCCGGCGAGGTCGTCACGCCGCTCGCAGCGGAAGGAAAACCCGTCGCACCCGTGCTCGGCGGCACCTTGGATGAAGTCCTGCGCCTCGCCGATCTGCAAGCCGCTGCCGATGGCCGCATCCTGCAAGCCCAGGTGCAGATCGACGCCGCGAAGATCGCCGTCGAGCGAGCGCAAAAAATGCTCAGCGCCGAGGCTGGCAGCGTGCGCGGTGTCGATGAGGCAAAGACTGCTCTTTCGCTCGCCGAGGCCGCCATGACCACCGCCAAAGCCCAGCGTGATCTCCTTGGCGGCACGCTTGGCCAAAACGCTCGCAAGTGGGTGCGCGTCGCCATCTACAGTGGTGAAGCCACGCTGCTGCATGCCGGTGAAAGTGCCAGCATCCGCACGCTCGGCTCCAGCAAACCGCACAGCGCCAAACCCGTCACCGGTCCGCCCACCGCCAACGCGGCAACCAACACCGTCGATTGGTATTACGAACTGCCCGCCGACACGGCGCTGCGAGCCGGTGAACGCGTCGCCGTCGAGATTCCCACGCTCGAAAGCAAGGTCGAAGCCCTCGTCATCCCCTTCAACGCCGTCCTCCACGACATCCACGGCGGTCAGTGGGTCTATGCAAAGACCGCGGAGCACGTTTACACCCGCAAACGCATCCAAGTCACGAGGCTCGCCGGAAGCGACGCCATTCTCAGCACCGGACCCGCCGTCGGCACACAGATTGTCACCGATGGCAGTGCGGAACTGTTCGGCACGGAATTCATGACGGGGAAATAACGCCATGCTGAACTCCATCGTTTCCTGGGCGCTGAACATGCGCGTGCTCGTGATCGCTGCTGCTGCGGCGTTGCTCGTCGTGGGCATCAACGCGACGAAAAATGCGCCGCTGGATGTGTTTCCGGAGTTTGCGCCGCCGCTGGTGGAGGTGCAGACGGAGGCACCGGGGCTTTCGACGGAAGAAGTCGATGCGCTGGTCACCGTGCCGCTGGAGAACTCGCTCAATGGGCTGCCCTTTCTCAAGACGCTGCGCTCGAAGTCGGTGCTCGGTTTGTCGTCGGTGGTGATGATCTTCGACACGGGCACGGACATCCTCAAGGCACGACAGCTCGTGCAGGAGCGGCTGAACCTCGCGCAAAACAGGCTGCCCGCCGTGGTGAGGCCGCCGGTGTTGATGGCGCCGTATTCATCGTTGAGCCGTGTGTTGAAGGTGGGACTCACGTCAAAGACGCTCACGCAGATGGAGATGAGCGAGCTGGCCCGTTGGACGATGCGTCCGAGGCTCATGTCGGTCAAAGGTGTGGCGAACGTGGCGATCTGGGGTCAGCGGGACAAGCAGTTCCAAGTCCTCGTCGATCCGCAGAAGCTCCGCGCCGCCGGTGTGACGCTCGATGCCATCACGCGGGCCGCGGGCGATGCCGCGGTGATCAGCGCGGGTGGATTTGTCGATACACCGAACCTGCGCCTCAGCGTGGCACAGCTCGCGCTCATCACCACGCCGGAGGATCTGGCGAGGACGGTGGTGGAGTTTCGCAATGGTGCGCCGATCCGCCTTGGAGATGTCGCGGAGGTGAAGGTGGGCAATCCGCCGCTCATCGGCGATGCGGTGATCAACGATGGCGATGGCATCCTGCTCATCGTCGAAAAGCAGCCGTGGGGAAACACGCTCGATGTCACCAAAGGCGTCGAAAAAGTGCTCGAAGAGCTCAAACCCGCGCTGCCGGGCGTGACGATCGACAGCACCATCTTCCGTCCGGCGAGTTTCATCGAGATTTCGATCCATCATCTCACCGAGGCGCTGTGGCTCGGGTGTTTGCTCGTCATTGTCGTGCTGGCTTTGTTCCTTGGCGATTGGCGCACCACGATCATCAGCATCACCGCCATCCCGCTTTCGCTCGCGGTGGCGCTGCTGCTGCTCGCGTGGCGAGGTGAAACGATCAACACGATGATCCTCGCGGGCCTCATCATCGCGCTCGGCGAGGTCGTGGATGATGCGATCATCGACGTGGAGAACATCCTGCGCCGTTTGCGGCAAAACCCGGACAAATCGCGCTTCAAAGTCGTGCTGGAGGCCTCGCTCGAAGTTCGCAGCGCGGTCGTGTATGCCAGTGTGATCATCGTTTTGGTGTTTGTGCCGGTTTTCTTCCTGCCGGGACTCGCGGGCACGTTTTTCCGGCCTTTGGCGCTGAGTTACATTTTGGCGATCACCGCCAGCTTGTTCGTCGCTTTGACCGTGACGCCCGCTTTGAGCCTGATGCTGCTCAAAGTGAAAAAAGACGGCCATCGCGATGCTTTGGCGGCTCGCGGCATGAAGGCGATCTACCGCGCCGTGCTGCCCTTTTTCGCCCGTAGCCCGTGGCTGGCCGTTTTGGTGCTCATCGCGGCCTTTGCAGGCACCGGCTGGGTCTGGCAGACGCAGATGAAGGAGGAATTCCTGCCCAACTTCAAAGAACGCGACTTCCTCATGCACTGGCTCGAAAAGCCCAATACCAGCGTCGAGGCCAGCAAGCGCATCACCATCGCTGCGGCCACCGATTTGATGAAAGTGCCCGGCGTGCGCAATCAAGGCTCGCACATTGGCCGCGCAGAGGTCGCCGATGAGGTCGTGGGGCCTGACTTCACCGAATTGTGGATCAGCATCGATCCCGAGGCCGATTACGATGGCACGATCAAGAAAGTGCAGGCCGTCGTCGATGGTTATCCCGGCCTCACGCGTGATTTGCTCACCTTTTTGCGCGAGCGCATCAAGGAAGTGCTCACCGGAGCCAGCGCCAGCGTCGTCGTGCGCATTTTCGGGCCTGATCTCGACACGCTGCGCACGCATGCCGCCGAGGTCAGCGCCGCGGTGAAAGGCATCGAAGGCATCAGCGCCCTCAAAGTCGAATCGCTCAGCCTCGTGCCGCAGATCACCGTCAAAGTGAAGCCTGAAGCCGCCGCGCTGCACGGCCTCACCGCTGGACAAATCCGCACCGCCGTCACCACGCTCGTCAGCGGCCGCAAAGTGGGCGAGGTGTATCAAGACCAACGCGTGCATGACGTGACCGTCTGGAGCGTGCCCAGCGCCCGCGCCGACTACACCACGCTGCGCGATCTGCTCATCGAAACGCCCAGCGGCGGCCACACACGCCTCGCCGATGTCGCCGAACTCGCCATCGTGCCCACGCCAAACGCCATCAAACGCGAGGGTGCCTCAAGACGCATCGACGTGACCTGCAACGTCACCGGCCGCGCCCTCGGCGATGTGGTGCCTGAGATCGAGGCAGCCATCGCGAAACTCACCTTCAAGCCCGGCCACCACCCAGAGATCCTCGGCGAATGGGCCGAGCGCCAGGCCGCGCAATCGCAACTGCTCTGGCTCTCGCTCGGTTCGCTCGCCGGCATCCTCGTCCTGCTCCTCGCCGACTTCCAAAGCGTCCGTCTGACCTTGCTCGTGGCTCTCACCTTGCCGTTCGCACTCATCGGCGGCGTTTTGGCCGCGTGGTTCGGCGGCGGCGTGCTCTCGCTCGGCTCGCTCGTCGGCTTTGTCACCGTCCTGGGCATCGCCGCCCGCAACGGCATCCTCCTCGTCAGCCACTACCGCCATCTCGAGCACGAAGAAAACCACGCCTTCAGCCTCGCCACCGTCCTGCAAGGCAGCGAAGAACGCCTCGTCCCCATCGTCATGACCGCCGCAACCGCCGCGCTCGCCTTGCTGCCCCTCGTCCTCAAAGGCGATGTCCCCGGCAATGAAATCGAGCGCCCGATGGCGCTGGTAATTCTCGGTGGCCTCGTGACGAGCACGCTGCTGAATTTGTTCCTGCTCCCGGCGCTGTATGCGCGGTTTGGGCGGGTAAAACGAAGCGCTAATTCAGCGTGAGCACATGTGCACTAGGCTCGGCGTTTCCAGCAGCATCTTCGCTGCTGGCGGCGAGTTTATCCTTCTTGGGCAGGGTGATTTCCCATTCGGCAAAGTTTGCGGCAGTCGCCTTGGCTTCTGCGTTGTTCACGAGCACTTTTTTGACCACGCCGTTGTCGGCGGTGGTGCCGCGCACGAGCAGGGTGCCGTCGTTTTGACGCAAAACATGCGTGATGACCGTCTGCGGCGGCAAATCGTCCATCGGGCTCAGTTTGCCGGGATATTCGGCCTCTTTCGGCTGCGTGCCGATGGGCTGGAAATCGGGGTTCACGGTGATGTCGGCCAGTTTGATGCCGCGATAGGCGTGGTGGTCGTAATTGGCGAACCACAGCGCGTAGTGTGAGTGCGCGGCCTCCATGCCATCGATCATCACCGACGGCGGACGCGGGTGCAGCGCCCAATGCACGTCCCACGCGAGGTATTCTTTGATGACAAAGGGATGCTGCTCATCCGGGCCGATGCCGGCGACTCCTTCGTTCGCGCCTTTGTTCTGCGCGGAGCGGGCCAGCGGGCTGAAACCGCCGAAGTTGAACGCATGACGGCGCTGCGTGTGGGCTTCGTTGCCTTCAAAACGGACGAATGGCAGCGTGCGGATGTCCACGAGCTTCCTCTGACCATCCGGCTGCGGCACGCTGAGCGTGACGGAGAAGTCTGGCGATTGCACGGCGTCAAAGCGGTAGCCGTATTCATCACAATCCGCTGCGACGTTGCGGGTGAAGGTGTTGAGCGAATTGGCCCACCAAAAGCCTGCGCCGTCGTTGTGATCGAAAGGCAACACCTGTTTCGGCAGTGGTTTGCCGCCTTCGGCCTGGATGGCGAGATTGCGATCAAGCACGTTGAAAACCTCCGTGCCGTCTTCGAGGAAGTAGCCGTGGCCGACGCTCTTGTAACCCACGCAATCACGCACGACGAGGTAGTCGGTGCCATGGATCGTGATCCAGCGATTGCCGCTGTCCCAAATGCTGGTGCCGATGACCGACGCGCCACGCATGGTGTCGCGCACGAGGTGGAAATGCATGCTGTAGCGGCCCAGCACGCCCTCTTTGCCGAGGTGACGAAACTCCGCGTAGTGAATCGCGCCGCTGGAGCCGACATGATACATCGTGTGGCCACGAGCCTTCGCCGGATCAGCCGATTCGACGATGACATTGCGGCTGAGGTTTGCCACCTCGCCTCGGTAGCGGCCTTCAACGATGTGCGTGTGCTGCAAAGGTTCGTCGAGCGTGATCTGGGTGCCGTTCACGCTGCGAATCAAACGTTCCTCCGTCTCGGTGAGGTCGTGCGCGTGCTCGCGGAAGGTCTTTTTGTCCGGATGCTTGCTCTGACGGTTCGTGCTGACGATCACGAGCTTGTCGCCGGGTTTCCAGCCTGTGACCGGTTCGGCGAGAGTGAGTGTGGCAGCGCCTTTTTCGGCGGTGGCGCCGAGTTTGACCCAGGTGCGGTTCATTTCCGCGCCATGAAACTCCATGCGACCGCCGCAATCGACGATGGCGGGCAATGACTCGGGATTCATGCCCTCAAACATCACGAGGCGGATCAGCGCTTTGTGTTTTGCACCAATGGGTGCGTCGGGGGTGCCGACGAGCAAGGAACCGCGCGTTTTCCCATCGCTCATGATGTGCGCATCACACTCGAAGCCGTCCTCGCTCACGCTTTCGTCCTGCTGAACGCGGATGAGCCCGGCATTCAATTGCGTGTCCCGATCAGCCGCAAAGGTGAGCGTGCCCGCGATGTGCAGCGAGCGGATGGCGTGCTCTGCTTTGACATCATAAACGATCGTGTGCTCGCTCCGCACGAGCACGGCGGAGGCTGCGGCGGGCGTTTTGCCGCCTTCCCAAGTGCTCGCAGCTGACCATGGTCCGCTTTGGACGCTACGAATGACAGGCGTGGCACTGAATGCAGTGGAGGAGAGACAGAGGAGAAGCAGCAGGCGCATGGCCTGACTAAAACACAGGCATGTGATGAATGTTGCGATCGCTGAACTCTTACTCGCCCAGGCAGCGGCGTGAATCAGTTCACGAGCCGAGGTGTCGTCGAAACCAATCCACCGCGAGTCGAGAGGCCTCCGCGAAGCCGGGGCCTTTGTACACGCCGTAGTGGCCGATGCCGGGCAGGACGTGATACTCGCACGGGATTCCGGCTTTCTGCACGAGTTCGAAGACCTTTTTGCCATTCTCGTCGTTGCTCATGAGCTCTTCTTTTTCGGCGACGGTGATCAGCATGGGCGCGGTGATTTTCGACGCGGCTTCGATGGCGTTGTAGCCGATGCCTTTGGCCGGATTGGCGCGCATCTGGGCATACGAGGCCATTTTGCCGCCGAGCTTGCCGGTTTCGGCGAGGCGCTCGACCCGTCGAACCGGCTCGTCGTGACGTGGGGCGAGTACGTCGCGGGCGGCACGTATCGCGTATGGGGGCAGAAGCTCGACGGCTCGGGCGCGGAACAGTGGACCGCGGGCGGCCGGCTGCTCCACACCGCGGCCGAAGTGCGATCCGTGGTGTGCGCCACCTCGGACGCCAGCGGAAGGACATGGGTCCTGATCGACTCGAACGCGCCCACGGACCAACTGCTCGCGATCCCGGTCGGCGCGGACGGCACACCGGCGACGGGAGCGCCGATCACGGTCTGCCGGAGCGAAGGCAACTTCCTCTACTCGCCCATGGTGACGGACGGCGCGGGCGGGATGATCGCCGCGTGGCTCGACGAGCGTCACGGCCTGACGACGCCGTACGCACAGCGCGTGGATCGCTGGGGGCAACTGGGCGCGCAGCCGAACCTCACGCAGGTGATCGACGCGCCGGACGACCAGGGCGGCTATGTGCACGCGACGTGGACGAAGAGCCCGCTCGACACGCCGCCGTCGGCGGGCGTGAACAAGTACCGCTTCTGGCGCGAAGTGCCGACGCTCGCCGCGCAGGCGCGTGCGCTGCGCGGTGCGCGCGTGTTGCGAGAAGGCGACGACGTGCCGGAAGGCGGCGCGCCGGTGCTGCTGCAGCTCACCAGCGCGAACGGTGTCCCCGAGTACTGGGAGTACGTCGGCGAGATGCTCGCCGACGGTCGCGCGACGTACACGGCGAGCATCGCGACCGCGAGCATGCCCGTCATGAACAGTCCGATCGCAAAAACGATCGGATTGAGGCCGGCAATGAAAGACGGATGCGCGCCGTTGCGAACAAGCGCCTTATGCAGCGCCTGAATGAAGGCGCGATAGGCTTCGTTCTGCGGCGCAAGCGTAACGATGCCGCTCCAACTCGCGGAAATAACCCGCAGCCGCTGGCCTTGTTTGTTGGTGATGTCCGCGCGAAACCGGTGCGCCAGCATCGACACCGGACGATAGGTCAGCCGCACGCTTGCGATGTCGCAATAGCGCCACACGGCGGCGCGAAATCCCGAATGAAACGACAGCCCTTCTTCCGTCAGCCGAAACGCATGCGCCGAGCCGGCCAGCGACGGCTTGTAGGTATAAACGATCTCGTCG
>CALMTT010000272.1 GCA_937872615.1 uncultured Verrucomicrobiaceae bacterium | reverse complement strand
GCTGAGGCTCTGGCGGCCGCGGACAGCATCGGCGCCGAGTTTCACGCCAGCCTGACGAACGACCTGGAAATTTTTTATAACCACGATACGTTAACGCGGCTCGCGGCGATCATTCGCGAGGTGGCTCCGCAAATCGTGCTTACACACGCGCCGGTCGACTATATGGAGGATCACACGAACACGTGTCGCTTGGCGGTCACGGCGGCCTTCACGCGCGGTTCCAGCGCGGGGTCGGGTGTGGCGGTCTCGGCCAATCTGTGCGCGGCGGCCCTGGCGACCGAGACCGATGGCTCCATCGTCAGCCCTTCGAGCGCCTGCGGCATCGTGGGATTGAAGCCCACGCTCGGCCTCATCAGCGGAAAAGGCATCATCCCCATCACGCATTGGCAAGACACCGCCGGGCCGATGGCTCGTAGCGTGATGGATTGTGCGTTGTTGCTCGCCGCCATCGCTGAAAAGCCGGTGGAATGGAAACCCACCGAAAGGCTCGAAGGCCTCCGCCTCGGCTTCCTGCGTCATTTGAATGGCAAAAACGACGTGGTGCAAAAACTCACCGAAAGCTCGCTCAATGTGCTTCGATCCCTCGGAACCGAAATCATCGAGGTGGAGCTGCCGCACACTCGCGAGATCAGCAAGCTGCGCTTCCGCGCCATGCTCGGCGAGTATCGCGAGGACCTGAATGCCTATCTCGCCTCCACCACGAGCAAGGTGCGATCGATCACCGATTTGATCGCCTTCAACAAAGCGAACGCGGACAAGGAGCTGCCTTACTTCGGCCAGGAGTTCCTCGAAATGGCCGCCGCACTCGATTCCGAAGAGGCCATCGCTGAAACCAAGGCTGCTCGCGAGACCGCGCGGCGTCTCTCCAGCCAAGAAGGCATCGACGCCGTGCTCAAAGAACATCGTCTCGATGCCTTCGTCGTCTCCACCAGCGATCCCGCCGAGGTCACCGATCTCCAAAACGGCCATCGCGGTGGTCGCGGCTGCTCCACCGTGCCCGCGACGGCCGGTTATCCGCATCTCAGCGTGCCCATGGGCCTTGTCGGCAGATTACCCGTGAACCTTTCCTTCTTCAGCACCGCCTGGACCGAGCCGCTGCTGCTGCGAATCGGCCATGCCTTCGAGCAAAAAGCCCGCGTGAAGGTCTCGCCGGGCTTTTTGCCTCACGAGTGAAAGTGAAGTTCACACCGAGTTCATCGTCTGAAGCTTGAACTTTGACCGCAGGAAGGCTCCATACAGTCCGAACACCCCCATGAAGAAAAACTCCGCTCCTGCCAAGAAGCCGATCAAACGGCCGAAGGTCATGTCGCGCTGGGAACGCTGGAAGCGGCTGACGCTGTTCCTCATCATGGGCAGCACGCTGCTCGTCACGCTCGCCGGAGCCATCGTGATCGCCGTTTACAGCCATTGGGCGAAAGACTTTGATCTCACCAAACTGGGCCAGATGCCGGAACGCACCGTGGTTTATGACTTCAAAGGCGAGGTGCTGGGCCGCATGCACGGTGAAAACCGCATCGTGGTGCCGCTCAGCGAGGTTTCACCTTGGTTCGTCAAGGCGCTGCTTGCTCGCGAAGATGCCCGCTTCTACTCGCACAGCGGCATTGACTACTACGGCGTGGCCCGCGCTGCCGTGCGGAATGCAAAGGACGGCCGCATCGTGCAAGGCGCCAGCACGCTGACCATGCAGCTCGCCCGCAACAGCTACCCGGAGCTGGGCGACGCCCGCAACATCCACCGCAAGCTGCTCGAAATGATGCTCGCCCGCCGCATCGAGAAGAACACCACGAAGGAGCAGATCATCGAGCACTACGTGAACCGCATTTTCTTCGGCACCGGTCTCTACGGCATCCAGCGGGCCAGCCAGGTTTACTTTGGAAAACACGCCAGCCAGCTCAGCCTCAGCGAATCAGCACTCATCGCCGGCATCGTGCGCAGCCCCGTGCGCTTCTCCCCCTTCCGGAACTACGACGGTGCCATCAAAGAACGAAACGATGTGCTTCAGCGCATGTTGGCCACGAAGATGATCACACCGGAGGAAGAACTCGAAGCGCGCTATGCCGATGTCATCCTGCATGCGCAGCCGGTGTTTCAAGGCCAGGGCGGCTATGCGCTCGACATGGTGAGGCAGGATCTCGACCTCATTTTGGAGAAGCACGATGTCGAAGATGGTGGTCTGCAAGTCTTCACCACCATCCACAAAGAGCTGCAAGTGGCTGCTGAGGCCGCGGTGGAGAAACGCCTCGCCGCCGTCGAGAAGCTGAAAGCCTACAAACATCCCACGAAGGCCGCTTTTGATGCCACATGGGATCATTCGTCCGAGCTCAGCACCACGCCCTACCTCCAAGCTGCGGTCACTTTGCTCGACAACGAAACCGGCGGCATCCTCGCCATCGTCGGCGGTCGCGATTACCGGCACAGCAAATACAACCGCGCCATCCAGGGCGAGCGCCAGATCGGATCGACGGTGAAACCCTTCGTGTATGCCGCAGGCGTCGCCGCGGGCTTCCTGCCTGGCACCTTGATCGACGATGCGCCCATCCAGCCCGGTGAAATCCAGGGCGGCGATCCCGGCTGGAGTCCGCAGAACAGCGACGGCAAATTTTTAGGCCTCAAAACCCTCACCGACGGCCTCGTGCTCAGCCGCAACACGATGACCACCCGCCTCGGCAACTACACCGGCCTCGACCGCGTGCTCAACCTGCTCGCCGACTCTGGCTTTAACATGCCAAAGATCCGCACGCCTCAGATCTACATCGGCAACATCGGCGGCAACGTGCGCCAGCTCGCCAGCGCGATGAGTGTCTTCCCAAATCAAGGCGTCCGCCGCCGCACCTTCCTCATCGACCGCATTGTCGATAAAACCGGCACCATCATCTACCAGACGCCCGTTTTGGAGGCCGAGGTCGTCAATCCTGGTGTCGCCCATGTGATGCGGCAGATCCTCGGCCAGGTCATGGAACGCGGCACCGCCGCCGCCGTGCGCAGCGAGCATGGCTTCAAAGAACCCGGCGGTGGTAAAACGGGCACGACGAATGATTACAAAGACGCGTGGTTCGCTGGCTACACGGATCGTCTCACCTGCGGTGTTTGGGTGGGGCTCGACAAGCCGCAGACGATCATTGATGAAGGTTACGGCGGCCGTCTTTCGCTGCCGATTTGGGCCGATCTGATGAAGGAAGCCGTGAAAATCGGCTACAAAAGCGACGTGGCCAAGGCCGGCCTGCCGCTCACCCGCGTCTCGCTTTGCCGCCTGAGCAGCCAACTCGCCACCGATGGCTGTCATCATGCCGGCATGGCCTACGAGGACGCCCTGCCCTACGAACTGGTGCCACAGGATTTTTGCCTCGAGCATCGCGGCGTCGCGCCGCGGGTGGCACAGCCGCAGGGCCGTCCCCCGGCAGGCGAGGGTTTTTGGGGTCGCGTGAAGAGCTGGTTCCAGTAAACTGGGACGGTCATGAAATCACTGCTCACGTTCGCCGTCGTCGCCGTCGTTCTGTATGTCGCCTGGGACATGTTTGGCGGTTCTCTCATCGGTTCGCTTGAAAAGGCCACTGGCGGTGCCCGAGAATCCCTGGCCCCCATCGTGAGTTCCGCAGATGAGGCCGATTTCGAACTCCGGTATGACGCCTCATCGGGCAAGCTCTCGATCACCTCGCCACACGACCCCACGGTAGGGGCCCGCTCGGAGGTGTCCGACCTGTCGCAGCGACTCCGAAGCCGCACGACCGATGTGCCGCATGTGCGCCTGATCTACGATGCCTCGGCTTTTGCCGATGTGAAACAGCAGGACTCCTTCGAGCGAGATGTGCGTGCCCAGGTGGAGCGGGCAAAAGGTCGCCTCAGCATCACCGTGACCGGCCGACCCCGCTCATGGTAAGAGCCTCACGAGGGTTGCCCGCCCGGGCCGTGGGCCAATCTGGCCAAACCTCCCGCGCCTTTCCTCTTGCGCCTTTGCAATTCACGGCGACTATCGCCGCCCCTCGCCCGACCGGCTTGGGGAATCAGTTTTCGGGACGTAGCTCAGCCTGGTAGAGCGCTTGCTTTGGGAGCAAGAAGTCGTGAGTTCGAATCTCGCCGTCCCGACCACTTTTGAACCCCCGCTTTTCGTTTCATCCATGTCGGCCCTGTATGCAGCCACTTTGAGCACCTTCAAGGAAATGGGCTGGATGTATCGCGAGGTGCCTGATCACTCGGTGATCGAGGCTGATTTCGAGGCGCATCACACGAAGGTCCCGCTGCATGTCCAAGTCTATGGCGAGACGCACATCGCCAGCGTCGTGGCCTCCTGCACGCTCACCGTGCCCTCCACGCACCGCCTCGCCGCGTGCGAGCTGATCATGCGCGTGAACCGCGAGCTGAACATCGGCAATTTCGAGCTCGACTGGGAGACCGGCACCGTCCTCTTCCGCGCCACGAACATCTTCCCGCCGCATCGCTACGATCAGCGCATCCTCGCCAGCCTCGTCCACAGCGCCATTTCCGAAGTGGACCGCCTCACGCCCTTCCTCGGCGAGATCGTCCACACCCCGAAAGGCGAGCTCATCCTGCTCAAAGTGCCGGATTTGATGCAGCGCGAGGATTTGCTCCCGCCCGCACCTGAGGAGATCGAAGAGGCTCAAGCATAGGCGATCGAAGACAGGCTCGCTCACGACGCTGTCGTCTTTTCCCGGCCGTCAGACCATTTGCTCCTGATCGTGGCTGATGCACAATGGCAGCCACTTCCGGCATGCCCGCCCGCTACGCCCTCCAGAACCACCCGGCCTTCAGCGATCCTCTCACCAAGGAAGATCTCTACATCCTCGTCTCCCGTGGTTCCCTGGCTCGTGGCGAGATGGTGGAGTGCGATGAAACCGGCGCGATGCACACCGTCGGCGAGGTCATCAGCGGCATGCGCCCTCCACGCGGCTCCACCGTGGCCCGCCCGGCTTACCGCGAGATCACGCCGGACTTCGAAGGTCCGCCGGAGGAAATCGAGGAGGCCGAAGAAGAGTTCCAAGAGGATGAAGACGAGGACGATGGCTACGCCTACACCTCCAGCGGCGAGGCCATCCTGCATCGCTCGCATCCGTCGTGGCTCGCTTATGCCAAGACGCTCTTCCTCGCCGTGCTCCTCGCCATCGCCGCCGGGCTGCTGTTCCTGTTTGAGCCCACCTACGCCATCATCGCCCTCGTTGCCGCCGTCACCGTGCTCTTCGGCGTCTTCGTCGCCCGTATGACGCATGACTACATCGTCACACCGCAACGCGTCGAGCTCCTCTGGGGCATCATCGGCCGCAGTTCCAAAGAGGCCCGCATCTGCGACATCCGCAGCATCGACGTCTATGAAAGCGGCATCAAAGGCATGCTCGGCCTCGGCACCATCGACTTCTCCACCGCCGCCAACGCCGGCATCGAAGTCCAGTTCCGCGATCTTCGCCGCGCCCACGAGGTGAAGGAGCTCGTCCGCAAGCTGCAAAGCGGTGTCGATCCCACGGAAGACTGAACTCCAATGACGAATTCAGAATGCAGAATGACGAATGGGATCGCAGCACGACTCACCGTGCTGGTTTCGTCATTCCTCATTTTGCATTCGTCATTGTCAGCGGAGCTGACGACGGCTCTCGACATCCGCACGCTGCCTTACGAGCGCAGTTTGGAAAAGCTGCCGGTCGATCTCACGGGTGTGATTGGTTTCATCGAGAGCGGTGGCACAGCCTTTCTTCAAGACGGCACGGCGGGCACGCATCTGCACTTCAAGCCTGTGCGCAATGACCTGCGGGTCGGCGATCGGGTGCGGGTGATGGGCACGAGCACGGCCGGGCTTTATTTTCCCGGTGTTGATGTGCTCGAAGTGGAGGTTCTCGGCCATGAGTCGCCTCCCGCGCCGGTGCCTGCGGGCTTTGACGACCTTGCGACGGGTCGTTTTCATTATCAGCGCGTGCTCGTCGAAGGCCTCGGGCGCACGTTGACGCCGCTCGATGAGGATCGCTCGCTGCTACGGCTCGCGATGGGCAGTCGCGTCATCGAGGTGCGGGTCGATGCGCCGCCGGAATCGGCTCCGAAGGTCATCGATGCTCGTCTGCGCATCACCGCCCTCGCCGCTGGTGGCATCAATGATCGTCGCCAGCTCGTGTTTCCCTACCTTCGCGTCACCGATTGGAGCGATGTCACGATCTCTCAAACCTCGCCGGAGATCGAAACCCTGCCCGTCACCTCCGCGGCGAACCTGCTGCACTTCGGAGCGGCCGATGAGCCGCATCATCGCGTGCGCATCCGCGGCACCGTGCTGGCCGCGTTGGCCGATGGACGCGTGTTTGTGCGCGATGCCACCCCGCCGCCACCGCCACGCGATGCGAAAGTCGATGAACCGCTTCTCTCGCCCTCCATCGCCATCCAGCTCTCCAGCACTTCAAGCCTCCAAACCGGCCATTTCGCCGAAATCATCGGCTTTCCGATCATGACCGGCTTCAGCGCCTCGCTGGCCGATGCGGTCGTTTTGAGTTCCGAGCCGCAAAACGAGCCGAAAGCCTCGCCGGTGTCGCTTTCGCAATTTCAGAATGGCTCACACGATGCCGACCTCGTGCGCCTCACGACGCCCGCGGTGCTGAATGACTAC
>CALMTT010000271.1 GCA_937872615.1 uncultured Verrucomicrobiaceae bacterium | reverse complement strand
GGCAATGCCCACCACCAGCCGTCTCGATGTTCATGCCCCGGATTCGTGGCTGCATGAGATGCTGCTCCGCGAGACGCAGACCTACCTCGCCAACACGCTGCTGCGTGACAATGACTGGACCAGCATGGCGCACAGCCTCGAGCTGCGTGTGCCGTTGGTCGATGCGGAGGTCTTCACGCTTGCGGGCACGATCCCGCCCGATGCCAAACTCACGCCCGGCGGTGGCAAACGCATCCTGCGCGAGGCTTTCCGCGAGCTGCTGCCACCTTGGATCTACGATGACCGGCAGAAGAAGACCTTCACGCTGCCTTTGATGAAGTGGATGCGGCTGCCGAAGTGGCAGCAGCGCATTCGTGACACGCTCGAAAGCCGCCAAAGTCGCGAACGAGGGCTGTTTGATGCCGCGCAGGTCTCGCGGATGTGTGAGGCCTACTTTTCCAGCCATCTCGAATCAAAGGCCGCCTGGCCGCTGAGCCAGCGGGTGTGGCTCTTGTATGTCTTTGAAGAATGGGCACGGAGGAATCTCGACCACGCATGAGCACGCCCATCCTCCAGGTCTTCAACAAGTATCTCTTTCCCGGTGGTGAGGAGAAGAGCGTGGACCGCATCTTCAATCATCTGACAGAGGCGCACCCGATGCATCGCTGCTTCTTCGACAGCGCCGCGTGGAAGAGCGAGGGCGCACCGAATGCCTTCGGGCAGGTGAAGCGCTTGTTTTACAATCGCGAGAGCCGCGCTGCCTTCGAACAGGCACTCGACAGCACCGGCGCGGAGGCCGCGCTGTTTCACAACATCTACCCGGTCGGCTCGCCGTCGCTGTATCATGCGGCGATGAAGCGTCGCGTGCCGGTTATCCAGTATCTGCACAATTTCCGGCCCTTCTCCGTCGGCGGCACGCTGTTCGTGAATGGCAAGGTGTGCCCGGACGGGCTTTACGGTCGCGATCTCGCCGAGGTGCGTGCGGGTGTGTGGCAGAGCTCGGTGCTGAAAAGCGCCGTGTTTGCCACGATGCTGCGCTTTCTGCGACGCAGCGGCTGGCTGCGCAGTGTGAAGGCCTGGATAGCCATCTCCGATTTCATGCGCGACCGCATCGTGCAGGCCGGTTTGGTCGATCCGGCGAAGATTCACACGCTGCGCCACTCGTGGGATGCCATGCCCAGCGCACCGCGCACCGAGGACGCGGGCTATTACCTCTTCCTCGGCCGGCTCGTGCCTGAAAAAGGCATCACCACGCTGCTCGATGCCTGGGATGCGCTGCGTGCGCAGCTCGGCAACAAGACGCCTCAACTGCTCATCGGCGGCGAAGGACCTCTCGAATCGCTCGTGCAGCAGCGTTTGCGCACCAATCCCTACATCGGCCACCTCGGCCAGATCGGCGGCGAGACGAAGCACGAGACACTGCGCAAGTGCCGTGCCCTCATCGCGCCCTCGGTTTGGTGGGAACCGCTCGGTCTTGTGGCCTACGAGGCCTACGATTTTGCCAAGCCCGTGCTCGCCGCCCGTTCCGGTGGTCTCGCCGAGACCGTGCAGCACGAAGTCACCGGTCTGCTCCACGAACCCGGCGATGCCGCGAGCCTCATGCGCGATGTTTTGACCATGGAAAACCTGCCGATGCCGGTTCGCGTCGAATGCGGTGCGGAGGGACGACGCTGGCTCTTGCGTGAAGCAAGTGCCAGCGCGTGGAAAGCGCGCTTTGAAGAGATTCTCGGCGTCGTGAACTGACTCAAGCCGCGAGGATCGCGGGGTCCCAATCTTTCCAGACTGGATCGAGGCCGCGGCTGCGGAGCATTTCGGCCACGCCGTGCGGTGTGCGTTCATCGGCGATGCCGAACTGGCCCTCGGCGCGAGCCTTCTCCTCCTTCGATTCGACTTCGACGCGACGCCCGCGCACGGTGAGATGCAGGTCCTCGGTGCCAGCGCCGGTGTAGCCGCCAGGCTCGGTGTGACTGCCGGCGCTCATCATCGTGATGCCGAGCGGTGCCAAGGCATCGCGCAGCGGCGCGGGTTCGCGTGTGCTCAGCACGATGCCGACCTCGGGGAAGGTGAGGCGGAAGGCGCAGATCGTCTGCACCAGCGCCCAATCGGGAAAGTCTGTCATGGGCTTGAAACCGCCCGCCGCAGGCCTCAGGCGCGGGAAAGCCACGGTGAAGGTCGATTTCCAGCAGTGCTTGTATAGATGCTCGAGATGCGCGGCGAGGCGCAGCGCCTCCAAACGCCAGTCGCTCAGGCCAAACAAGGCACCGATGCCGATGCGGCGAAAGCCGCCCTCGTAGCCGCGCTCCGGACAGGCGAGTCGCCAGTCAAAGTCCTTCTTGGGCCCGGCGGTGTGCATTTGCTCGTAAACGACGCGGTCATAGGTCTCGTGATACACGACGAGGCCTTCCGCCCCTGCTTTGACCATGCGCTCATACTCCGGTGCCTCCATCGGGCCGACCTCGATGCCGATCGTGGGCACCAAATCACGCAGCGCCCGAATGCAATCCTCCAAATAGCCTTCGCTCACGAAGCGCGGATGCTCACCGGCCACGAGGAGGATGTTCCGAAAGCCCTGCTCGAGGAGGTGACGTGCCTCACGCACGACTTGATCGATCGTCAGCGTGACGCGGAGGATGGCGTTGTTGTCGCGGGAAAAGCCGCAGTAGGAGCAGTTGTTCACGCACTCGTTCGACACGTAGAGCGGTGCGAAGAGGCGCATGGTGCGCCCGAAGTTTCGCCGGGTGATAAGGCGGCTCTCGCGGGCCATGGCCTCGATTTGAGCAGGGCCCTTCGGCTCCAGCAGCGCGGCAAAACGCTCCATGAGCGGCGATTTGCGCTGCGGGAGGGCGTCGAGCACGGGGATGAAGGAGGTCAGCATGAGGGTTTCCATCGCTATAATCGCCCGGACCGCCCGTGCAAACACTCGCGCCGCCCAACTTTCGGCCTCCGCGGCATGCGGAGAGTGTTTTCGTCACCTTGACACCCCGCCGGGCCGCTTCACAAGAGACGGCCCATGCCCACCGACCTCATCGCCGATCTCGAATGGCGCGGCCTGCTGAAGCAGACCAGCGACCTCGAAGCCATCCACGAAGCGCTCAAGACGCCGCAGACCTTCTATTGCGGCTTTGATCCGACCGCGGACAGCCTGCACATCGGTAACCTGCTGCCGCTTATGGCGCTGCGTCGCGTGCAGGAGCACGGGCACAAAGCCATCGCCATCCTCGGCGGTGGCACTGGCCTCATCGGCGACCCCAGCGGCAAGGCCAACGAGCGCACGCTGAACACCCCCGAGGTCGTCGCCAGCTACGTCGAGAAGATTGGCGTGCAGGTGCGCACCATCCTCGATCCGGAAAAGACCATCGTCGTGAACAACGGCGACTGGATCGGCAGCATGAGCGCTGTCCATCTCCTGCGCGATGTCGGCAAAAACTTCTCCATCTCCGTCATGCTCAGCCGTGAGAGCGTCTCCGCACGCCTCGAGAATGGCATCAGCTTCACCGAGTTCACCTACATGATCCTGCAGGCGTATGACTTTGTGAAGCTCTTCGACCTGCACGGCTGCCGTTTCCAAATCGGCGGCAGCGATCAATGGGGAAACATGGTCTCTGGCCTCGATCTCATCCGCAAAATGCGCGGCGAGTCGGCGCACGTCATCACGTTCCCGCTCATCACGACGAGCAGCGGCAAAAAGTTCGGCAAGTCCGAGGCCGGTGCCATCTGGATGGATCGCAACAAGACGAGTCCGTATGCCTTCTACCAGTTCTGGGTGAACAGCGAGGACCCGGACGTGCCACGCTTCCTGCGCTACTTCACCCTGCTCTCGCAGGACGAAATCACCGCCATCGAGGCCGAGCACGCCGCCCGTCCCGAGCTGCGCAGCGGCCATAAACGCCTCGCTGCCGAAGTCACGCGCCTCGTGCACGGCGAAGCGGAACTGCAAAAGGTCATCCTCGCCTCCGACGCCCTGTTCGGCGGCGCTGATCTCGCCACCGCGGATGTGGACACCCTCATCGAGGCCACCGCCTCGGCCCCAACCTGCTCCGTCGATCTCACCGCGATCCCCAGCGTGCCCGACTTGCTCGTCCAAATCGGCCTCGCCACCTCGAAAGGTGATGCGAACCGCCTCCTCAAAGGCGGCGGCTTCTACATCAACAACAAGCAAGTCGCGGCAGACACGCCTGCTGTGCTCACCGCCGCCGATTTCCTTGGTGGCAAGGTCTGCGTGCTGCGCAAAGGCAAAAGAAACTACGCCACGGTGCGTTCTGCTGCGTGATGAAAGTCATCGCAGCTCTTCTTTTGCTCTCGGTCTCGGTGTTTGCCGAGGAAACAGCTCGTTCCGCCTTCGAGCGGGGTGTGCAGATGTTTTTCGACGCGAAGCCGAAGGAGTCCGTGGAGGCCTTTGATGCCCTTTTGAAGCTGGAGCCGCAGTCAAAGCCGCAGCTTTGGCAGCGTGGTCTCTCGCTTTACTACACGGGCGACTTCAAAGCGGGACGTGAGCAGTTTGAGACGCATCAGACCTACAACACGAATGATGTGGAGAATGCCGCGTGGCATTTCCTGTGCGTGGCGAAGGCCGATGGTGTCGAGTCGGCGCGGAAGGTGCTCATCCCCATCGAAGGCGATGCCCGTGTGCCGATGAAGCAGGTTCATGAGCTCTTCGCTGGCAAAGCGAAGCCCGAGGATGTTCTCAAGGCCGCGGAATCAGGCGAGGGCAATGAGCTGCGAAACCATCGCTGCTATGCCCACCTGTATCTTGGGCTCTACTTTGAAGCCATCGGCGACGACGCCAAGGCGAAGGAGCACATGGTCAAAGCGGCCACGGATTACAAAATGGATCATTACATGGGCAAAGTGGCCCAGGTGCATGTGAAGCTCCGCGGGTGGTGAGGGGGGCGGTGATGGAGTGTTGGAGTAATGCATCATCCATCCATTCAGCACTCCAATACTCCAGTGCTCCATCACTCCAGTGCTCCCGCTCTCTTCCGGATGATCGGCGCGAGCCACTTCGCGGTCTCGTCAGCGATGACGTTGTAACCAGCGAGGTTTGGATGGCGGTCACCGGCCCAGCCGGGGATGTGGCCGAAGAGGCCGTCGAGGCGGTTGTCCATCACGACGACCTTCGGCTCGGTGCCCTCGGGCACGACGTAGGGTGTGGCGAGCGGTCGCAGGTTCTCGGGGATCTTCGAAAGCGGGAAACGACGGTAGTTGAGCCCATCGGGGTTCTTCTTCAGCTCGGCGAGGTAACGCGGCGCGATGTCGAAGAGTGTCAGTTTCTCCTCGGCGGCGATTTTTTTCACCACCGTGTTGATGTCGTCATGCGTGCTGGTCGGCGAGTAAGGGATGACCGTCATCGGGATGAGCATGGCCTTCGGATGGTCCTGGCGCAGGCGGCCGAGCAGCTCGCGGAAGTCCTTTGGGAAGTTCTCGGCAAACTTCTCCCGCTTGGCGATGTCGTTGATGCCGTAGCGGATGAAGATGTAGTCGGCCTGCGGCTTCGTTTTCACCGCCTTGTCGTAGCGGGTGTCGAGCAGGCGGCGGATGAACTCGCCGCTGACGCCTTCGTTG
>CALMTT010000270.1 GCA_937872615.1 uncultured Verrucomicrobiaceae bacterium | reverse complement strand
CCTCGGCAGCAGGAGCTTCCGCGGCGGGAGCCTCGGCAGCAGCAGGAGCCTCGGCAGCAGGAGCTTCCGCGGCGGGAGCCTCGGCAGCAGCAGGAGCCTCGGCGGAAGCACCACCGTCTTTCTCGGCCTTGGCTTTGAGGGCGCGGGCGAGGGCGGAGCCAGGAGCCTGGAGAACGCCAAGGAGCATCGAGTAGAGGACTTCGCGGGAGGGCAGGTCGGCGAGCACCTTGATGGTGGCGGCGTCGAGCATCTTGCCGTCGAGCACACCGGCCTTCATGACCGGCTTTTCGAATTCAGCAGCGAAGTTTTTCATGATCTTCGCGGCGGCGAAGATTTCCTTCACGCCGGTGACGAAGGCGCTCTGGCCCGTGAGGTGGGCGCTGAGCTCCTCCGGATAGCCAGCCTGGCCGGCTGCCTTCTGGACGAGGTTGTTTTTGAAAACGTGGATCTCGGCCCCGACAGTGCTGAGGCGCTTGCGCAGCTCGGCGAACTTATCGACCTTCAGGCCGGTGTAATCGACCACGAGCATGAACGGCGAGGCGTTCACGCGGCGCAGGATGTCTTCAATGAGAAGTGTCTTTTCAGCTTTCATGATTCAGTTCGGCGCGTGGAGGTTTAGAGTTTGATGTACTTGGACACGTCGATGCGCACGGCGGGGCTCATCGTGGAGGCCAGCGTGATGGTTTCGACGTAGCGGCCGCGGGCTGAGGCGGGCTTCGCACGGGAAACGGCTTCGATGAGGCTGCGGGCGTTGTCAGCGAGCTGGGACACGTCAAAGCTCACCTTGCCGATGCCGGAGGCGATGTTGCCGTTCTTGTCGAGCTTGAAGTCGGCGCGGCCGGCCTTCACGGCCTTCACGGCACCAGCGGTGTCGTCGGTGACGGTGCCAGTACGCGGATTCGGCATCAAACCACGAGGACCGAGCTGCTTACCGAGCTTGCGGACTTCATTCATCGCGGCCGGAGTGGCAATGGCGACATCAAAGTCGAGGAAGCCTTCTTTGATCTTCGCGATGAGGTCTTCGTAACCGACGATTTCAGCGCCGGCGGCCTTGGCGGCATCAGCGGCATTGCCAACGGCGAAAACGGCTACTTTGACGGACTTACCGGAACCGTGGGGCAGCGGGCAGGTGCCGCGGACCATCTGGTCGGACTTCTTCGGATCGACACCCATGCGGAAGGAAAGGGTGACGGTCTGGTTGAACTTGGTGCCTGGGAGCTTGCGGAGCAGGTCAGCGGCTTCCTCAAGCGAGAAAAGCTTTCCTGCCGGGATCATCTCGGCGGCCTTCTTGTAGCGTTTGCTTCGGGTTTGCATGGTGTGGGTGCAGTGTTGGCGAACGGGTGGGTTCTCCTGCGGTGGGTTTGGGGTGAAACTGGGGATTAGTCGGCGATTTCGATGCCCATCTGGCGGGCGGTGCCGGCCATGATACGGGAGGCACGCTCGAGGTCCTGGGTGTTGAGGTCAGCGAGCTTGAGCTTGGTGGCTTCGAGGAGCTGGGCCTTGGTGATCTTGGCGACCTTCTTCTTGTTCGCCTCGCCGGAGCCGGAGGCGATGTTCGCCACCTTCTTGAGGAGGTTCGAGGCCGGGGGCTGCTTCGTGATGAATGTGAAGGACTTGTCCTTGTAAACGGTGATGATCGTGGGGAGCACGTCACCGCCCAGCTTCTGCGTGGCAGCGTTGAACTCTTTGCAGAAACCCATGATGTTCACGCCGGCCTGACCGAGCGCGGGACCGATGGGGGGCGAAGGATTGGCCGCGCCGGCTTTGATCTGCAGTTTGATTTGTTTGACGATTTCTTTGGCCATGTCTGGGGGTCCTTAGGTTGTGTGTTCTGGGAAGGGTGGTTTGAGGCGCAGAAGCGGGCGCGGGAGAAGAAAAATTAAGCGGCGTCGGCCTTTTCGACCTGCCAGTATTCGAGATCGACAGGGGTGGAGCGACCGAAGATGTTGACGGAGACACGCAGCACGCCGCGTTCTGGGTCGATCTCCTCGACGATGCCGATCTGGCTCTCGAACGGACCGTCCGCCACGCGGACGCTGTCGCCGGGGCTGAAGGCGATCTTTGGCACGGCACCGTCCTCTTTCTCGCGGGCTTGGGCGAGGATGCCGTCCACGTCACGCTGACGCATGGGCATCGGATTGTCCTTGCCGCTGGCAAAGTTCAGCACGCCGTCGGTTTCCTTGATGAAATACCAAGAGCGGTCGATGAGGCGGTTGTGCTCATCGAGGAGGTGGCAGTTCACGAACACATAACCGGGATAGAACTTGCGGTTGTGCTCGCTGCGCTTGCCCTTCTTCACCTCGGAGACACGCTCCATGGGGACGAGGACCTGATAAACGAAATCGCCCATCTCCTCGGTCTGGATGCGGCGAAGCATGCTCTCGCGGACCTTGTTTTCAAGGCCTGAGCGGACGTGGATCGCATACCACTGTTCTCTGGCGGGGGGGATGGTGGCCATGACTGGAGGTGACGGAGGCTGGTAAAAGGGGGAAACAATGCCGGAAGGCTCCGGCGGGCATTTTATTTGCCGAACCAGGTCTGAGCAGCCTGGAAGGCTTCGCGGAACGACACGTCAAAAACAGCCACGAAGGCTCCAAGCAGGATCATCGCGATGAAGACCACCACGGTGGATTCATTCAATTCGCGGTATTTGGCAAAACCCTTCTCTTTCGGGTCCCACGGCCAGGTGGCTTTTCTCAACTCGAGGAAAACCTCGCTGACATATTTGCGGACTTTGCTCATGAAGCGTGACGTGTGCGGCGGATTTGCGTGTGTCCGGTGATTTCTTCGCTGGCAGGCCAGGAGGGACTCGAACCCCCAACCGACGGTTTTGGAGACCGCTACTCTACCAATTGAGCTACTGACCTGTGTGAGCGAAGACGCTTCCCGGAAAGGATGGCGTGGAAAAACAAATCTGCAAGTCCGCCCCTGCTTTCGCCGGGAGATGAAACCACCGCCGGGCCTGTCGCCAGACCCGGCGGGGATTCAAACAAACGAACTTGCGCGGAAGGCTTAGTCGAGGATGTCGGCGACGCGGCCGGCACCCACGGTCTTGCCGCCTTCGCGGATGGCGAAGCGGATGGTCTTCTCCATGGCGATCGGGGTGATGAGCTCCACCGTGATGGAGACGTTGTCACCAGGCATCACCATTTCAACACCTTCAGGAAGGGTCACCGAACCAGTCACGTCCGTCGTGCGGAAGTAGAACTGCGGGCGGTAGTTGTTGAAGAACGGCG
>CALMTT010000269.1 GCA_937872615.1 uncultured Verrucomicrobiaceae bacterium | reverse complement strand
GTGGAATGGGCCTGGCCGAGATGGTTGCCAGCGAGGCGGACGCGGCGAAGATCATGGCCTGCATCGGCAAGGCCATCGCCAATGCTGGCGCCGCAGATTGCGAGGCCTCGCTCCAATGGCTCGGTGGCTCCGGCTCGACGCCCTGCCACTGGCGGGTGCGCCCCGTTTTCACGGACATGGGCAAGCTGCTCAAATTCATCGTGCTCGTGAAGCCTCTCACCGAGGCAACCGCCTCCGCAAAAGCCCCTGCCGCCGACGACCTCGACGCGCAGTCCGTCCAGCTCCGCAAAGAAAACCTCGCTGCCCTCGCTCAAGGCATCACGCATGACGTGAACAACCTCATCGGTCCCGCCATCACGCGTCTCTCCGCCTTGCTGCCGCAGCTCGATGGGAACTCCGCCCTCGGCCAGGAACTCCAGCTCATCTTTGCGGGATTGAAGCGTGCGAAACAATTCACCTCGCAGGTCGTCAATGCCTCCAAGGCCAAGCCCAAGCCGAAGGAGCCCACCGATGTCGCCATTGTCATGCGTGACTCCGTGGAGTTCGCCGGAGCCGGATCGAATGTGCAGGTGCGTGTGCATGTGCCGGAGGATCTCCGACTTGCCATCGCCGATCCCGTGAAGCTCAGCCAGGTGCTGCAAAACCTCGTCTTCAACGGCATCCAGGCCATGCCTTGCGGCGGTTACATGGATGTCGAGGCACGCAATATCAGCATTCCGGCCAGCGGTGATGGCCGGCTGCGTGCGGGCGCCCATGTCGAGATCACCGTGCGTGACCGCGGCTGCGGCATCGACCCTGAGAACCTCAAAAAGCTCTTCCGCGAAACCTTCACCACCAAGGCCGATGGCAACGGCATCGGCCTCACCACCTGCAAACGCTTTATCGACGAGATGGGTGGTGATGTGCGTGTCAGCTCCACGGTCAATGTGGGCACGGAATTCCATGTCATCCTGCGGGCGGCTGATGAGGCCGCTGCCGCCAAACCCGCCGCACCAGCCGACAACGCGCCTGTGCCGCTGAAGCATGGCAAGGGCACCGTGCTCATCGTCGATGATGAGGACGACCTCCGCCGCGTGGCGCAGATGATCCTCAAGCGCTGTGGCTACGAGTGCGTCGAGTGCGACAACGGCCAGGACGCGATCAAAATCTACCAAAGCCTCTACCGCACCGGCACGCCGCCCGATGTCGTCCTCATGGACCTCACGCTCCGAGGCGGCATGAACGGCACCGAGACCGCCAGCGAGATCCTCGCGCTCGATCGCGATGCCCGCATCGTGTGCACCAGTGGCAGCGTCACGCAGGAGGTTCAGATGGTGTTCCTTGAGCGCGGCTTTGTCGGCGTGCTGCCAAAGCCCTACGAGGCCGGCGAGCTCACCCAGACCGTGCATCGCGTGGCCACCGCCATGCGTCGTTCAGCGTAGCGGCACCACCGCCACGTAATTCCGCACCGTGGACCATCCCGACTCGGTGATCACGCTGCCATCGGAAAGCCGCGCATGAATCGCACTCGAGCGACCGCCATCAAGATTCAGCGCCCGGTTCACTTCAAAGCCCGGCATCAATCCTCGCATGGCCAGCAAGCGTCCTAGCTCCGCCAGCGAGGTATTGCGCACCACGCCGATGGCCCACAAGTGCCCGCCATTCGTCGCGATGAAGCTCCGCGCGGCATTCTTGGTGCGATCCAAGCTCGTCATCGCCCTGCCGGCATCCACCAGACGCGGACCCGCTTGCAGAAAATCCGACGCGCCTGCCTCGCGACGTCCCTCGGCATTCCAAACCAGACGCGGCATGCCTTTCGAAACCACCAGCGAGCCCGTCAGCAGCTTGTTCGCCTGCCACACTCCGGTGCGCCGACCCTTCGCGATCATCAAGCCCAGCGGCTCAAAGCTCGTCGAGAAGAAGCCGCCGTTCACGCCAGCGATCGCTTCCGCTCCATCGAGCACGTCATCAATCGCTCCGCCACCGCCCCACGAGTCCGGTTGATCCACCACACTCAGCGTGTTGTGCCGTGCATCAAACACCACCACCTGCCATGCCGCGCCACCCGCCTCGAATTCATGCAGCCAAGCCTGACCGCCCATTAGCGGACGGACGCGCCGGTTCGTCGCTGGCGAATCCACCGGGGCCTCCGGAGCCGGTGTGAAGTCCGGTGGAGCCTCGACCTGCATCGCTGGAGGTGGTGGCTCAGGCTCTTGAAAAACAGGCTGAGGAGGCAGCGGTGCCACGCAGGCACTCAGCCACACGACAGGCAGCATCCAGACACGCTTCACAGATTCGCCTCCATCCATGCCTTCATGCTCGCCAGTGCCCGGGCGCGATGACTGAGGCTGTTTTTCGTTTCCGCAGGCAAAACACCAAAGGTGTCCGTGAAGCCCTCCGGCGTGAAAAGCGGATCATAGCCAAACCCACCCTCGCCTTGTTCTTGAAGCCTAAGCGTGCCCTCCACCGTGCCGTGAGCCACATGCAGCGTCTGGCCATCCTTCACCAACGCCATGCAGCAGCGAAAACGCCCCGTGAAAGGCCCCTGCGGCGTCAGTTTGCCCAGCTCCGTTTTCAATTTCTCGCGATTGCTCGCATCCGTCGCCTTCTCGCCCGAGTAACGGGCCGACCGCACACCCGGAGCGCCATCCAGCGCATCGACTTCGAGCCCGGAATCATCCGCCAGCACCAGCACACCCGGCAGATGAGCACTGCCGCCGGCCGCCTTGATGATCGCATTCGCTTCAAAAGTCTCGCCTGTCTCCTCCGGCAGCGTCAGGCCGGGATGATCGCGAAGGTCGGAGATCTTAAAAGCCGGCAGCATGGCGCGGACTTCCTGGGTCTTGTGGGCATTGGACGTGGCAAAAACGAGCGAAGACATGCGGCGGATGCTTGGCGAGCCTCGAACCGCATTCCAGCCCGGAAATCCATTTGCCGAATCAAACTCGTCGATTACTCTCGCCACCCCGAAGAACAGGCCAACATAGCTCAGCGGTAGAGCAGCGGTTTTGTAAACCGCCGGTCGTCGGTTCAATTCCGACTGTTGGCTCCACTTCGGGATTTTTATACCCAGAGCCGAGCATGAAAAGCCTGCTGCCGATCCTTCTTCTCCTCGTGTGTTTCGGCCTCGCCAAGGGCCAGTCGGCATGGACGGAGCCCTTTCCAGGTCATCGCATCGCGGGGAATCTGCATTACGTCGGCTCGCGGGATCTCGCGTCGTATCTCATCACCACGTCGGAGGGACACATCCTCATCAACAGCAGCCTCGAAGAATCGCCGAAGCTCATTCGCGCGAGTGTCGAGGGCCTTGGCTTCAAGTTTGAGGACATCAAGATCCTGCTCATCAGCCATGCGCACTCCGATCACTGTGCTGGCAGCGCGGAGATCATCAAAACCACTGGAGCGCAGTATTGCGTGATGGCCGAGGATGCTGATGCGGTGGAGAATGGTGGCGCGAAAAAGGCCCGCATCGTCAAAGGTGATTACACGCAGTTCCCGCCCGCGAAGGTGAGCCGTCGATTGAAGGATGGTGATGAGATCAAGCTCGGTGGCAGCGTGCTCGTGGCCCGCAAAACGGCCGGTCACACGCCGGGATGCACGACGTGGACGATGCAGGTCGATGAGAACGGCAAGAAGCTTCATGCGGTGATCATCGGCAGCCCGAACGTGAACCCTGGCTACATCCTCGTTGGCAACAAAACCTATCCAGAGATCGCCACCGATTACGAAAGGACCTTCGCGCTGCTCAAGGCCTTGCCAGTCGATCTCTTCCTCGGTGCTCACGGCGGCTACTACGGCATGGAGGCGAAGCACAAATTGATCGTCGGTCGCACCAGCAATCCGTTTGTCGATCCTGCGGGCTACCATGCCTATGTCGATGATCGCGAGAAGGCCTTCCGCGCTGAGTGGGAGAAGCAAAAAGCCAAGCCGTGACATGACTCCAGGCTCCATCCTCATCCTTGGTGGAGGCTGCTTCGGCCTCACGGCGGCGCTCGAGCTCCGCGCACGCGGTTGGAAGGTATCGCTCATCGATCAAGGGGCTCTCCCGCATCCCGATGCGGCCTCCACGGACATCAGCAAGGTCGTGCGCATGGACTACGCCGCGGATGCGCAGCACACGGAGATGGGCGTGCGCAGCATCGAGCGCTGGAAGGCCTGGAATGCACGCTGGGGCGTCGATTTGTATCACGAGGATGGCTTCCTCGTCATGTCGCGAGCCGCGATGCAGCCGGGCGCCTTCGAGCACGACAGTTTTCAATACCTGAGCGGCCTCGGACATGCCTTGCGCCGCACCGATTCAGCGATGCTGCGCGAGAAACATCCGGTTTGGAATGCCGAACGGTATGTCGAAGGCTATTTGAACCCGATTGGCGGCTGGGTGGAAAGCGGCCGCGTCATCGCGATGCTGGCCAAAGAGGCTCGCGAGGCCGGAATTGAGATCATCGAGCATGTGAAGGCTCCGCGGCCTGTTTTCACCGCAGGTCGCTGCACGGGCATCGAAAGCTCTGATAGCCGTGTTTGGACTGCTGACCTTGTTTTGGTCGCATCAGGTGCATGGACGCCAGAAGTGCTGCCGCACCTGCAAAACGTCATGTGGACCACGGCGCAGACCGTTTTTCATTTTCAACCATCGCAGCCCGAGCGCTTCCGTGCGCCGGCGTTTCCCGTTTGGGGTGCCGACATCGCCAAGACCGGTTGGTATGGCTTTCCAGCCAATGCCGACGGCCTCGTGAAGGTGGCAAATCATGGTGTGGGCCGCCGCGTGAAGGCCAGCGATCCCCGCGTGATCCCAGAAGGCGAGGAAGAAAAGTATCGCGCCTTTCTTCGTGAGACTTTTCCATCGCTCGCCGATGCGCCGGTGCACTCGAATCGCGTCTGTCTTTACTGCGATACCTTCGACGGAGCTTTTTGGATCACGCACGATGAGCAGCATCGTGGCCTCGTCGTGGCCGCGGGCGATTCCGGGCATGCTTTCAAGTTCACGCCCGTGCTCGGCGAGATCATCGCCGATGTCGTGGAGCAGAAAAACAATGCCTGGACGCTGAAGTATCGTTCACGCCAGCCCGTCGCTGTTGGCAGCGATGGTGCGCGTGCGAGCTGATAAAGGTCATTTGGCCTTTTTCTTCTTCGGCGCTCCACCCTTCGGGCTTTCGAAAGTCGGCGCGATGGTGCCCTTCTCCCATTCCGCGATGGCGGTGACGAGTTCCTTCACGACCTGCGGATGTTCGGCGGCGATGTTCTTCGATTCACCGATGTCAGCAGCGAGGTCGTAGAGCTCGGGCTCGCCCTTGCCGAGGCGCACGAGCTTCCAGTTTCCACGGCGCACCGCGTTGTTGCCACCGGGGCCGCCGCTGCGCCAGAAGAGCGTGTCATGCGGCGCTGTGGCCTTTTCGCCGGTGAGGAAGGGCAGCAGGTTCACACCATCGAGATTGCCCGGCGCGGTGGCTTCAGCCGCGGCGAGCGATGTCGGCAGGAAGTCGAGCGCGATGACTGGCTGGTCATACTTGCCCGGTTTGATCTTCGCCGGCCAGCTCACGAGAAACGGCACGCGCATGCCGCCTTCATGCACATCACCCTTCGCGCCGCGCAGCGGGGAGTTGTCGGTGAAGTTCACACCGCTCTTCTTCGCGAGATTCGGGCCGCCGTTATCGCTGACGAAGTAGATGAGCGTGTTTTCGGCCTGCTTGGTCTCGTCAAGCTTTGCCAGCACACCGCCGATCGCGGCATCCATCGCGGCGACCATGGCCGCGTAGGTGCGGCGTTGCTCCGGCTGGATCGAGGCGAACTTCTCCAGCCACTCTTTCGGAGCCTGCAGCGGCGTGTGCGGGGCATTGAAGGCCAGGTAAAGCATCCACGGTTTGCCATCACCCGCGTGACGGCCCACGAAAGCCGATGCTTCATCTCCAAAGTGCTCGGTGAGATACTTCGTGTGAGGTTCATCCGTGCCGTTGCGGTTCAGCGGGATGGTGTATTCCGCACCGCCCTTGTCTCCGGGGAAATACATGTGGCCGCCGCCGAGAGCGCCGAAGTATTCATCAAAGCCTCGCTTGTTCGGATGAAACTGCGGATGCGCACCGAGATGCCATTTCCCCACTGCGCCGGTGGTGTAGCCCGCCTGTTTCATGAGCGAGGGGAAGGTGGTCTCGTTCATCGAAAGCCCCGCGGAGGTGCTCTCAGGCAGCCACGCCGGGTTGTTCTCATGACCAAAGCGATGCTGGTAGCGGCCCGTCATGATGCCCGCACGCGTGGGGCTGCAGAAAGGATGCGAGACATAGCCGTTCGTGCAGATCAGGCTGCGGGCGGCCAGCTTGTCGAGATGCGGCGTGGGGATGTCTGTCGAGCCTTGAAAGCCCACATCATGATAACCGAGGTCATCCGCGATGATGATCATCACATTCGGTTTCGCGGCGAAAACGCTGCTGGAGAGGGCGAGGAGGGCAAAAAAGGCTGGAAGCTTCATCGTGCACCGTGAACGCCAAATGGCGTGCCGCTTTTCAGCCGAATCGAGCGATCATTTGAAGACCGTGGGCGAGTTGGGGTTCAGCCACGACACAATGGAATACTTGTCGTCATTGTACTCCAACAGAACAAGGACCACGTGGTAGGTGCCTGGCTTGGCGCGGGTCAGCTTCGCCGTGTTGTCCACATCTGTGTAAACAAACCCGGCCTTGAGCGCCTGCTTTTGAACGCTGCCCATCTTCACACCGTAGATCGTGCCGCCCGTGTAGGGCTGCGAGCAGGCCCAAAGCTCAAGCCGCAGAGTGCCGGTGTTTGTGGACCTCGTGTGGCTGATTTTTTTGACCTTCATGTTCACGGTGCCGGCCTCGTAGTTCGTCTGGAAGCTCCACGGGCCCTCCATCACAAAGAGCTTTGGCGGTGAAAGCGTCACAGGCTTTTCAAAGTTCCTCCAATCGGTGATCACATAGCCTTTGTCACGATACTCCGACAAGCTGAGGCAGAGGTAAAAGGTGCCCTTGGTGCGTGGCAGGTTGGTTTTGACTGTCTTGTTGAAGTTCGTGTAGCGCATGCCGCCCTCCAGCCCGTCGAGTTTGTATTCGCCCAGGACGACGCCGCTGATGGTGCCTCCTTTGTAGGGCTGGCTCAATGCCCATAGGCGCACCTGGATGGTCCCGGTGGCGTTTTCAGCGTCATTGTTCGACACGGCGTCGCACTTCATCGTGACGGTCGCGTTGCTGGCGCCGAACTGGTAACCGGCGGATCCTGCAAACTTCGGCGCCGCATGCGCCTGGATGGCCAGAATCAGGATGAAGAAGAGGGCTTGCAGTTTCTTGGAGGCGCGAGGCATGCTGCGCTCTCCGCGGTATCCATGCCAAGTCAACGCCCGGCATGCAGACGGCGTCAATCCGTCCGCCGTGAGCCGAAGGCGCAGACCTCGTTTTTGTTCGCGCAGAGCCGTGTGAGGCGGAAGTCGGCGCAAAGCGGTGGGGCCTCCTCCTTGAGCTGGGCGAGCAGCGGATACTCGTCCGCGCCCTTGAACTTGATCGTCACGATGAAGTGCCTCATGCGGCCCTCGCGCAGCCATTCCAGCAGCAGGTCGATGCTGCGCTGTGGTGCGGCGATCACATCGCAGATCAGCCAGTCCACCATCTGCGGTGGCCGGTATTTGAAGGCGTCCGCGGTTTCAAA
>CALMTT010000268.1 GCA_937872615.1 uncultured Verrucomicrobiaceae bacterium | reverse complement strand
CGGGTGCAGGGCGCCGGGTTTCGTGCGCCGCCCACCCAGCGGACGGGGACCTCGTCGAACCCACCGCCGGGCGCAGACGCCGCGATCAAGCGCTCGGCGCCGCGGGGAACCCTCGAGCCCATCCCGTCGCCTCCTCCTGCGACCGTCAACCCCATCAAGCAATCCACCCGGCGCGTCGTCATGGTCCCCCGCGACGAGGACGACTCGCCTATCTCTGCACGGACAGAGGAGGTCGTCTTCGCGCGGCGCCCGGCAACGCCCGCGCCGCCCGGTCCGGCACCGGCGCCGGCGGGAGCGGAGTCGCCGCTCGGATCCGAGGCCCCGCCGGTCGACGATCTCCTCTTCGCCCTCGAGGAGCTGCCCGCCGGCGATCCCCGCCTCGCGCCTCCCTCGACCGCGACTTCGACCTGGCCACCTCCGCGGAGTATGTGGTGGTCACCGTGGCGGCCTCCGCCGCGGTGGTCATCGCGAGAGTAATCAGCGGATGACAAAAGGCCCGTCCATTGGACGGGCCTCCGTTGTTGGTTGCTGCGCCCGGTTCAGGCGGCGGTATTGAGCTTGCGGATGTCGCGAGCCGGCTCATCGTTGGCCGGTGCCAGGCGCGTCGCGCCATGACGGCTGACGTGCCGCTCGATCCACTGCCGCTCGATGTCCGGCGCGCCCGTGAAGCGGGCGTCGCAGCGAGGACATGCGGTCATGTGATTCCTCTTTCTTACGATTCTCAGTTCGTAGTATCGACAGGCTTGATGAACAGACCGATAAGGAAATCCCTACGGGCTGTTTCAAAGTCCCTGCAATTCGCTTGCTGCAAGGCTAACGCTGTTAGTTTGCAGGTTGGTTACAGACTCTCTCCGTGACGTGGCGCGCATTCGGCAGGTCCGAAATGCTGTTGCGTCACGGTCGCGGTTGGCTCACCGTTCCCTACCGATGAGCAAGCTGACCATCTGTTCCTGGAACGTGAATGGGCTCCGCGCGACGATCAAGGCCGGGTACCTCGGCCAGAAGTGCGAAGCGCACTTCGTTGGGCGCCCCGGTGAGAAGGATCCGTACCTTGCGTTCCCGTCGGGCATCACGAACGAGCGCGGCAACAAGCGGCTCGACATCCTCAAGAAGATGAACGAAAAGCAAGCAGGCAACTTGCCGGTCGAAGAAACGAGCGGCGCTCAAACGGCTTTGGCCGACGCTGTCAAACTCATGCGTAGTCCGGCTCTTGATGCCTTTGAAGTTCGCAAAGAAAAACCCGAAGTTCTCGAACGCTATGGCGACAGCGAATTTGGCCGCTCGGCTTTACTTGCTCGTCGTTTGGTCGAAAAGGGTGTACGCTTTGTGCAAGTCAATCGTGGCGGTTTCGACGTTCACTCGAACGCTTTCCCGGCCATGCGTGACCACGGCGAAATCATGGATCCGGCTTTGGCTGCGTTGATCGAAGACCTCGCTCAATCTGGCCTCTTGAAAAAGACCATGATTGTAATGTTGAGCGAATTCGGTCGCACACCGACGGTCGAGATGAGTGGCTCGAAGTCCAAACTCGGTCGCGACCACAATCACTACGGCTTCAGCGTGTGGATGGCCGGTGGCGGCATCAAAGGCGGCACCGTCCATGGCAGCACCGACGAATTCGGCTTCGCCGCGCAGGAAAACCCGACCAGCATCCACGATCTGCACGCCACGATTCTCCACCTCCTCGGTATCAACCACGAAGAGCTGACCTACCGCTACGCCGGGCGTGACTTCCGCCTGACGGATGTCTATGGCGAGGTGATCCGGCCGGTCGTGGCGTGATTTTTTCACCATCGGTGAACCTTTTGCATCGAAAAGCGCACGTGAGGAATGTTAGGCTGCGCTGGCAGCCGACGCATGACCTTCCGACCTCGTGGATACCACCGGACAACCGCCTTTGCTCGAGCGCCTCTTCACCGAGAGCGCGGGAGACCTGACGCGCTACTTCACGCGGCGGCACGGGGGAGAGCAGGGGGTGCAGGATCTGGTGCAGGAGACCTTTTTGGAGATGGCACGCGGACTTCGCGACGGAAAGCTGCCGAAGTGCGCGCGTGGCTATCTCTTTGGCATCGCCCGGCATCTGAGCCAGGCCACGTGGCGGCGTCGCGAGCAGGACAAGGTGCTGCCGTTTGATGCAGCTGCCGTCGAAGTGCCCGCGCCTGTCGAAGATGATCGCGTCGAGGCCGCGCGAGAGACGATTTCAGCGCTCGATCCCGTGCAGCGCGAGATCCTCGATCTGCGTTTCGCGCAAGGGCTGTCCTACGCGGAGATCGCCGAGGCCTTGAGCATTCCCATCGGCACCGTGCGCTCGCGTCTGCATCACGCGGTCGCGGAGGTGCGTCATCGTCTTGAATCTGAAAACCCCTGAACCCATCGATTTATGAATCCATCCTCTCTTCACGCCCTCGTCATCGACCGGCATTTCGGCGAGTTGACGCCCGAGGCGGCCGAATTGCTCGATCTGCACCTCGCACGGCATCCCGAGGCCCGCGCCGAGGCCGAGCGCATCCTCGCCTCGCTCGCCGTCACGCAGGATGCGGTGATGCGCCATCCAGAGCTCGCGCGCGTGATGCCTGCGAGCGTGGAAAAAATCGCCGCACCTGTTCCTCGCCACTCGGTGATGATGCCGTGGCTCGCACGCGCGGCAGCAATTGCATTGCTCGCGGCCATTGCGGGTGTCGCAGGCTTTGTGGCCGGTCGTTCCGAATCGCGAGTGGCAGAGAGCAGCAAGGCTTCCGCGCCTTCACCGCGCAAAGAAAGCCCGTGGGCACGCTATCGACTGAGCTTTGATCCGGCAGGCCAGGGCATGCAGGTCGTGCGTGTGGACACCTCCAACCTCCAGCCCCGCTCCCACCCATGAATGCCAAAAAGATGATCATGATGGCCTGCGTCGCGCTGCTGGCAGGATGCGATCCCGAAGAACGCCTCTGGTGGTCGCCGCAGGGGGATCGAGCGGTGGTGCGTGTGGGCGATGAACTGCGCCTGATGGATGCGGACGGCCACCTCGGCGATGTCGTGATGGGCAAAGACGCCACGGAGAAGGTGCTCGTGTCCTCGGTGAGCTGGTTGCCGGACGGCAGCGGCTTTGTGACGACGCGTGCGCGAGTCATTGCGCGCTGGGCCGATGCGCGTCCGCTCATTCCAGTCAGCGAGGCGGAAAAAGTCGAGGCCGCGCAGCCTGCCGTGCTCGCCCTGCTGCAAACGGCCTCGAAAACCGACGCCAAGCTGAAGGTGATCGACGAGTTCCTCCAACACATGCCGGAGCAGCAGGTGGAGCGCCTGATGCAGGCCCTGCGCGTCAACCACCAGAGCGATCCGGTCGCGCTGGAAACGCTGCTGAATGCGACGCCCGACGGCAAAGAGACGCTCGATTGGCTGAAGAAGCCGGGCGAAGGCTTCACCGTTTATGAGGTGTGCCTTTGCCGCCTGCAGGACGGTCACGTGAAGGAGACGCGCACGTTGGCGGCCTCGCTGCGAGCGATGGTGCTTCCGCGTGTCTCGCCGGAGGGTGTTCGCGTCGCGGTGGCACATCTGAATGAGGATCGCGATGACGCCGCGCTCGTGGTGATGACGCTCGATGGCAAATCACGCGTGACTGCCTCGGAGGCGACTGGAAAAGCGTATGACTGGATGCCGGATGGCCGCTCGCTCGTGCTCATGACGCCCGCGAGCCGGGATGACGACCACTTGGAAGTCATCCACCGCATCACGGTTGTGGATGAAAAGGGCCAGTTGATCGAGAAGCCCAAAGCGGGTCACACGCTGGCCATGGCGATCACGCAGCGTGGCTCGCATCTTCAGGTGCTGCCGGACGGTCGTGCGCTCTTCGCCTGCCAACCGGTCACCTTTCCTGCCACTGGCACCGGACTGGAGCAGCCACCGGGATTGTTCCTTCTCTCCGCAGACGGCAGCACCGTGACACCCGTGCCGACCGCGCCGGGAGATCTGCCGAGCAATTTGCGGCACTTCGTCGTGTCGCCGGATGGCAAACACGTCGCCGTCGTCGAAAGCGAAACCGACGCGGTCGCCGTGGTCGAGTTGCAGACGGCGAAAACGACATTCGTCTCGCCAGTTCACGATTCGTGGCAATGCCGGACGCTGCCATCGTGGAAATCGGCCACCGAGCTGACCTTTGCCGCGCTGCATGAAGGAAAACCGGCATGCATGGCATGGCGTGCAGACGGCACGTTGCGCCGTTTGAGCACCGACTGGCCTGCTGAAGCCACCGAAGACTGGCTGAGCGAACGCAAAGAGGAAAAGGCCTCCGCTCCTGCCGCAAAACAGTGAATTCATTTTCCTGCTCGATGCAAAACAACCATCCCATTTTCAATCTGGCCGCAGCAGTCGTGTTATCGCTGCTGTCTGCATCCTGCGGCAAAAAAGAAGCGCCCAGGCCGGCCGCTGAAACACCGAAACCTCCAGCGATTTCCGATTCGAAGATCGACGCTGAGGTCCTGGAGGCTCTCGCGCCTGCTCCGTCGGAAAAAGCGGACACCGAGAGCGGTCTCGAAGCACAGGCGGAGGACATCCTGTCGCGCTTTCCGAACAAAGACGCCGTCGAACTCCTCAACGTGCCCGAGGTGAACGCGGCGCTCAAAGCCGGCCTCACCAAGCTGAGCCAGGACAAGGCTTTGCAGGACCAAATCAACAACAGCGCGGCCATCGTCGCACGATTGCAGGGCTTCTCGGGCGCACCCGGCACCGTGGGGCTGGATCTCGACCTCAAGAGCTACGATTACTCCCGGAAGTCTCGCATGCTCCAGGCGGTCATGTCCGAAGATCCTCGGCAGATTGTCCGCTTCATCACCGAGGAAGTCGGTGAAGCCGCCCCCGAGCTCACTTTGGGCGGCGCCGACCGTGCCAGCAATGGCGTGGCGATCAAACAAATCCCGCCACCTCCGGCGAAATGATGCGTTAATGCTCCGCAAGCCGTCCAAACCATGAAACCTGCCTTTTTGCTGCTTTTGAGTGCCTGCGCGTTTGGCACCGAGCCGCCGCATTGGAGCCACCAGGTGCCTGTGATGCCGAAAAATGCCGCGCAGGGCATTGATGGCTTCATTCGCGAAAAACTCGCCGCAGCGGGTTTGAAGCCCGCAGGGCCTGCGGATGAGCGTGTGCTGATGCGACGGCTTTCTTTCGATCTGATTGGTCTTCCGCCCTCCGAATCGTCTGATTACGAAAAGCTGGTCGATGAGCTTTTGAAGAGTCCCCGCTTCGGTGAACGCTGGGGCCGTCACTGGCTGGATGTGGCGCGTTATGCCGAATCGAACGGCCGTGAGTCGAATCTGACCTTTCCGCATGCGTGGCGCTATCGAGATTATGTCATTCATAGCCTCAATGCGGACAAACCTTACACACAATTTTTGACCGAACAACTCGCTGGCGATGAATTAGCGGCAGGTAAGAACCCCCGAGAAGCGCTGGAGTTACTCGTCGCTGCGGGTTTGCAACGTTGCGGACCAGTTCATTTAGTGAGCGGAAACGTTGACCCCGCAGAAACACGCCAAGAAATTTTGTTGGAGATGATCCAAGGGCTTGGTTCGGCGTTTCTCGGCTTAACGATCAACTGTGCCCGCTGCCATGATCACAAATTCGATCCGCTTTCGCAAGCAGATTATTACCGCCTCGAAGCCTTTTTTGCGGCTGCGAAGTTCAAAGACATCGACGTGGCGACGCCTGAAGAAAAAGCCGCGACAACGAAAACTGTCAACGAGCTCGATGCCAAAATTGCGCCGTTGAAGGCGAAAATCGCAGCGCTTGATAACGTTTATCGCCCTCTCATCCGAGAAGCGAAGAAGGCCAAACTTGAGCCAGCCATGCGCGAG
>CALMTT010000267.1 GCA_937872615.1 uncultured Verrucomicrobiaceae bacterium | reverse complement strand
TGCTGCTGCCGATCAGCGTGGTGCTGGCTGCGGCGGTGGGCATCCGCCGCACCTCGACGACCCAGGTCGACGAGCTGGTGACGGCCTTCCTCGACCGCACGGTGGCCACCCGGCTGCAGCTGGCCTGCGAGCACCGCGGCACGCACGGCTTCCCGTTCGCCGGGGCGACGCTGACCAAGCCCGCGCTCGGCCGCTCGGTGGCCGAGTACCGGCTGGACTGGGCCGGCCACGCCCATGCGCCGGCCGACGTGTGGGTGAAGATGAACGTCGTCAACTTCGAGGTCGGCGCCGAGCTCAGCCTGCGCTGGCCCGAGGCCCTGCCCAAGAGCGACTTCCTCGGCCCGGCCAACCTCGACGAGGTGCTGGGCCACCCGGTGCTGCAGCACCTGGCCAGCACGGTGCAGGGCTCGATCGAAGAGGGCTACAAGGTGCGCGCGCTGTTCAAGCCGCAGGGGCCGGGGCGCATCGGGCTGCGCCTGTCGGTCCGGCAGAAGCTGGGCGAGCACTTCCTGGCCGCGTTTAAGCTGTCGCGCGATGCTTTCGGCCTCATCGACAAAGAGCACCATGATGTGGAAGATGGGTTGCTTGAAGTGCGCGGCGTCCGGAGTGTCGAGGAAGTCACGGCGCAGGCGCACCATCTTGTCGAACAGCATTTTGAGGCACTCCACCTGCACCTTCGTGCGCGGGAATCCGTCGAGGATGGCACCGTTTTGCTGCTCGGGCTCCAGCAGCTTGCGCATGAGGATGCCCACGACCTCGCGATCGCCCACCATGCCGCCGCGTGCTTTGATTTCGCGGGCCTCCGGCGTGTCGAGCAGGGCGCTGACGACGATGGGCTGCGCATCAATGCCACGCACCTGGCGGATGAAGTCCGTGTTCGTGCCTTTGCCCGCTCCTGGCGCACCGCCGAGGAGAATCAGCTCCTTCGGAAAACGCAGATTCACGCGGCCGTAGTCGGCCTCGAGCTGCTTCCACACATGGTTGAAGATGAGCTGGGCGTCTTTGATCTCCAAGTCGGCCGGAGCGAGAGGCTTGGAGGTGCTGTCTGGGGCGGGCGATGACATAGGTGGGCTTATCGCAGGGAGCGGCCCTTGCCAAGTCCCTGCTTTCCGGTCAAAATGGGCACATGAACTGGAACGCACGCATTTCTTCCGATCCCGCCGTCTGCCACGGTCGAGCCTGCATCAAGGGCACGCGGATCATGGTCTCCGTCGTGTTGGATAATCTGGCGGCGGGGATGTCGCCGGAGGAGCTGCAGCGTCACTACCCGGCATTGAAGCTGGAGGATGTGCGTGCGGCCGTGTCGTATGCGGCGCAGCTCACGCGTGAGGAATGTTTCCCGCTCGCCGCCTGAGATGAGGTTCAAAACCGACGAGAACCTATCCGTGACCGTGGCGGAGCTGCTCAGACAGCACGGTCATGATGCGATGAGCATCGACGAGCAACAGATGAGCGGATTTCCTGATGGAAACGTCGCCGAGGTGGTCCAAAGCGAAGGCCGTGTGCTGATCACGCTCGATTTGGACTTCTCCAACATTCAAAACTACCCGCCAGCCGAGTATCCAGGCATCATCGTCCTGCGTCCACCGCGTCAGGACAACGCCACGGTGCAAGCGCTGCTGTTGAAGGTGCTGCCGCTGATGACGGACGAAAAACTGGCTGGGAAGCTCTGGATCGTCGAAGATCAAAAAGTGCGTGTGAGATCCAGCGGCTAACCCTTCAACGTCGTCAGATACGCGAGCAAATCGGCCACCTGCTGGTCCTGCAAGGCATCAAGGAGGCCTTCGGGCATCAAAGAGCGGCGGATGAATTTGGTGCTGCGGATGTCGGCTTTGGGGACGCGGCGGTCGGGGAGGCCGGCTTGGCGGATGACGACGGCGTCTTTGTCTTCGCTGACGAAGAAGGCGTCGATGAGGTCGCCGTTCTTCATTTCGACGCGGTAGATGCGGTAGCCGGGCTCCATCGCGGCGTTCGGCGTGAGGATGTTGCGCAACACGGCCTCCAGGCCCATCGCGCCCGCACCGGAGAGGTTGGGGCCGATTTGACCGCCGGCGCTGCCGATTTGGTGACAGGCCATGCAGAGGGCGCTGAGGGCTTTTCCGGCGTTTGGATCGCCTTTGGGGGCCAAGGCGGTGAATTTAGCGAATTTGGTGTCGAGGGCCTTCGCGGCTTCTTCGGTGAGCAGCGGTGGGGTGTCGATGGTTTTGGCGATGCGGGCGCCTTTGCCCATTTTCTTCAGATCGGTCAGATGGGACGGATCAGTCCGATCAAAGCCAGAGCGCACCTCAGCGGCGGTTTTGGCCCGTTTGAGCACCCGAAACTCCATCATCGCGCCTTCGGTGCCTTTGTTGGGGCCGCTCCAGGCGATCTGGCAGTTTTCCCACTTCTGCGGCGCGGGCTTGGTGCCTTCGGCGTCGAGTTCTCCGTTTTGGTAGATGCGGAGGTGGCCTTGGGCATCGCGGGTGACGGCGAGGTGGGTCCAGAGGTCGGGCGTCATGGGTTTGTTCGCTACGCAGACATCGCGCAGCTCCGGGCCGGCATAGACGCGGAACTTTCCGGCAAAGAAATTCATGTCCACGCCGCCCTTCACACCGAGGAGGCTGTCTTCATTGCTGATGCCGGGCGCGAGCCGCACCCAGGCCTCGACGGTGAAGGGGCCGTCGAGCGTGATCTTCGAATCGACCCACGCGGTGTCCTGGCCGTCGAGCAGCAAGACCTCGCGGAAGATGCCGCCGAGCTGCTGCTGGAGCTGGGTGATGGCAGGATCATCGCCGAGCACGGTGGCGAGTCGCTCGACGGTGGGGCCGTCGAGGTCGGCTTGTGGCAGCGTTTTGTCGAGCAAGGCGGTGACGATGGTCTTAGCTCCGGCTTTGCTGCTGGAGAGCGCGTTCAAGGCGCTGCGGACATCAGAGGGAAGCACCCCTGCGCGGACACCTATAACGGAGCCGGCGATCAAAACGCCGATGTGCCGCCAAAAAGTGGCTGACCGCAGTTTCGCGAAGAAGGAAGGGGCCCGCCGCGCCATAGGGAGGATCGCGACGGGCCGGGGGTGATGCTTTCTCACTTTGGTTGCCTTTCGAACACGTGTCCGATCCTGGCGCGAGCAGATTTGGAGATTCGCATTGCAGAACCGGAGAGCAGGAAGTCAGCCAACATCACGATGTAAATGTAACGCGTCCCGCATCTGCCTTGCCTTGATGTTCGACAAGCCGGCGGGCAACATTTCGCAGCTGTCGATTTGCTGACGTGAGGCGACGCGCGCCCTTTGAGAACGTCGTGGGAGGGCGTTGAGCCAAATCAAGCGGCGTGACGCAACGTTCGTTATGTTATTCCTTGCCTGCCGGTGCTTAGAGGAGAGAAACGACGCATGCTAATGCGCATCACTTTTGCTGTTCTGGCGGCCGCGCTTGCATTTGGGCTGCCCGCCTCGGCGCAAGGCGATAGCGCAGCCGCGCAATTGCGCGCGAGCGGCGCGGTTG
>CALMTT010000266.1 GCA_937872615.1 uncultured Verrucomicrobiaceae bacterium | reverse complement strand
CGAGGTAGAGCTTCGTGAACCACACATACTTGCCGCTGCCCTCGTCCCAGAACGCGTTGTTATGAGTGTCACCATTCTGAGCACCGAAGCCTTCCGCCTTGATCGCCTCGCCCCAATGAATGCCATCCGCCGAGAAGCGCACCTGCGGCTTCCCGAGGCCCACATCGCTCACCATCTTGTAGCGACGCGCCGGATCGGCTTCATGCAGGTCTTTGAAAACACCCACGTTCGGGCAATCACGCGCCACGATGTTCGTGGCCTTCGTGCCGCCGAAGGCATGCAGCCCCAGCGCAGGCTTTTCCCAGGTGAGGCCGTCCTTCGATGTCGCGTAGAGCAGATACCAGCCCACATCGTGAACCGTGCTCGGCCCGTCCATCTGCGCGATGGCCTCCTTGTCCGCCAGCACGCATTTATACCACATTTTGAAGACCTTCTGCTCCTCGTCCCAGATGACATTCGGATACAGGTTGTTCAGCGAGTTCTCCCAAGGCTTGTCCGCCTGAAAAAGCGGATTGCCCGGATGCTTCGTGACCGTTCCCGGCATCAGCCTAGCATTTTCAGCACTCTCGATCACGCGAGAGTCGAGCACGAGCAGCTTGTCCGCGAGCAGCGGCGTGGTGAGCAGAAGGAAAAGGAGAGAGCGCATGAGCGGAGTTACGCGTCGACACGGCAATTCATGCAACCCCGAACGTTTCACCTTATTCGCTGGCCGCTGTAGGCGCAGGTGATGTATAGCGCCGCGAGACTGGGAACGGGGCATTTTCCTCCACGCGGGTGCGGATGACGGTGTGGCTGGCGACGCGTAGGATCTCGCGGGGACAGTTGGCGTAGCGCATGGCTATCTAAGCCTCGTTGACGTAGCGGCCGTCGAGGACAGCAATGGCTCCTGTCTCGGATGGGCCACAATGTGTGTTCCCGTCTCCTTGACCGGGGGCGAGGCAGAGGGTGAACTTGGCTGGGAGGGAAATGCATGCCGCCCGGTGTCAAGGGCAGTCTACACCACTTGAAAGTGATAATAGGTGGAGTCCTTTTTTGTCAGGTTCTTGCTGGGCAGTTCCAGCGGAAACTTTGAAACTAAGCGAATCGATTTGATCCGTTGTTCTTCAGCGGGGCTGATCATGTTGTCCAACGTTACTGCGTTACGTGTGTCTTTGAAGCTCGCTAATCCTCGGACTATAATCTCTTTATTGTCATCCAGAAGCACAACAGGCAAAAGTTCATTCTGACGTTCGGCAGCGGCCGTTAAAACGATGAGTTCTTTGAGGATGGTATTAAGTTGTGCGTTCATGGCGGGACCCTAATTGCAGCATGCCCGCTCTCATAGAGTGAATATCTTCACAATGAAAACGCTCCGCTCTCTATTGATGGCGGAACGCTGTGAATGCTGCGTCACTTCGGAGGCGATCACACGGCCTGTGGAGCGGGAGTGTGTAAAGACTGCGGTTGCACGTTCCGGCTATTCATGGAGAACCCCTGCGGGGTTTGGAGCTACTTCGGTGCCCGATAAGACTCCTGCATGAGCTTTTCGAGTTCTGCGACCATCTCCGACTTTTCGGCGGCGAGGTTCGTTTCCTCACCGATGTCCGTTTCGAGGTTGTAGAGGAGCTTTTCGAGCGTTTTGGGCTTCGCTGCCTTGCCTTTGCCTTTCGCTTTGGCGTCGGCAGGGGAGGCCCCGGTGTTCAGGTGGATGAGTTTCCATGGCCACTTCAGGACGGCGCGTTTGCCGCCTTGCTCGTTGAAGTCCCAAAACAGATGCGAGTGCTGCTTTTGGCCTTCTTTGCCGAGCAGTGTGGGCACGAGCGAGATGCCGTCGGTCTCCGCGTGCAGCTTCACGCCGCTGAGTTCCGCCACGGTGGGCAGCAGGTCCTGAAAACCGCTCACATGCTCGCTCACGGTGCCCGCCTTGATCGTGCCGGGCCACCAGGCGATGAAGGGCACGCGGATGCCGCCATCGGTCATGTCGCGCTTAGTGCCTTTGAAGTCGCCGTTGCTGTTGAAGAAGTCGCTGTCGTGGCCGCCCTCGTGGTGCGGGCCGTTGTCGCTGGAGAACATGACAAGCGTGTTCTCATAAATGCCGAGCCGTTTCAGCTCCGCCATGATGCGGCCCACCTCATCGTCGAGGAAGCGGATGAGCTGCGCAAAGCCCTTCTCCGCATTCGGCCAGTCGCGGTTCGCGAACTCGCCATAATCCGGGCACTCCATGCCATGACCGAGCGGCGAGTCCTTGCCCGCCTCGTTGTTGGCGTGCGGGAGATTGTAGCTCAGGCACAGGAAGAACGGGCGATACCGATTGAACTGATCGGGCTTGTTGCTCCGGATGAAGTTCAACGCGGCTTTGGTGAAGAGCTCGGGATTGTAGAGCCCCTGTTTGCCGCCGGCATTTTCGGAGAAATGCATGCGGTCATCAAATCCGTCGAATCCGGAGGTCGGCGGGGCATAACGCCAGAGCCATTCGGAATAATAGTCGTGCGCCTCCTGGTTGCTCAAGTAGCCGACGAATTCGTCGAAGCCTTTCTTTTGCGGGACCCCGGGCTGGCCTTCATCGGCCAACCCCCATTTGCCGATCAGGCCGGTGCGGTAACCGGAATCCTTGAGCACTTGCGCGACGGTGACTTCATTCGGCAACAAGGTGGTG
>CALMTT010000265.1 GCA_937872615.1 uncultured Verrucomicrobiaceae bacterium | reverse complement strand
CCTCGAGATCGCCGTCGTGCTCATCATCGCCTCGCTGCTCATCGGCATGGGATCGATCATGGTCAGCGGCATGATGAACGACCGCGCGGTGCAAAAGGCTGTCTCTGGCATGGAGGCGATGGGCGTCGAGGCCGTCAGCCGCGCCGCCACTTACCGCCGCCAGCAGGTCCTCTCCTTCCAAAAAGACCGCTGCGACCTCTTCGACGAGACCGGCGAACTCATCCGGAGCGTCGAACTGCCCGATGGGGCTCAGATGCTCATCCACCGCTACTACGCCAAGGACTTCACCGAGGCCGATGGCCAAACCGTGCGCATCCTGCCCGGCTGCCTCATGGAGCCCATCGAACTCATCCTGCGTGATTCCGACGAGGACTTCCAATTCGCCCTCGATCCACTCACCGGCGGCTTCAATCCCGATGCGTGACCTCAAGTAAAGAAAGTGGAACAGGTTTGCAACCTGTTCAGGCCAAAGCGTCGTCCATGAATCCGCAGAAGGCGATGCCTAGAGGCGTCACGATTGGTTTACACTCCGCGTCCGCCTTTCGCTTCGTCGCGCACAGGTTGCAAACCTGTGCCACTTTCTTCCCAACGCATTCAGGTGTGCGGAGCGGGAATGCCTGTGCTCAATACCGTGACAAATTCATTCTGGCCGAAATGTCGAAGCGCGTCACTTCACCGCGTTTGATGAGCTGACTCATGAAACGCCTCCTGCTCCTCCTCCCGCTCGCTGCATTTTCACAAACACCGCCGCCAAAAGCACCCGTGGTCCCCACGGATCTCGCACCGCAGATCGAGACGCTGCAGCCCGGCTTGAAGATGACGCTGCTCGCCGAGCATCCCGCGCTCGTCACGCCCACGGGCATCGATGTCGATGACAAGGGCCGCATCTGGCTCGCCGCATGTCACACGCACTTCCGGCCGGAGGGTTACGACGGGCCGCAGCACGATGAGATCCTCGTCTTCGATGCCGACGGCAAAAACCGCCGTGTCTTTTACAACAAAACGGATGCCACGATGCACGTCGAAGTCGGCCCTGATGCCTGGATCTACCTCGCCGAACGTGACCGCATCCTCCGCGTGAAGGATACGAATGCCGATGGCGTCGGCGATTTGGAAGAAAACCTCGCCACCCTCGACACCGTGGCCGATTACCCGCACAACGGCCTTAGCGGCATGGCCTGGGATCCAAATGGCGGTCTCGTCTTCTCGCTCGGAGAAAACTTCGGCAAGGACTGGACCCTGACTGGCACCGATGGCGCGAAGGTCAGCGGACGCGGTGAAGGTGGCGTCTTCCGCTGCACCGCCGATGGCAAAAACCTGCGCCGTATCGCCCGCGGCTTCTGGAATCCCTTTGGCCTCCTCGTGCGCAAGGACGGCGAAATCTTCGCTGCCGAAAACGATCCCGGCAGCCGTCCGCCGTGCCGTTTGCTCCATGTCGTCGAAGGCGCGGACTACGGTTTCCAATGGGTGTATGGCAGTGCCCCGGTGCATCCCTTCGTCGCCTGGAATGGCGAGCTTCGTGGCACGCTCGGCATGGTGCATCCGAGTGGCGAAGGCCCCTGCGCCGTCGTCGAGCTCGGCGGCGGTGTGATGATCCCGAGCTGGAGCGATCACAGCATCGACTACTTCCCGCTCACGCGAAAAGGGGCGGGCTACACCTCCGAGCGCATCCCGCTAGTGAAGGGCAGCGACTTCTTCCGACCCGTCTGCATGGCTCCAGGCCCCGACGGCGTGTTTTACCTCACCGACTGGGTTTTCAGCTCCTACCCGATTCATGGCCGCGGACGCTTGTGGAAGCTCGAAATCGAAAAACAGCCCTGGATTGCCCAATCGCAGCCTGAAACGCCCGAAGCCGTTCTCGCCAAAAAACTCCGCGAAGGCCGCGAAAAGCTCTCCACCGCCGATTTGCTCGCGAAAGCCCGAGGAACCGACACATACCTCGCCGATGCCGCTCTCACCGCGCTCTCGCGCTCCGATTTGACCATCGAGCAAGTCAAAGCCCTCTCGCCAACTGATCGCGTGTGGGCCTTCGTCGCCATGCGGCGTGCCGATTTGAACGATGCGAAGTGGGTGCGTGCCTTCCTCGATGATTCCGATGCCGAAATGCGCTTCGAGTGCCTGCGCTGGATCGCCGATGCCGTGCTCAAAGAATTCCAGCCACAGGTCGAGGCTATGCTCAGCGATTCAAAACTCGACTTCCGCCTCTTCGAAGCCGTGCTCGCCACTTGGAACACGCTTCGCGGCGATCCCGGTGCCGGTGTCACCAATCCCGAAGTGCTCGTCGAACGCATCACCGATCCCAAAACGCCTGCCCGCCTCAAAGGCTATGCTTTGCGCCTCGCCACGCCGACGCACAAAGCTCTCACACTCGAACTCCTCCGCGACTTCGCGAACAGCGACGACGAGGTTCTCCAACTCGAAGCCGCGCGCACCCTCGCCGCTCGCCGTGCCAGTGCCGAGATCGCCGCCGATGAAAAACGCAGCCCGCAACTCCGCGCCGAAGCCATCCTCGGCACCGACGACCCCGCGCTGCTGCAAAAACTCGCTCAAAACGACCACGCCACCATCCGCGAAGAAGCCCAACGAGCCCTTCCTCGCTCGCTTCCCATCAACCGCCCCGCCTTCGACGACACGGCTGCCTGGCTCAAACTCCTCGAAGGCCCCGGCGATGCCGAAACCGGCCGCCGCATCTTCTTCAACAGCAAGGTCGCCCTCTGCTCCTCCTGCCATCGCCACAGCGGCCGCGGCAATGTCGTCGGCCCCGATTTGACGCTCATCGCGCAGCAAGGCGACCGCGCCGCCATCCTCCGCTCCATCCTCGAGCCGCATCGTGAGGTCGCGCCGCAGTTTTATCCCTCCGTCGTCGAGCTCAAAGATGGCACCACCTTCACCGGCATCCTCCTCCGCTCCTCCAGCACCGAAGTCTTCCGCGACCTCACCGGCAAAGAAAAATCCTTCCCCGAAGCCGACATCGTGAAGCGCACCGAACTCCGCACCTCCCTCATGCCGCCGGGCTTGGTGACGTCACTCACCGATGCCGAGCTACGCGACCTGCTGGCGTTTTTGACGAAGAGATGAAAGTCATGGGGCAGACGTGTCCCCAGCATTCCAATGTTGCTGGAGCAGCTTCAAAGCTTTCTCCACCTCCGCTTCATCAACAAGTTCCGTGCTTCCGTCCAACCGCCCTATGATTCGTTGATGAGCGGGACTGGTGCTTGGCGAAAGCAGAACTGGCAGCGCAGGGTTGTCTGTCGCCTTCAAGCCGGCGGCGAGATAAACCCATGCTTCCTCGGGCATCTTGCGGTCTGGGTGTCCGAAGTAAATTCGGGTATCTGCGACAATCTTTTCGGTTCCAAGCTCATGAAGGCCCGAAGGGAAACTTTCATGATGCTTGGCTGCATATTGATGACAGCTCAAAATCACCTGTCGTGCATTGTTCACAGAGCGCATAGCTGAAAAGAATTTCGTTTCAAACCAAGGTGCCCGAAACAGCCAGCCTGTCTGGTGAACGATGCCCACCGCGGCGACGCTGGTAGCAAACAAGAGGGTGAGAAGACCACACCACGCCACCGACCAGCGCAGCGGCCAGGCTCTGCCTGTTAGCTTTGGCATCAGGAGATGAAGCCCGACCACTCCGAGCAGCAACGCTCCGAGCGAGCACAAGATGGATTCCAAGCTCCACGAGAGCGCCGGAAGTACATTCCGAAGGTGAAACAACCACCCTAAGACCAGACGAAATGGTGCCTCCAAAAGCTCAAAGGCTCCGGCGAGCAAAATGAGCAGCAGCACAACGATCACGACGGTTCTTCCGATCAAACGCAGCCAGCGGAATCGAGGCGGCGCATGCTTGGCGATGATGGCATCCATCTCAGGATCACTCATGGCAGGAACTCCTTTCGCACACGTTGATCGAGTTCGGCGGCATCCATGAGCAGCAGGCTGCTATCGCTCAGAAGCACCCAGCGTTTTACACCATAGGAGGCGGGTTCAAAGGCGATCAGACGGGCTGGCGGAGTGAACGTTCGTCCGGGCATGTAGGCCAGCCAGGTGCCCGATGGGTCGATGCCTTTCCAAAGCGAGGTGTCGAAGTCTGGCGCAAAGAGATGAGGTGGCAGCTTGCCGTCGTGTTTGGCCGCGTAATCCCGCAGCGCATCGCGCAGACGTGCCATCGCTCCCATGCGGGCTGTTTCCAGCATCGCCTTGGTCTTGTCCTCCGGCGACGTGAGCTGGTAGCCGTAGCCATTTCGTGCCCAAGCTCCCGGAGTGAGCAGCTCGCGGGCACCTGAGATCATTGTGAGAATGAAATACATGAACAACCCGGCCACCACGAGTACGGCGAGCGACTTCTTGAACGTCATGCGAGGCATCCAGGCGAAATCCCGTGCCAGCACATTCCACACCCAGCGAAACAACAATGTGCACACCACATAGATGGCGAGGAAGAAGGAGATCGAGTCCAGCCTCGCTCCAGCCACATCCGTCAACCGTGGCGAGATCATTCCTGCCTGGGCAAGATTAGGAAGGGCGGCAAATAGGATCGCTATGGTGGTTTTCAGCTTCACTCGCGATGAAGTTACCAGAAACCGGCCCAGACTCACAAGAGCCAATCTTCGCGTCCGTTCTTTGGTGGCATGAAACCACTCCTCTACCTTTTTGCTGCCCTCGCGATCTCTGCTCAGGAGCCTGCGCAGCCGGCGGAATTTGAGCATGCGGGCATTACGGCGGCTTGGAAGGCTTACGCGGATGTTTTGAGCTTCGGGAAAGGCCAGACGCTCGCTTTGCTCGACGATGGCTGCGACATGAAACGCCCCGAATGGCAGGGCGACAAGGTGCGCGTGACCTTTGATGCCGTGGATGGTGACAACGATCCGAAACACGAGGGCAAGGGCTACCATGGCAGCACGATCGGCATTCCGTCGTCGGTGAATCACGGCGGGAAGCGTGGTGTGGCCTACAACAATCAAATCGCCGTCGTGCGCAGTCTCGAATGCTGCCACTGCAAGATCGCGGACAGCGTGTCGCTCGCCAAAGCGCTGCAATGGGTCATCGATCATCATGCCGAGCATGCGATCACGACCGTGAATCTGGCCCCGGTGGATGATTTGGAGCATGCGGAGCCCGTTTCGACCGAGATCGACGCGAAACTGAAGCAACTACGCGAGCTCGGCATCTGGGTCAGCGCACCTGCGGGCAATCATCACTTCACCAAAGGCATCTCCTGGCCAGCGAGCCAGCCAAACTGCTTCGCCATCGGGGCGGTGACACCGGGCAAAGACATCGTCACCCTCGACCGCAGTGCCAAAATTGATCTTCTCGTGCCTGCACGAGCCACCAGCAGCTCAAACGCCATCCTCTGCGGCTCCGCCATGCTCCTGCGTGAAGCGATCCAAAAGAGCGGCTACGATTGGAGAAAGCACGGCGCTGACATCGCCAGCGCGATGATGAAGATCTTCCAAACCACTGGTGTGGAGGTGAAGGATGAAAAAAGCGGCCTCGCCTTCCGGCGGCTCGATCTGATGGCCGCTTTGAAACGAGTGATGGGCCGGTGAGAGGCCTCAACGAGCCAAGCCGACCACGGGCGGTGCTTTGCGGCGTACGCCGATGTAAACGGGGGAGAGCTGACGCTCGAGCGGTTTGCGTTCGACGGGCAGGAGGGTGTTGAAGGCAGTGAAGTGCCACGGGCCGTCGGCGGTGCGGATGGAGTATTGCAGAGCACGGCCGCCATCGAGCAGCGTGGCGTGCTGCACGTCGAGCTTGCGGGCGATTTCGGAGACCTCGGCCACGTTCATCACGCCGCCATCGCCGCTGAGCACGAAGACGATGGTGCCATCCCGCCGCATGCCGCCGAGGGCGCGGTAGGTGATTTTGGAGCCGTCGAAGAACTCATCGGGCTTCAGCTCGACGTAGGGGAAGATGGTGTGGTTCTTCATCACCGCGGGATAGACCTGCGAGCCTTCCTGAATGGGGCCGGGATGCTCCACTTCGAGCGATTTGGGGCCGAAGAAGGGCTTTCCACCTTTCACGAAGAAGCAGCCGCTCCAGTCGCCAAAGGGGTTGTTATGCCGCAAACCATCGTGATAGACCCAGCCCATCGGTTTGCCGCTGGGGTAGCGGAAATTCGCGGTGATGGAGAACCACAGATTCTCCGATTCCATGCGCTCGCGGGCCGTGGTGACGGCAAACTGCGGGCGAAAGGTGGTCATGAAGTCGAAACGCTCCGGCGAGATGGTGATGACGTGCACCTGGGCACCGAAGATTTTCTGCACCACGCTGGCACGGAGCCCTGCATCACGCCGCACATGCAGCGAGGCCCAGCGAAGACCGGGCTCCGAGTGGCGCTCGATGAGCGCGGCGGCGAGATCGGCTGGCGTGAGGTCGTTCGGGGCTTTCCAGGCACCGCGTTTGAGGCGGATCTTCAGCGGGATGCTCTCGGCCTGCCGCACGGCGACTACGCGATCGACTGGGGCCGGGTGATCACCCACATGCTCACCATCAAGGGCATCTACGGTCGCGAGATGTACGACACCTGGTACGCCATGAGCTCGATGTTGCAGACCTCGGCGGCCCTGCGGACGGCGCTGGGGTCGGTGATCACTCACCGGTTCGTCCCCGAGGAGTTCGACCGCGCCTTCGAGGTGGTGCGCTCCGGGCGATGCGGCAAGGTGCTGATCGACTGGAGCTGATCCGTTCGGCGGCGATCCCGTCTCGGCGGTAAGGAGTCTGACGATGTACAGCACGATGCGAGAGCAGTTGCAGGCCACGCTGGCCGAGATCGAGGCGGCCGGGTTGACCAAACACGAGCGCCGGCTGACCTCGCCGCAGTCGGCGCGGATCACGACGTCCTCGGGGACGGCGCTGAACTTCTGCGCCAACAACTACCTCGGGCTGGCCGATCACCCGGACATCGAGGCCGCCGCCGCAGAGGCGTTGCGGCAGTGGGGTTTCGGCATGGCCAGCGTCCGGTTCATCTGCGGCACGCAGGAGCTGCACGCCCGGCTCGAAGCGGCGCTGTCGGCCTTCCTGGGTACCGAGGACACCATCCTGTTCTCCTCGTGCTTCGACGCCAACGGCGGGGTGTTCGAGACGCTGTTCGACGAGCGCGACGCGATCATCTCCGACGAGCTCAACCACGCCTCGCTGATCGACGGCATCCGGCTCAGCAAGGCGTCGCGGTATCGGTACCGCAACGCCGACCTGGCCGATCTGGAGGCGCAGTTGCAGGCGGCGTCCGGGGCGCGGCGGCGGTGCATCGTCACCGACGGCGTGTTCTCGATGGACGGTTACCTCGCACCGCTGCCGGGGATCTGTGACCTGGCCGAGGCCCACGACGCGCTGGTGCTGGTGGACGACTCGCACGCGGTCGGCTTCGTCGGCCAGGGCGGGCGGGGCACGCCCGAGCACTTCGGCGTGATGGACCGGGTCGACATCCTCACCGGCACGCTGGGCAAGGCGCTCGGCGGAGCGTCCGGCGGCTACGTCAGCGGCCCGGCCGAGGTCATCGCCCTGCTACGGCAGCGGGCGCGGCCGTAC
>CALMTT010000264.1 GCA_937872615.1 uncultured Verrucomicrobiaceae bacterium | reverse complement strand
ACACCACCATGAACGCCTTCACCTCCTCCAACTCCACCGCCGCCACCTCCGCCGCTGATATGACCCTCGGCTGGAACGCGATGCCCGCCTACGGCGAAATCATGCAGGAACTCCGCGGCCTCGATTACATGGACATGCCCACCCCGAAGGCCCCCGCCGCCAAGACCAACCTCTTCCTCGAGTCCTTCTGGTCCTCCATCCGTAACAACCTCATCGCCATGGCCGCTTGAGGCACGCTTGACGTGGCAGTTGTGCGTCCACGCAGTCTGGTTACCCTCGGCGCATGAATTCTCCTGGACTCGACGACCTTCTCACCTGCCTGCGTTTTCCTTCTGTTTCGACGGACTCCACCCGCCGCGATGATGTGCGGGCCTGTGCGGAGTGGTTGCAGGCCAAACTCCGCGGCATGGGACTGACCGCGAATCTGCATGACACACCGGGACACCCGGTCTTGCTCGCGAAGAACAAGCACCTGCCCGGCCGTCGCACGGTGCTTCTCTACGGGCACTACGACGTGCAGCCAGCCGAGCCGCTCCATGAATGGAAATCACCGGCCTTTGAGCCCACCATTCGAGATGGACGCATCTACTGCCGCGGCGCCACGGACAACAAAGGCCAGCTCATGGCTCATGTGCAGGGCTTGGCGGAAACGCTGGCGAAGCACGCCGATCTACCCGTGAACCTCATCGTGCTCTTCGAGGGAGAAGAAGAGATCGGCAGCCCGAATTTGAAGCCTTTTTTACAGCAGCATGCCGCCGAGTTGAAGTGCGATCTCGTGGCCATTTCAGACACCGGCATGGTCGCGCCCGGCATCGGCACCTTCACCTACGGCTTGCGAGGCATCGCCTGCCTGGAAGCTCGCGTGCATGGGCCCTCGATCGACCTTCACAGCGGCATTTTTGGCGGAGCCATTGCGAACCCCGTTACCGCGGTGGCACGTCTCACCGCCACTTTGCATGATGCCGAGGGGCGTGTGGCCGTGAAAGGCTTCTACGATGGTGTACGCGACATCCAGGCATGGGAACGCGAGGCATGGGCCGCGCTTGGCGATGGCGATGCGGAGATGCTGTCGCTCACCGGCTCTCCCTCGCTTTTTGGCGAGCCGGGCTACACCGAACGCGAGCGCCGCTGGGCACGCCCCACCATCGAGGTCAATGGCATCGGCGGAGGCTATCAAGGCGAAGGCTCCAAGACCGTGATCGGCCGCGAGGCCTTTGTGAAGCTCTCCTGCCGTCTCGTTCCCGACCAGAATCCCGACCGCATCCTCGGCCTCGTCGCCGATCATCTCAAAGCACACACGCCTCCTGGCGTTCGGCTCGAGATCAAACTGGGCCACACCGGCATGCCTTACCTGATGGACCCGCATTCCACCATCGGCCAGGCCGCTCAACGAGCCTTGCAAAAGGCCTTCCCGGGGCAAAAACTCGCGCTCATCCGCGAAGGCGGCAGCATCCCGATTGTGCAGGCCTTCAAAGACGTGCTCGGCGTGGACACCTTGTTGCTCGGGCTCGCCTTGCCGGACTGCCAGGCGCATGCGCCGAATGAAAACTTCCCCATCGAGAACTTCGAGGCCGGTGTGCGGCTGAATCAAGCCCTGCTCGCCGAGCTCGCGTAAGCTCTTTCGGCCTCTCGCTGTCCCAAACCGCCTTCGGCACTGTCTTTTCCCGCTCTTTCAGCGTGGCAGCACATTCCGTGGAATTTCAGGCTTGCCGCCTTTTCGCGGTTTTCATAGCTTCACGGTGCTTTTTCCCATGAAAACACCAACCGCACTCCTCGCAGCCCTCGCGCTCCCGCTGGCCCTCCCGGCCCAGACCATCCAGCCGAGCGGCAAATCCAACACTGCCATCGCCCTCGTGAAGGTCGCTGGTGACCTCGTCGATCCCGTCGCCGTCGCTGGCGCACCCGATGGCACCGGCCGCTTGTTCGTTTGCGAACGTCCGGGCGTGATCCAGATCATCAAAGATGGCAAAAAGAACAAGAAGCCTTTCCTCGACATCAAGGACAAGACCATCAGCTCCTTTCTTGAGCTCGGTCTCTTCAGCGTCGCCTTCCATCCGAAGTTCAAAGAGAATGGCCGCATCTTCTTCTGCTACTCCGATTTGTGGTTCAACGGCGCCTCCATGATCGCCGAGGTCAAAGCGAAGAAGAACAAGCCCGACGAGGCCGATATGGACAGCATCAAGGTGCTCATGCAGCTCGACTTCCCCTACTGCAATCACCACGGCGGCCAGATCGCGTTTGGTCCGGATGGTTATCTCTACATCGGCGTCGGCGACGGCGGCTGGGAGGGCGATGTCATCAGCGCCGGCCAGGACCTCCACACCCACATGGGCAAGATGCTCCGCATCGACGTGGACAACACCACGCCCGACCGCAACTACAGCGTGCCGAAGGACAATCCCTTCCTCACTCTTCCGCAGCAGATGACCCTCTTCGGCGTCACCGAGCTCGCTTTCTCGAAGATCCATCCGAAAGCCAAGCCCGAAATCTGGGCCTACGGCCTGCGCAATCCCTGGACCTTCAGCTTTGACTCGAAGACCGGCGACCTCTGGATCGCCGACATCGGCCAGAACCACTGGGAAGAGATCAACATGCAGCCTGCTGGCAGCAAAGGCGGCGAGAACTACGGCTGGAAGTTCATGTGCGGCTCCCACACCTTCCCGCTCGAGACCGAGAAGGACAATCCGAAGGTCGGCGTGCTCCCCGTCGCGGAATACAGCCACGTCGATCAAGGCATCTGCGTCATCAACATCGGCGTCAGCCGCAGCAAGGCCAACCCCAGCCTCGAAGGCACCTACTTCTGCGCCGACTGGGGCAGCGGCAAGATCTGGAGCATCGCCAAAGGCGGCGCTGGCTATGAGATGAAGGAGTGCCTCGACCTCGACACCCCGCTGCGCCCCACCGGCAGCGGCTTCGACGCCGAAGGCAATCTCTACCTCACCCACGCCACCGCGAACTACGGCGGCCCCGTCGATCCCTACACCAGCGAACGCGGTGCCCTCTGGAAGCTCGTCCCCGCTGACAAAGTGCCCGCCGGTGCTGAAACAGCTCCGCTTCAAAAATAAGCATCGCTGCTAAAAGCTCACCGAAGGGGCAAGGAGGTCATTGCATACCTTCTTGCCCCTTCGACATTCAGGCGGCCGTGTTTCCAAAATCTCACCGCATCATGAGACCATGAAGGCTCAGCATTCATCAGCCATCTTTCAGCTACGCCCAGGAAAACTCGGCTTGCTTGCCATCCTCTTGTTCCTATTCGCAGGCACGACCGGTCTGCTAAGCACTTTTGTCACAGCCCATCAGCCACTGACCCTGACCTTTTGGCTAAAGCTCATCGCTTCAGTCGGCTTCTTGGCCACTGGCATTCTACAAACAACCAGCCGAGTCCAAACCAATCGCAAACTCAAAGCCCTCAGCTCCCCCACCAGCGAATGATCCCCATCATCAACGACCTGCCCCGCCAATCGCGCCAGCGTCGTGGAGTGCGGCGGCAGAGATGCCGGGGCCTCCCGGCATCGGCGACGCCGCTGTCGAGAGCTGTCGGACGTCCAAATGTTCTGTGTGCTCTCGACAGCGGTGTCGTCGGGGCAAAAGGCTTGCGCCTTGCCCCTCTGCCACCGCACTCCACGACGCTGTCGCGGCAGAAAGGAGGCTGCTGATGAGTAATCCACTTTTCCCTCCATCTCGTCAGCGCCGTCTGCATTACAGCTTCATGCGGCCAGGAGACCTTTGGGGCCTTCTCTTCTTAATCGCGTTCACCATCTATCGATTCTACTCAGCCTGGCGGCTGGAGCTAAAACCTCATCAATTGCTCGATTGGCATGGGGCTGCTGTCTTGCAGCTCGTCATGACCATTTGGTATGCCTGGCTTCGCATTAGAAGACGCAACGTCTGCGAACAGTCTGGTGAGATGCTTCTGGCGATTTTGGCTCCACAGGGCTTTTCAATGACTGCTCGGGAAATGACAGGCGATCACTTGTCCGTTGGCTGGACCTTGGCCGTCATGCCATTCTTGATATTACCCTTCATCGCCTATCAGATTTGGAGAGCACCAAAGGTCGCTAGAGAGCTGGAGGAACTAATGGCAAATGCGGAGGAAGAGGCTCGCAAAGGCGCTCCGAACCCTCGCTTTACTCACATCGACAACCCATGACCTTCCTCGTCCCAGCTCTGCTCCTCGCCCTGCCCCTCGCGGCGTTGCCGGTGGTCATTCATTTGATCCATCTGTATCGGCGGAGGCAGGTGAAGTGGGCGGCGATGATGTTTCTGCGCATGGCGCAGCGCATGAACAAGGGCCTGTCGCGGCTGCGGCAGATTTTGATTCTGGCGTTTCGTGTGCTAGCGGTGATGGCGATCCTGTTTGTCATCACGCGACCGATGGCGGGCGGTTTGCTCGGGCTGACGGGCGGTGTGCCGGATACCGTCATCGTGCTGCTCGATCGCTCGGCGAGCATGGAGCAGCAGAATCTGGCCACCGGCACCAGCAAGCGTGCGGCAGGTCTCGCGAAGCTTTCGCAGGCTTTGCGCGACACGGTGGGCACGCGTTCGAAGCTGGTGCTGATCGAAAACGGTCATCTCCAACCGCAAGCGCTCGAAAAGCCCGAATCGCTGACCGATCTGCCGATCACCGGCCCCACGGACACGAGCGCGGATGTGCCTGCGATGCTGCAAAGTGCGCTGGATTACATCTCAACGAATCAAACCGGCCGCACGGACGTGTGGGTGCTCAGCGATTTGCGGCAAAGCGACTGGGATGCGGGCGGCGGACGCTGGCAGGCACTGCGCAGTGGCTTCACCAGCCTCAAAGGCGTGCGCTTTCATCTGCTGACCTATGCGCAGCCTGCCGCACAAAATTTGAGCATCGCCGTCGAGCGTGTGACGCGACGCGAAACAGCCGACAAGGCCGAATTGCTGCTCGATGTGCGCGTCACGCGTGCGGATGCGGCCAAGGAACCACTCGAACTGCCGCTGCGCTTTGTCGTGGGCGATGTGAGCACGACCTTCAAAGCGGAGATGAAGGACTCGCAGCTCGTGTTGCAGGCGCACGCCATCCCCATCGCCAAAACGATGAAACAAGGCCATGGCCGCGTCGAACTGCCCGCCGATGCTTCACCAGCTGACAACGTCTTCCACTTCGTCTTCGCCGAGCCGCCGGTGCTACGCAGCGTGATTGTCAGCGAGGACGAGGCCACCTTCACACCGCTGCAAGCCGCGCTCGAAGCCGCCGCTGATCCTTCGCGAAAGTATGCCAGCACCGTATTGCCGCCTTCACGTGCCGCGGAGATCGCGTGGGATGACACGGCGCTCATCATCTGGCATGCACAACTGCCGAAGGATGGCGACCTCATTGCCAAACAGCTCGCGAATGCCCGCTGCGTGCTTTTTTTGCCGCCGGAAACGCCGAACACGAATGCCTTCGCCGGATTGCAATGGGGCGCATGGAGCGGCGACAGCAAATCGGCCACCGTGAGCTGGTGGCGCAATGATGCTGGCCTGCTGGCGAACACCCGCAGCGGCACGGCGCTGCCGCTCGGCGATCTCCAAGTGCAGCGCCGCTGCGAAATCCTCGGCGAAGGCACACCGCTGGCCCGTCTCGGCGAAAACCAGCCGCTGCTGATGCGGGCGAACACGACAGGCGAAAACCAAGTCTGGTTCCTCGGCACCCTGCCCGGCTCCGGTGCCTCCACGTTGGCCCGTGATGGCGTGGTGATGTTTGCGATGCTGCATCGTGCGCTGAATGAGGGCTCGCGAGGACTTGGAAAGGCTCAACAGCGTGAAGCAGGCATGAACGCCCTCGGTGCCGGTGAGTGGAAAAGACTCGGCGAGACCCTTTTGAGCACCGAACTGCCTCTTCGTGCTGGCATCGTCGAAAACGGCGACAAGCTCGTCGCGCTGAATCGCCCGCTTCGCGAGGACGCGCCCGATTTTCTCGGCCAAACAGCCCTCGGCGAGCTCTTCGCCGGCCTCGATCATCACATCATCGAGGATCAGGTCGAAAACGAAACCAGCCTCGCCAGCGAGGTTTGGCGCACGTTCCTGTTTTTGATGGCCATCGCACTGCTGGGTGAAGCGCTGCTGTGCATGCCGCCAAAGCCTCACTCCCCACTGGCGGGTGCTTGAGGATAAAAAACACTCATCGCCTCGCGGATCGCCGGAGACTGAAGACTCGCTTCATAGATGCGATCCGGGATGCCGCGGTTCTTGGCGAGGAAGTGATAGCTGCCGAGAGCTTCAAAGCCTGCGTTGAGCGCTCCGTTCATCGGCAGATAGCTTTTGCCATCCGCGGTGAAGTTTTCGACAAGACCCCAAGGCGGCATGAAACCGGCCTTTTCGAGCCGCTCGAGGCTTTGCAGCACTTCAGCAGGCTTTTCGACCACGAGGCCGCACATCAGCATGTAGTGCGGATGGATCAACGTCTGCCCCGGCAGGTCCACTCCGCCGACGAAGTAGGCGTTTCCAAACTCGTTTTCACCCGCGGACAGGCCATGAAGGCCGAGACGCGCCGCGAGACTGCCCGGCATGGCACGCGTGAAATAGCTGCGCTGCGCCCCGAGCATAACGCGACGAGCCGAAAGCCACTGCACGCCGTCGAGCTTGTCCGGCGCATCACTCGCAAAGTCCGGATGCAGCAGACTTTGAATCTCTGTGATGAAGGCCGTGCCCTGCCACGCATGCCCCGGATGATCGGAGGCCGCCACCGTGCAGCCCGGCCGGGCGATGCGTTGGAGCAGCGCCACGAGCGCGGTTTCACCACCCCAGTCACGCCAGCCATGCGGCAGCACGGTTTGCCCTTCCGCGTCGAGACCATGGGAAAGGTGGCCGGAAGGCAAACGCAGGCCATCGATGTCGATTTGCCGAATCATCGCGATCACCTCGTCCTCGATCGCCACCTCGCCGAGCATGCGTGCGGCCAGCAAAACGCACTGCGCATAGATCGCCGTGTCCACCGTGCTGTGCTCCGTGTGCGGATGAATGCTGAAGCCGGTCTCATCACGACGCACAAAGTGCGGCAGCAGCCCTCGTGCCCGCTTCAACCGGCCCACGGCCGCATGCGTGGTGCGCAGCGTCTCCCGCGCGAAGTCGGGCGAGACCACGCCGATCTCTTTTTGCGATGCCGCGGCAGTCGAGAGCACCATCAGGCCCGTCGCCGCGATGCTGTCGAAGGCGCCCGCGTCCAGATGCGCACGGTCGCGAGTGAATCCGGTGGTGGTGCAGTGATTGCGTAGGAGCTTCGCATACGAAGTCGTGAAGGCCTGCCGGTCACGCTCCACCCGTGGCACTTCCAGCCCGAGGTAAAGACCACGCATGGTGATCTCACTGCCGGGCTCGGCCGTCCACACGACGAGTTTGGCATCACGCAGATTCCGGCTCGGCAGCGGATGAGCATGCGGATGCGCCTGCTCATCGAAGTAAGTGACGGTTCGCTCCCACAAGATCTCACCGGTGGCGTTTTTGATCTCCAGCTTGAGGTTTCCCCTGCCCCCAGCATCCACCATGAGCTGCGTGATGCGCGGCTGACAGGCCTCGGAGATCTGCGGCGGATAGGCACGCGTGAAATCGAGCACCTCATGAACTTCACGCGCCTGCCCGGCGAGGCTGTGCCACATGCCCGCCCACACATCCGGCTGCTGACCGAGGTGCACGACGACCTTGTCCTCCACCCACTCGATCTCATGCTCCGCCGGCCCGTGAAAGCCGAAGTCCGTGCCCAGATGGGTGTAGCTCGTGAACGAATTCAGCCGACGCGAGCCCTGCGGCGGCACCGCGTCACTTTGACGGCGGATGAAGTACTGCTGCACCGGCTGCCACACGAGCCGGTGTCCGGCCCCGTGTTCCTCCGCAGGCAAAACTCCGCCGTTCACCAGAAGCAGAATGCTGGAGAGCAGGACGAAGGGTTGGCGCATCGGGAACAAGGGCAGATTAGAGCGCGGGCGGCCTGCCTTTCTTTCCATGTCGGAAGTTGATTGCAACTCGAAGACCGGTTTGCGGCAGGGGGCCAAGCAGGTCGCTATCTGTGCGGGATGCCAGACTCACCCTCGCGGCATAAATTATGTTTTTTATATTGAGTGCATTCATTTCATTCGGTATGGTTAACAATATTGTCGTATGCGCTCCCGCTTTACAACGTCCGCTTCCCTCCTGCCCGCCCCTTTGGCGGCAGCAGTCTTTGCGGCCGTATTGCTGCTCCCTGTGGGAATCGCCCAGGCAGGTTCGCTGAACTTTTACAACGTCCCGGGGAACACCCTGTTGATGGAGGACGGGGTCACCGCGCTCGATAATGCCTTCAAATTCGAGTTCGGCATCTTTGAGACCGGTTTCACCCCCACGACCAGCAACATCACCGACTGGACGGCCAACTGGAAGCCTTTCGCCCGGGCCGAATCCCCCTCGATCAACGGCTGGAATTCGGCCATCTCCTACTTCAACAAAAGCGGCGTGCTCCTCGGCAGCGGCCTGTCGGACCAAGGCCTCTCGCTCGACACCTTCAGCGGCGGCGAGCTGGCTTACCTGTGGGTTTACAACGTCTTCAGCATCTCCCCCGGCGGCGAATGGGCCCTCGTCACGAACGACAGTAGCGATGGCAATGCGGCCAACGACTGGCTGCTCCCCTCCCCCAGCGAGGCGCTTCCCTTTGAGTATCCGCTTTCGAGTGCCTTGAACCCCGTTTGGGGCGGTCTGCACAATGTGCAAGGCGGCGGAGACTTCACCGCGCCCCTCGCTGCCTTCACTCTACAAACCCATGCGGTGCCCGAACCCGGTAGCGTGATGCTCATCCTGCTCGCCGGCATCGCTTGGCGGGTGAAACGCGCCCGCACTGGAAGTCGCTAAAGCGCATTGGCGGCCACATCGCCCATCTTGGCATACACTTCACGACCAGCAGCGCTGTGCTGAGCGAGGTCGTCGGAGAAACGGATGCGGCCCGGTTCGAAGATCGTGATGCAGCAGGAGCCGCCGAAGCGGAAATAGCCCTTCTCGTCGCCTTTCGTCACGCTTTGACCTGGCGTGAAGCTTTGCACGATCGAGCCCACACACGTCGCGCCGATTTCCAGCAGCAACACATCGCCGAGCGAGTCCGTGCGCAGCGTGGTGATCTCACGCTGGTTTTCCCAAAGGATCGAAGGCCGACGACGCAGCGCAATCGGGCTCACCGAATAGAACGGACCATTCACGACCTTCGCGGCCGAAGGCGTGCCGCCGAAGGGAAAATGAAAGCGGTGGTAGTCCACGGGGCACAGGCGTGAGATGAGCATGCTGCCATGAGCGAAGCGCTTCGCGATCGCCGCATCCTTCAGCAATGCAGCGAGGTCAAAGCGGATGCCTTTGACGAAAAACGCCTCGCAGGCCGCAATGTCTGGTAGCACGAGATGACGACCATCCGCAGGAAATGCGATCTCACCCGCCTCCGGCGCGATGGGACGGGCGGAGGGCTTCAGCTTGCGGTAAAAGAACTCGTTGAAGGTCCGGTAGCTCTCCGGCGCATCAGCGAGCTCGGCGACATCGATGCCATACTGCTGGATGAAGGGTGCCACCTTCTCGCGACTGGCCGCGGCATCCATGCGGCTGCCATACCACGAGGAGAAAAGACGGCGCTTCACCAGCGTGTGGAGCGGCAGCGCACCGAGCGGATTTTCATACACAAAACGCAGAAAACCCTCGCCATAGACTTGCTCGGTTTCGAGGCGGCCGGTGAGGCGGTTGTGGAATTCAATGGGCTGGGCGGGCATGGAGGGCCGCCAAAATGGCCGTTCGGAGCGATTTTGCCACCTGAACAAAGTAGGAGACAAGCGAAGAGTCCTGCTCATCATCGCGGCCCTTTCCCGCCCCAGTCACGATTTATGAGCGAAGCCGAATCCAGCCCCCCCGAAACCTCCCAGACCGATCTCCTCGATCTGTCCAGCCTGCGCATGATGCCCGCGTGGGTCGGTGACTTCGGCAAGGAAGAGAAAATCATCGAGCGCTTTGGCGATCGCGAAGACCGTCCACAGCGTGGTGATCGCGGTGACCGCCGTGGCGGTGGCTTTGGTGGAGATCGTCGCGGAGCCGGTGGTGGTGGTGGTGGTGGCGAACGTCGTTTCGGTGGTGGCTCAGGTGCGGGTCCGCGTCGTGATGGTCCTGGAGGCCCGCCGCGTGGGGATCGTCGTGATGGCCCCGGAGGTCCGCCGCGTGGCGACCGTCGTGACGGCCCAGGCCCTGGAGGCCCTCGTCGTTTTGGTGATCGTGATCGTCGTCGTGATGGGCCTGACAACCGCCCGCAACGCGAGTGGGTGCCGATCCCGCAGGACATTCAGGTCACGATTTATCCGCAGGACGAAACGCTCGACACGCTCGCCCAGCATGTGCGGAATACCGGTCATGCCTTCAGCATGTTCGATGCCGCCCGCATCGTGCTCGCTGGTGGTGAGCGTTACAACGTGCGTTTCCAATGCGCTGACGCCCGTCCCACACCTCTCTTCAAAACCACCGCCGATGGGGGTCTCTTCCTCACGCGTGACGAGGCCGTCAATCACCTGCTCAACAGCCCCGTCATCGACGAATACTACCGCGTCGAAGACATCGAGCTCGAAGTGCCGAAGGGCGATTTCAAATCCGTGGCCGTCTGCGGCATGAGCGGCGAGATCCTCGGCCCGGCCAGCCATCACAGCTACCAGACCAAGCTCATCCGCCTGCATCGCGAGCGCTTTGCGAACATGCCGTTCGAGGACTTCAAACGCCGCGTGAAGACTGACAACACGCCGGAGACCATCGAGAAGTGGAAGGAGCAGGCCAGCAAAGGTCGTCGCTGGGTTTATCTCAAAGGCGAAGTCGCCGAAGGTGCCGAACCGCAGGCCTTCTCGACCCGCGCCGAGGTCGAAGCCCACTTCCGCCGCATCCACGCCGCTGATTCCGTCATCGAACTGCGTGATGTGAACGTCACCGGCAACATCGACAAGGCCAAGCTCACGCATGTGCTCTTCATCATGCTGCGCAACGCCGTCGAGAACGCCCGCAAGCACCTCTTTGACATCTCGCAGAAGCTCGCCGCCGGCCTTGAGCGCCGTGGTTTGAAGATGTTCAAGCGCCGCAGCGGCAAGATGTTCGTCAGCCGCGTGCGTCCGCGTGCCGTGGATCCTTCCGTCGTCTTCTCCGCGCCTCTCGCGAAGATCGTCGAACTGCTCAAGCAGAACTCCGGCGGCATGCACCTGCATGCTCTCGTCGAAGCCATCGCCCCCTCGCCACCACGCGACGACGATGCACCAGCTCCGGTTCCCGGCGAAGCTCCAAAGCCCACACAGCAGCAGATCGAAGTCCTCAAAGACATTCGCTGGCTCACAAATGAAGGTTACGTCATCGAATACAGCGATGGCATGATCTTCCTCGGCGTGCAGGGCGAGCCCGCACCGGCCAAAAAGGACGAGGAAGCTCCGAAAGCCGAAAAAGCTGAGAAGCCCGCCAAGGCCCAAAAGCCGCGCAAAGCCCGCGTTCCGGTCATCGAAGTGCTCGAAGACGTGTTTGAGTGATCTCAGGAAGATGCCTGCGGGGGGCCGCGTTTTGCTCGTCCCGCATGAAAATCATCCTGGCCGCACTTTTCTCGACTCTCTCGCTCCTTCACGCCGCACGTCCGGTCCTCTGCTGTGACTACGGCGGTGGCACGGTGACTGTTCTGTCCGCTGCTGGGGAAGTCGAGTGGCAGGTTGAGGCCAAACACCCGCAGGATTGCTGGCGATTGCCGAACGGAAACATCCTTTTCGCTCATCAATCCGGTGCGCGTGAGGTCACCCGTGACAAAAAGACCGTGTGGGAATACACCGCGCCGGAAAAGGTCGAAGTCCATGCCTGCCAGCCCCTGCCCGATGGCAATGTCCTCATCGTCGAATGCGGCACCAGCCGCATCATCGAGGTGAATCGCGAAGGCCGGATCGCCAAGGAGATCAAGCTCGTCACCAAGGACAGCGTGAAGCTGCACAACCAGTTCCGTGGCACTCGCAAGACAGCCGATGGCCATTACCTCGTCTGTTTCAAAGGCGAGGGCAAGATCGTGGAACTCGATGGCAGCGGCAAAGTCCTGCGCGAGGTGCCGGTGCCCGGCGATCCGCATGAAGTCGTGCCGCTTCCAAACAAGAACCTGCTCATCACCTGCGGCGACGGCCACAAGGTGGTCGAAATCGACCCGGCTGGCAAAACCGTGTGGGAACTCAATGAGAACGACCTGCCTGGAAACACGCTTCGTCTCATGGCGGGCTGCCATCGCCTGCCGAATGGAAACACGATTTTCGCCAACTACCTCGGCCACGGCCATCTAGGCGAACAGCCTCAGTTCTTCGAAATCACGCCAGACAAGAAGGTCGTGTGGACTTTTGAGGACAAAGGCCGCTTCAAGACCATCAATCAGCTCATGGCGCTCGACGATACCGGCGATGCAACCAAGGGCGCGGTGCTGCGCTGAACCTCCCACAGCATCCGCACCGCTTGCGCGGCGGCTTTGACGTTGTGCACGCGGAAAATCTGCGCCCCGCGGGTCATGCCGGAAGAAATGCATGCCACCGTGCCCGCATCACGTTCGAGGGCCGGCACACCGAGCACATCGCCGATCACCGTCTTGCGTGAAACCGGCAGCAGGATCGGCCGGTCAAAGTGATGCAGACGCTCCAGCTCGCGATAGATCGTGAGATTGTCATCACGCTGTTTCGCAAAGTCGATGCCAGGGTCCAAAAGGATGCTCTCGCGGCTCAAACCGACACTTTCAGCCATCACGAGCCGTTGCTCGAAGAAGCGATCCAGCGTGTCCATGATGCTTTCATAGGTCACATGCGTGTGCGCCACCTTGGGCTGGCCCACGCTGTGCATGATGAGCAGTGCCGCGCCGTGCTCGGCACACAGTTTGGCATTAAAAGCATCCGGCAGGCCGCTGATGTCATTGATGATGTCACCACCATGCGGCAGCACCTCGGCGATGACATCGGAACGCCAGGTGTTGATGGACAGCAGCGGCGTGTTGTGATGCGCTCGCAGCTCCGGCCATTTGGCCAGGAAAGGCTTCAATCGATCAATTTCCTCTTCCACGCTGATTGCCTGACGGTTCGTGCGGGCGCTTTCCGCCCCGATGTCGATGATGTCGGCACCATCACGCAGTTGCTGCTCGGCTTGGGCCAGTGCGGCGGTCGGATCGAGCGTGCCATCGCCGCAAAACGAGTCGTCATTGATATTCACGATACCCATCACCATCGGGCGGCGAGGGAACTCGATCACATGCTGGCGGGCACGGAGGATCATGCGGGCAGGATCTGCGGCTTGATCACTGCCACCTTCATCGGCTCGAGCACGGCTTTGAGCTTCTCAAACATCGCATCGTCCTCGTAGGTGCCCACGATGGCACCGCCGGAGCCGGTGAATTTCGCGCTCGCACCTACTTCGCGTGCAGCCTCCACCATGTCGATGTTTCCCTGGCTGATCTGGTAAAGACGGCGTCGCAGGTCGAAGTTCTCATTCAGCAGCGGCCCGATCTCGCGCCCGCGGCCTTCGACGAGCATGTCACGCACGCGATGCGCCAGCCCGGCCCAGTGATACATGGCGCTCACCACCTCACGCTCGCCACGTTTCCAGCGGCCGCGGATGTCATTGTGAAACACCTCCGTGCCTTCGCTGAGCTGCGTGGTGTATGCCACATAGACCGGCGGCAGCAGCGTGGGATCAAGCTCTTCGTAGATGCCGTAACCGAGCTTTTCGATGCTCGCCCGGTTGAAGTCCATGAACACCACACCTTCGTAACTTTGAATCACGCGATCTTGAAGGCCCGCCGGAATGCCCAGCTCTTCATTTTCGACCGCGAGCACGAGGCTCGGCACGAGATGCTTCGGGATCTCCACCTTGTAAAACTGCATCAATGCCCGCCAGCAGGCCGTGATGATCGCGCTGCTTCCCGCCATGCCCACCTGTGGCGGGATGTTGCTCTGGTAGCGCAGGGTGAAATTGCGGCCATGCAGCGGGATGTTGTGCTTGTGGCAGTATTCGAAGAAGCGCTTCACACCCGCCTTCAGCAGGCGGATGCCGCCGTAGTAGCCGAACTGCTTCACATTCCGCACCAACTCCTCGATGCTGCCAAAGACCGAGTGATCGCGCTCATTCGGCTCGATGCGCAGCTCCGGCGTCTCATACAGCGTCACCTCCGCGTGGAAATTGCGGATGATGAAGGAGATCGTCTTGCCGAAGTAGCCATCCGAGGGATTTCCCACCAGACCGGCACGGGCAAAGGCTTTCGTTTGAATGAGCATGAAGGGGCAAAAAGAGGCTGAAGGGAGTACGCTAAGGTTCGCCGCGCGAAACGGCAAGCCAAAGGTAGGTCACACACGCTCCTCCCAGCGTGCGAGCAGCCACAGCACGTCCGAGAGCCGGTTCAAAAACCGCGCGACCTCGCGATTCGGGACCGCTTCGGGCGTGTCATCCAGGTCGATCACATTGCGCTCCGCCCTGCGACAGGCCACGCGGGCCAGATCCGCATGCGCACCACTCAGCACACCCGCCTCGCCAGGCAATGCCCAACCTTTGAACTGCATCGCGCCACCGGCCTCCAACTTCGCCGCGAGTTCATCCAGATGCGTCACCTGCCCTGCGCCGATGGTTTCCTTGTGCGTCGCGGCATAGCGATCCTCCAGCCCGGGCGGCGTCGCGAGCTCGCCCATGAGGCCGATGAGCCAACGCTGCACCTGCGGGATCAAATCACGCGTCTCTACCTTTGCCGCGCTGATGCGGAGCAGGCCGAGGGCTGCGTTCAGTTCATCCACTGCGCCCAGCGCATGCACACGAGGATGTGATTTCGCGGCGCGAACGCCAAAAAGAAGGTCGGTGGAGCCGTCGTCGCCTTTGCGTGTGGTGATGGACATTCGTTTGAATAGTTCAAAGCCTCACACCGGCCAGCGGAAACACTGCCCGGCAGCCAGTTTGGCACGGGAATACGCCGAAATGCGCACGCGGTTGGCGCTGTTGCCGCTCAGCAGCCACACATTCGTCTGGTCCATCGCATGCAGGAAGCCCACATGCCCGCTCGCACCTGCGGAAAGCGGCTGCGTGACCACCACGCAGCCATACGTCGGCCCCACGGCACGGCCATAGCTGATCCACTGACCGGCGAGGCCGGTGTTGTGACCGCGAAAGCCCGCCTTGCGGATGCACCAGTTCACAAAAGCACCGCACCAGCTCGTCTCATCGCCGCCACGCACGCCCACGCTCGCCAGATACTCCACGATGCGCGGGTTATCGCCGGGATTCCACTCGGCCACGCCCTGCTCACACAGCGCCACCTCCATCCACGGCGGGGTTTGCGGTGCGAAACCCGCCGCTTGGGTCACCGGCCGTGCCGGTTCCGCCTGCGGTGCCACACCCGCCACCTGCACCACCTGGCCGGGATACAGGATGCGGCAGTTGTTGTTCGCATCGCAAAGCCCGGGATTCATCGCTTTGAACTGATCAAAGCTCATCCCGAACTTCCGCGCGATGCCGATCGGCGTGTCGCCGCTCTGAATCATGTAGGCTGCCATGGCCAAAGCATGCACCGGCCCTCGCCGGGTGCCAAATTCATATTCCCTCCATCACTTCGCGTTCTCGTCGTAGCGATGCAGCGGCCGCACCCAGATGTTCCGGTAGCGCACGGGATTGAGGTGATCTTGAAGGGCAAAGCCAAACTTCTGCGTCGTCGCATCCAGCACCACCGCATGATGCACCACCACGCCGTTGTGCATCACAGTCAGACGAGCAGGCTCCACCACTTTGCCCTTTGCGTCGAGCTTCGCGCAGTCGCAGATGATGTCATAAGTCTGCCATTCGCCCGGTTTGCGGCTCGCATTCACCAGCGGCGGATAGCGATGGTAGATCGCCGCGGCCTGACCATCGGGATAAGTGTCATTTTCGTGCGAGTCGAGCACCTGCACTTCGCCCCAGCCATGAAGGAGCACGCCGCTGTTGCCGCGGCCCTGGCTCTTCCCCACCACTTCCGCCGGCGTGGCCCACTCGATGTGAATCTGGCAGGAGCCAAACTGGTCACGCGTGTCCAGCGTGCCCGATTTCGGCACCACCTCCATGTAACCCTTCTCAACCTTCCACTTCGGCTCCTCCGACACATCTACATCCCCGCCACGAGCCTGCCGGTTGAAACGCGAGAGGTCCTTCCCATCAAACAACACCACCGCATCACTCGGTGCCATGCCCTCCGAAGGCGGCGTGATTACCGTGGGCCTCGGCCGCTGCATGTCCCCCTGCCGATAAACCCCACCCGGCGTAAACGGCTTTTCTTTGGGAGGCTCCGCCGCACTCAAAACCGCGGTGGAAAACGATAGGACGAGGAGAGTTCGGCGCATGAGGACAGCTCAAACGCCTTGTAGTGCCTGTTTTTCCAGCAAACACGCCTTCGGCCTGCGATCCGCGATTTTTTCTTCTTTGAGCAGGCGGCCGATGCCGAGGTGCTCGCGCAGCCGCTTCGCCGTCCAGCCCACCTTCACTCGATCGAACAACGCGGTGCCACGCGCGTGGTCCTTGAAGGTGATTCGAACGCCAGTCGCGCCGGTGCACGAGCCGGGCTCCGCGGCCAACGACATCGTCGCGATCAACTCGAGCACCATGACCACCGAGTCTACGTCGCTTCGGTGTGCAGGCCGAACGCGCTACGGTGAAACCAATGAAGACGAAGCTGAAGGTCGGAGTCCTCGGCGCCACCGGCATGGTCGGTCAGCGCTTCGTCGCGCTCC
>CALMTT010000263.1 GCA_937872615.1 uncultured Verrucomicrobiaceae bacterium | reverse complement strand
CGGGCAGCCGGAAACGGTGAGAATGCTGATCGAAAAAAAGGTTCCACTCGAAGTGGAAAACAAATACGGCGGTACGATGCTCGGCCAGGCTCTCTGGTCGGCGGTCAACGAACACAGATCGGGACACGCCGAGATCATCGAGTTATTGATCGCCGCCGGAGCCGCGATCGAACCTGGCACGATCGAATGGTGGGAAAAGCAAAACGTGCCTTCGCCCGAGACAAAAAGACGGGTTGCCGAAGCTCTAAAAGATGCCAGAGGGCAGAATTCATAAGAATTCACACAGATTTTAAGGACAAGTCGTAATGCAAGCTGATATAAAAACGGACATGAAAACCGAAGATCAGCTCGCGGGCTCCAAGCTCCAAAATCGTATCTACGCAGTCGACCTGCTCCGCGGAATCGTGATGATGATCATGATGATCGACCACATCCGCGAATTCGTCCACGCCGGAGCGTTGACCTCAGATCCGACCGATCCGGCAACGACGACCGTAGCAGTTTTCTTTACCCGTTGGATCACGCATTTCTGTGCTCCGACGTTCGTTTTCCTGTCGGGCGTCAGCATCTATCTGCAAAAACTGAGTGGGAAATCGAACGACGAGCTGTCGCGGTTCCTGTGGACTCGCGGGCTGTGGCTGATCTTTCTTGAATTCACGCTGATCAGATTCCTGATCGTTTTCAATGTGGACTACACGTTTTTCGGCATGGCTCAGGTGATCTGGGTGATCGGTGTCTCGATGATCGTGATGGCCGTGCTGATCTATTTTCCGGTCAGGGTTGTTGGAATTGCCGGAGTCGCGATGGTGCTGCTGCACAATCTGCTAGACGGTGTAGGCGTACCGCCGGCTACTGCATTTGCCGGAACTCCGCCACCGACCACCGGGCAAGCGTTCTGGCTGATCCTCCATCAGGTTGGGATAATTCCGGTCTTTGGCTCGGCAAATGTCTTCATTGCATATCCGCTGATCCCGTGGATTGGCGTGATGGCTGCGGGATATGCTCTCGGCCAGGTTTATTCCTGGGATGGTGAACGCCCTCGAAAGATGCTCTTTGTTCTCGGAGCGATCACAACCGTTGGCTTCGTTGTCTTACGCGGTATCAATATATACGGCGATCCGATTCCATGGAAGCATCAGGAAACTACGGTGGGAACATTTCTCTCGTTCCTGAACACCGCAAAATATCCACCGTCACTGCTTTATTTGCTAATGACGCTCGGGCCGGGACTTCTGATACTTGCACTGACCGATCTGATTGACGGTAAGGCTCTATGGCAGCGTGTCTGCATCGTATTCGGCCGCGTTCCGATGTTTTACTACATGCTGCAATGGATCGTCGCACACGTCGCGGGTGTTCTGCTGGCAAAGGCAGCGGGCATCGACAGCAGCTATCTGTTCCTCGGGATTTTGTCGATGGGTCAGAACGCTCCTAAGGACTATGGCTTTCCGCTTTGGGTCGTTTACGCGGTTTGGATCGTTGGTCTGATACTTATTTACCCGCTCTGCAAATGGTGGGGCGATCTGAAAAAGAGAAACAAACACTGGGCTCTGAGCTATTTCTAAATAGCGAGCCTTGAAGACTGTGCGTCGGCGTTGCAAAATAGGTTCACCGTGAAATACCGCAACGAACTCAAATGGCTGATACCGATCGCCGCCGTCTGCATACTGGTCTTTGCAAATTCCCTGACCGGCGAATTCGTCTATGACGACACGCGGCAGATCCTTCGCAATACGCTGATCCAGGACGGCAACCTCTGGATGAAGGCCCTGAGCTCGGACGTGTGGGCATTTAAGGGGGACGGAACACAGGCAGCGAGCAACTACTGGCGGCCGACCTTCACCCTTCTAAACATCATCTGCTTCAAGCTATTCGGCCCGAACCCGACGGGCTGGCATGTTGTCAGTTTGCTGCTCCATACATGTGTTAGCTCGCTGGCGTTTTTACTGTTGCGTCGGTGGCAGTACTCTGCGGCTGTCGCGTTCGTGATCGCACTCATCTTTGCTGTCCATCCGGTCCATGTCGAATCGGTCGCGTGGATCACCGAGCGAAAAAATGCGCTCTCGCTGGCTCTCACGCTTGGATCAATGCTCGCTTACGGAAAAGCCGTCGGCTGGTGGATGGATGACAAGCCGCTCCAAACCCGCTCGTGGTGGCTGGCGCTCGTTTTGTGCCTCGCGGCGCTGCTGGCGAAGATCACCGCCTTCGTGCTGGCGCCCACGCTGCTGCTCATCGCCTGGTGGAAACGCGGTCGCTTGAGCTGGCGGCAGGATTGGCGGCCTGCGCTGCCGTTCTTCGTTCTGACCTTCGCCCTTGGCGTGCTCGTGTGGTGGCTGGAGACACATCATGTGGGCGCGGAAGGACGCGAGTTCGAGGCCACGCTGGCGCAGCGCACGCTCACCGCCGGACGCGTGGCGTGGTTTTATCCCTGGAAGCTGCTGTGGCCCGCGGACCTCTGCTTCATTTACCCAGACTGGCGACTCGAGCCTGCCGCGTGGTGGCACTGGCTCTTTCCCACCAGCGTGCCGCTGGCACTCGTGGCCGCGTGGCGCGTGGGACGCGGGCTGTTCATCGCGTTGCTGTTTTACCTCGGCGCTCTCGCGCCGGTGCTCGGTTTCCTGAATGTGTATGGAGCGCTGTATTCGCCCGTGTGGGATCATTGGGCCTATGTGCCCGCCATCGGCATCTTGGTGCCGCTTTGCACTTGGGTGGCCAAGAAGGTATCGATTTGGTGGTGCCTGCCGCTGGTGGGCTTGCTCGGCTTTTTGAGCTGGAAACAAAGCGCCCAGTATCGTGGCAAGCAGGAGCTGTGGGTCGAGACCATCGCCCGCAATCCGAAGGCATGGATGGCTCTGTCGAATCGCGGCCTCTCGCTGGTGCTGGAAGGCCGCGTGGACGAGGGAATCGAGCACCTGCGCCGGGCGACAGAGGTGCGTGGCGTGTATCCGAAGGCTTGGGGCAACCTCGGATCAGCGTTGCTGCGTCAGGGGAAGTATGAACAGGCTATCGAGGCCTATCAGCAGGCGCTACGGCAAGATCCGTCGCTGGCTGGATTTGCCCGCAAAAACATCGGCGGAGCCTTGATGATGCTCGGAAGGCAGCAGGAAGCGCTGGAGCAGCTTCACGCCGCGCATGAGTTGGCACCTGATGATGACGAAATCCGCCCCGCGACGGGAAACGAAGCTGCGCAGGCTGTGGGTCGTCTCATCGCCACGCTCGACCGCGAGCCAAAAAACATCGAAGCGGCCAGCAGCCTCGCCGATCTGTATTTGCAGCAGAACCGCGCGAAGGAAGCCCTGCCGCATCTCGATCAGGTGCTCCGCCAGCAGCCTGATAATCTCATCGCCCGCCACAATCGCGCCATCGCAGCTTTCCAGCTCGGCCAGTTCGCCGAGGCGCGGCGACTTTACGAGGACGTGCTCGCCCGGGATGATGCGCAAACTGGCACGCTCAACAACCTCGCCTGGCTGCTCGCCACCTGCCCGGATGACGCGGTGCGCGATGGCTCGAAGGCTCTGGAACTCACTCAAACCGCGCTGCGCCAGGCTGGCGGACGTCACGCCGTGCTCGAGCGCACGCAAGCCGCCGCCCTCGCCGAATGCGGTCGCTTCTCCGAGGCCGTCACCGTCGCCGACGCGGCCTTCCAACTCGCCGCCCAGTCCGGCAACAAGGCCCTAGCGGACTCGTTGCGGGATCAAATCACTCTCTACCGCTCGCAGAAGCCGGTGCGTGAGGGCGCACCGCTTTCTCCATGAGAAATGCGTCGGCGATCACGGCCTCGTTGTCGGAGAAAGGTATCGGGCGATAAAGTCCTCTGGTTTGATGGGTTGCGGTTTGTATCCTGCGTTTTTGAGCGGACGGTAATCGGAATCATCGGTGAGGATGAAGTCGGCATGCGCTGTGATTGCACAATCGGCAAACGCGTTGTCGTCCGGATCGTGGTGAATGGTTTGAAAGCGAAAATCCGGGTTCGTGTTCACGATGTTCCCATGAGCGGACGAAACCAACGCGAAGAGCGTTTGCAGCTTTTGCCAATGCGCCGGGCTGCGCATTTCCAGGCACACCTCCTCATATTCCAGCCAGATGGCGGGTGAAACGGCCACATGAAGGCTTCCGTGGCTGATGGCGTGAACGAGAAGCTGAAGCGTACTGTTTTTCCCGAACATCCGAATCACCACGTTTGTGTCGATGACGACCGTCATGACGCCTTGGCAGCGGCACGACGTTCACGGACGCTTTGAATGATCGCCGGCAGGCGCTCCATCATGCCGCTGGTCCGCAGGTCATCACTCAATTCATCCAGTTCGGACACGGTGCGGTTGATTTCGAGCTGGAGCAAAACGCGCTCCACCACCTCAAGATCCTCGGCGGAGAGGCTTTGAAGACGGCTGACAACGGCTGGCAGGCGGGAGGCGGGCTCGGCGATGACGGTGCTCATGGGAAAATGATGCCTCCTGGCGGCTTGGTATGCAAGAGCCTCATCGGCGGGATTCCCCACGAACTCACTCCACCCACAAATACCCCGCTTTGCGTCGGGCGAAGTGGCCGCCGGGCAGGTTGAGCTTCGCGGGGCTTTCGGGGAGCAGCATGGAGGAGACGAGGCGAATCTCGTCAAAGCCGATGCCGGGCAGTTTCAAATGCTCACGAAGCCAAAAGCCGATCACGCGGTTCAAAATCGCCGTATCGAGTTCACGGAGGGAATCGAGCTGGGTGAGTTTTTGACCTTCGCGACAGGCCTCGAACCAGGCGGTGGCTTCGTCGTTCAGATAAAACGCGTCCAACTCGGCGATGGTGCCGAGGCGGTTGAGCAGCGGGACAACATCGCGTCCGGCGATTTCACTGAGAAGAGGCAGCGCCTCGTGTCGCAGGCGATTGCGGCGATGCTCGGAGGAGGCATTCGAGCTGTCTTCGCGATAGGCGAGGCCATGCGATGCCACATACGCGTCGATCTCCGCCCGTCGCGTGTGCAGCAGCGGGCGCAGAAAGCTGAGGCCATTGTCCAGATCGGTGACGAGACCCATTCCCGCGAGACCTTCGAGGCCGCAGCCGCGGAGCACATTGCCGAGGATCGTCTCTGCCTGATCATCGGCGTGATGCGCGAGCAGCACATCGCGGGTGCCGTGTTTGCGGCTCATCCGCGTAAAAAAGGCATGACGAGCCTCGCGGGCGGCCGTTTCGATCGAGAGCTTCTTTTTCCTCGCGAGGGCTTTCACATCCGTGCGGCCGATTTCGCAGGTCAGGCCTGCTTTTTCGGCCAGTGACCGGACGAACGCGGCATCTTCATCCGACTCTCGACCCCGCAGGCGATGGTTCAAATGGCACACGACGAGGTCGCGATGCCCGGCGGCCAGCAGCAGGTGCAGCAGTGCCACCGAATCGCGTCCGCCGGAGAGCCCGAGCAGCGCTTTCCCGTCCGGCAGACAGGCGAGGGTAGGCGAAGCAGATTTCATGGGCGCGGCGGATGACATTTCGTTTGACGCCTCGGGGCTGCAAACGCTAAATAGCCGCCGTTCGCAGCAGGAAACTCGCGGCAAACATTGGAGAGATGGCTGAGTGGTCGAAAGCACATCTTTGCTAAAGATGCGTAGCCTTAACAGCTACCGAGGGTTCGAATCCCTCTCTCTCCGCCACTTTTGGCCTCACGGCAGCTCAAGCTGCCTTCTGTTTCTCCTCACGGAGGCGTTTGGCCTGCTCGACCCATTTTTCGCGGTGGATGCGGTCTTTGAAGGCGAGGCGTGAGGAGAGTTCCTTGATCTGGTCCTCTGTCCACGCGGCGATCTGCTCGTAGGTGTAGATGCCAAATTCATGCAGGCGCTGCTCGAGCACCTTGGCGATGCCTTTCATCTTGGTGAGGTCGTCGGGCTTCGAGGGCGGTGTTTTGTAAACGAGACCTAGTTTGGCATCGAGCTCCGGTTTGACCTCGACGGGCTGCGGGGCGGTCGGCAGCTCGGGGAAGGCGGGAATGATGTCCAATCCTTCCACGGCGGAGGCAAGCGTCTGCATCGGGGCGCTGTCTGGCTTCGGCTCGGTGGGAGCGGGATGCGGCGCGATGATCGAGGCGAGGGCGGAGGCTCCGTTGATGACTTCAGGCGTGGCGGCCGATTTGGCTTTGAGAGCCGTTTTGGTGCGTGTGGTCTTCGATTTGACCGGCGTGGTGGCGCTGGTGGGCACTTCTTCGGTCTTGATCGTATCGGTGATGACCTCGGCGGGCAGGGAAGGCGAGGGCGGCGGCAGCGGTGCATGCACTTCCGGAGCATGGACAGGCGTTGCTGGAGGCATGGCGATCGTCTCGGTGGCGATGGAGACGCTGCCGGGCTTCACGGAATGATCGCTGAGCTTGCGCTTCAGCGTGGCGATCTCATGGCGTTGCTGGTCGATCTCACCCGCGAGGCGGCGGGCATGCGCTTTGTAGCGTCCCCAGGTGGCGTAGCCAAAAATCAGGCCGATGAGGAAGAACGCCGCGCCCATGATGGCGACGAAGACGCCGCTGTGCATCAGCATGTAGAGCAGCGTGTCGGTGGAGAGGGATTGAAGGTCGAGCGGCATGATTATTTGATGATGATTTCGACGCTTCGCGGGGCCGCGGGCGCAGCGGGAGATCCGGGCGGGACAGGCTCAAAGGCCACGGCGGTGATGTCCGTGGAGGGCACGCCCTGCTCGATCAAAAAGGACAGCACGGCCTCGGCGCGTTTTTTGGCCATTTCGCTCTCGCGGGCGGCATCGCCGAGCGGATCGGGATGGCCGCCGATGATGAGGCCGAGGGCGGGGCCGGCGACGAGCAGCGAGGGCGTGAGTGCGGCGAGTTTGGTCTGATCGAGTGCCGGGACGGTGGTGGTTCCGGCTTCAAAGGAGATCGTCATGCCCTGGAGCACATCACGCAGTTGATCGAGCATGGCCGGATCGAGCGGCGACTGCGGCTTGTAATCGGGCTGGTGATACAGCGAAGGCAGCAGCACGAGCTGCGAGTCCACTTTTGCGGCTCCGGTCACGGGTCGCAGCAGGGTGAGCCATTCGCTTTCGAGCTTTCGCGTGGCGATGCCGGTGAGTTTGGGCCTGCCTTGTTCTTTGATCTCGAAACTGCGTGGCGGTGGCGCGGCGAAAAAGCTGGCGAGGAAGGCGGCGAGCGCCTGTTTCTTCGCAAACGGTGCCGCTTTGACATGCGGGCTGGCGACGAGCGTGGACGGATCGATCTCGGCGGCACCCGAATCGCCCGCGAGGGCCGCGATGATCTCTTCTTTGAGCCCGCCGGCCGGGAGCATGCCGGTGAGGCGCAGCGTGCCGTCTTTGAACTCGACCTTCAACTCGGCCGGAATGCGCAAATGGTCCAAAATGGGGCTCAGGAAGGCATTCGAGGCATCGAGCGGCGGTTTGAAATCATCGGGCCAGCGGACCTCGGGCGCGTGTTGGAGGTCGGTGGCATCGATCGTGAGGTCGGGTCGCAACTCGGCGAGGATGGCTTTGAGTTTCGCCGCATCTTTTTCCTCCGGCAGCCAGCCGGAGAGGCGCAGGCGCTTCTCGTGGAGGTTCGACTTCACCGTCGCATTCACATGCAGGCGGTCGGCACCGGGCTTCAGGCGCAGCGGCCCGATGCGGCGGATGGACTCGACGACCTGACGGTGGACCTGCGGCGAGGGCGCCTCGCCCGCGATGTCGATATCGAGGAAGGCGAGATCGACCTTCGGTGATTGCACGCCGGCCTTTTCGAGGATGTGGATCACTTCCTGGCGCAGCAGCGGCAGCCGGTGAAAGGCGATGAAGTAGGCATGGGACACTGCCGCCACAGGCAGGAGGATCACCATGAGAAAGAAAAGACTCAGACGCATGACAGTGGCGGGCGGAGGTGCTGCTTGACAGGACGGGGGGCAAACCGAAGATCGGCGGCCCTTTCCGGCACGCCTTCGTTTTAGGAGTGCGCCGCCGGTTGGGCAAGAATTAATCACTTCACCTTCCCTAAACACTCATGTCCGTCGTCATCGCAGGCAGCGTCGCCCTTGATAATGTCAAAACTCCGCAAGATGAGCAGAAGAACCTGCTCGGCGGCTCCGCCAGCTATGCCGCTCTCGCCGCGAGTGTCTTCGTAAAGCCCGTGCACCTCGTGGGCATCATCGGTCACGACTTCCCGCCGCAGCACCTCGAGATGCTCAACAGCCACGGCGTGGACATCAGCGGCCTGGAGCGCAGCAGTGGCGCCTCCTTCACCTGGACTGGCGAATACCACGAGGACATGAACAACCGCACCACGCACAACGTGGCGGTGAACGTGCTCGAAAACTGGAGCGTGAACCTGCCGCAGGCCGCCCGCCGTGCGAAGATCGCCGTGGCCGCCAACATGCATCCGGAAAACCAGATGCAGATGCTCGACCAGTGCGAAGCGGCCGACTTCATCGCCGCGGACACGATGGATCTTTGGATCAACATCGCCAACGAGCGTCTCCACGACGTGCTGAAGGGCATCGACCTGCTCGTCATCAACGACGGCGAGGCGAAGGAGTTCGCCGGCACCACGAACCTCGTCGAGGCGGGCCGCCGCCTGCGGGACAAAGGTCCGAAATACGTCATCGTGAAGCGTGGCGAGCACGGCAGCTACCTCTTCGGCGACAAGAAGGAGCATTTCTTCTCCTGCTCCGCCTACCCGCTGCACTCCGTCTTCGACCCTACCGGCGCTGGCGACAGCTTCCTCGGCGGTCTCGTCGGCTGGCTGGCTGCTCACGGCAAGACCAAGCCCACCTTTGAGGACCTCAAGTCCGCCGTCGTGCATGGCAGCGTCGTCGCCAGCTACACCTGCGAGGCTTTCAGCACGCACAAGCTGCAAACCGTGACTCCGCTGGACGTCGCGCAGCGTATTGCCGAGCTGAAGCTCTACACGCAGTTCGCGTGATCGGGACTTCATCCGAACTTGTTTTCCGCCATGTGGACCCCCATCAAAACCTTCACGGACATCAAGCTGGAGAAATCCAGTGACGGCATCGCCAAGATCACCATCAACCGGCCTGAAGTGCGCAACGCCTTCCGGCCGCTGACGGTGCGCGAGATGCTCGAGGCCTTTGACATCGTGCACGAGGATCGTGACGTGGGGGTGATCATCCTGTGCGGCGAGGGCCCGCTGGCCTTCTGCAGCGGTGGTGATCAAAAGGTGCGCGGTGATGCGGGCTACGTCGGTGACGACGGTGTGCCGCGTCTGAACATCCTCGATGTGCAGCGAAAGATCCGCACGCTTCCGAAGCCCGTCGTTGCCATGGTGGCGGGTTACGCCATCGGCGGCGGGCATGTTCTACACGTCGTGTGTGATTTGACCATCGCGGCGGAAAACGCCCGTTTTGGTCAAACCGGCCCGAAAGTGGGCAGTTTCGACGGCGGGCTGGGCAGCAGCTACCTCGCCCGCATTGTCGGTCAGAAGAAGGCTCGCGAGATCTGGTATCTCTGCCGCCAGTATGATGCGCAGCAGGCGCTCGAAATGGGCCTCGTGAACACCGTGGTGCCCCTCGAAAAGCTTGAAGAGGAAACCGTGAACTGGTGCCGCGAGATGCTACAGCACTCGCCGATGGCGCTGCGCTGCCTCAAAGCCTGCCTGAATGCGGATTGCGATGGCCAGATGGGTCTGCTCGATCTCGCCGGCAATGCCACGCTGCTTTATTACATGAGCGAAGAGGCTCAGGAGGGCAAAAAAGCCTTCGTGGAGAAGCGGAAGCCCGATTTCTCGAAGTTCCCGCGGTATCCCTGATCACGGACGCAGCTCGATGCGTTCCCGCAGCGAGAGCATGCGATCCGCGGCCGGCGGCTCGGGCGAGTTGCCATGCAGATTGGAGGCCTCGAGATTGCTCAAGTAGCGGAACGAGGCGCGATACGCGGCGATGCCAGCGAGGATGTAAGCAGCCAGATGCTTCGGCCCGAACAGCAAGATCAGAAAGCCGAGCGCACGCAATTCCTCCGCGGGCACGGTTTCCTTCGCCAGCACCTCATCGCGAAAGCGGAGGTCCTCGTTCCGCTTGGCGTCGAGGATGTTGAAGGGATCGTTCTCGGATAGTTTTCGCCGCCCGACCTTGTCCATCTCGGCCGCTTCAGCTGCGATCAGGGCTGAACGCGCTTCATCTTCCTTCCGCCGTTGCTCAAGACGGGCGGCTTCCTCGGCAGAGACCTCCTGCTGACCGTTCAGGACACCGCCGTGATGCACGTGCATGTAGGCATCGAAGCCCGTCGAGGCCATCACGCCGAGAATCGCCGTGACTGCGCCTAGCCAGCCAAATCGCCGGTCCACGCCGCGACCGAACATCCGGATGATGTAGCCGGTGATGAATCCCACCGCGATGATGAGGAAGACATAGGCACGCCAGCCCGTGCCGGATACAAAACGAAAGCCGACACCGCACACGATAATGCCGAGCAAGGCGCCGACGAGGGCGAGAGGGAAGTTCTGCTGCCGACGAAACTCGTCGTAGCGGCTTTGCGTGCGCTGCCAGTTCTGCTGCATGAGCTGCTGGGCCCGCCGCTTCTTCTTTTCGGCCTCGCTGAAGCCTTCCATGGGCTCGTCATCGGTCGTTGCGGGGGCGGCCACGCCTTCGTTGGTCTCTTGAAACACCCGCAGCAAGAGGGCGAGGCTGCCGACGGTGATCACGTCGTTGTCCTGAACAAGGGCGGAGGTCACCGGGGCACCATTGACCAGCAAAATCGCGGCCGGGTCCAGTTTGACCAGTTCCATGCCGCAGGAGATGGGGCGCAGTTCGCAGTGCCGGGGAGCCACATCGGCCTGGCCCACCAAAGGCACGTCACATTGCGGGTCCGTGCCAATCACCGCTGGGCAGTGGGGCAGGTCACAATGATGCCCGGAGGGCGCAAACAGGCTGGCCGACATGGCCGAAAAATAAGGCCAAGCTCAAGTTTGCTCAATTTTATTCTAGAGTTTATATTCGATATAATAATGTCCTCCATTTCTGCCCGAATACCGGCCCCGTTGCGCAGCTTGCTGTCGCGGGGGCTAGGCTCGGCCCTGCTCTCGGGTCTGGCCGGGGTCTTCGTGCTCACGCTGGGCGGGAAAGTGGTGTCCTTCGTCAAAGATGCCTTCGTAGTCTCCACTTTCGGGGTCTCGGACCAGCTCGATGTCTTCATGCTGGTCTTCGGTTTCGTGACCTTCGCGGCCAGTCTGCTCGCCGGAGGCCTGCCGGAGTCGTTTTTGCCGGCCTACGTCGAGTTGAAGCTGCAAAAAGGAGCCCGCCGGGCGGACCGGATGGCTGTGCAGACCGCCGCCTGCCACCTGCTGTCCCTGCTCGCGGCCTCGGTGGTGCTGGTCATGGCCGTGCAAATGCTCATCGGGCATCTGGCCCATGGCTTTGGCGAGGCGAAGAAGCATTTGGCGCAGGATCTGGTCATCCGGCTGGTTCCCTTCCTCTTGTGCTTCGGCATGTCGTTCCAGTTTGCGGCATGGCTGCGGGCCAACAAAAAATTCTTCTTCGTCGCCGCGTCGCCGCTGCTGGTGCCGCTGACCACGGTCTCGGTGATGCTGGTCACTCTTCGTGCTCCCGATGTGAACGCCCTCGTCCTCGGCGCGAATCTCGGTGCCGCGCTTCAACTGAGTCTCATGCTCGCCGCCATCTCCTCAAGGCTCCCGGCGAGCGCTGCGTGGTGGCGGGTCACGCTGCGAAAATGGGAGCCCGCTCTCGCGGTGTCGCTGCGCACGGCCACGCCCTTCCTTTTTGGTGCTTTGGCCTTTGGCAGCGCCTCGGTGGTGGACCAGACGATGGCCGCGTGGCTGCCTGCGGGCAGCGTCACGGTGCTGTCCTACTCGGAAAAGCTCTGTGGCATCATTTTGGGCGTGAGCGCTGGCCCGCTCGCAGATGTGTTGTTTCCGTATTTCGCCGATCATGTCGCACGGCAGGACTGGGCGCGGCTGCGTCGATGGCTGCTCACGAGCGTGGCCATCATCATCGCTGCCACGCTGCCGCTCGTGATGCTTTTGGACGTGCTCGCGCCGTGGATCGTCAGCGTGTTGTTTGAGCGAGGAGCCTTCGGAGCGGAGGACACGATCCGCGTCGCGGAAGTGCTGCGCTTTGGAGCGCTTCAGATCCCGTTTTACATCCTCGGCATCGTCACGGCACGCGTTGTCGTTTCGCTGCAGGAGTCGAAACTCATGCTCACGATGTCGTTGGGAGCCTTGTTGGCGAATGCAGGCCTCAACTGGCTGCTGATGCAGCACATGGGCGTCGCTGGCATCGCGCTCTCGACGGCGCTGGTGCATGCCTGCACCTCCATTTTCACCTGCACCTTCTGCCTTCGCCTCATCCGTCGCAAACAAGCCGCGCCGGTCGAAACAACACCGCGTGGCGGCATCGCCTTCATCATCCGTGATCTCGGGCATGGCGGTGCTCAGCGGCAGCTCTCGATCCTCACCGCTGGACTCGTGCGGGAAGGTCACACGGTCACCGTCCTGCATTTTTATGGCGGG
>CALMTT010000262.1 GCA_937872615.1 uncultured Verrucomicrobiaceae bacterium | reverse complement strand
CCCCAATGACGACACCCGAGAACTGACGCAGCGCGTGTGGAATGACTTCGAAGCCGTGATCCGCGAGCATCCCGAGGGCTGGCTGTGGATGTACAAACACTGGCGCTATACGCCACATCCAAAAGGCGCCGGGAAGGACAGTGCCTATCCCTTCTACTCCAACCCCAGCCCCTCCTTCCGTGACCTAGTGCCGGAGGCGCTGCGTCCGCCGCTGCCAGGGGCATGAGTTGCCAAAAGAAAAGGCCAGCCGGAATCCGGCTGGCCTTGACGAAAAATGGTGAGGAAAATTACTCGGCGTGGTCTTCAACGTAGCGAACGACGTCGCCGACGGACTGAAGCTTCTCGGCCTCTTCATCGGGAACGTCGATGCCGAATTCTTCCTCAAACGCCATGACGAGCTCGACGGTGTCGAGGGAGTCGGCACCGAGGTCTTCGATGAACTTGGCCTCGGGGGTGACCTGTTCGGGGTTCACGCCGAGCTGCTCAACGATGATGTCTTTGACCTTGTCTTGGATGTTGTCTGCCATGTGTGTGGGGGGTGGTAAGTGCGGCGGAGCTTTAGAGTCGGGTTCTGCTTTGGCAAGAGAAAAAATCGCGCCTTTTCAGGTGGGCGTTCCGCCTTCGTTGGGAGGCATTTCGGCAGGAGCGCCGTGGCCTGATTCCGGCTCCGGTTCGGCCACCTTCTCGATCAGCTCGCCATTGAAGCGGCTGAGGATGCGCTCCAGCACCTTGTCAGCCCCGCCATACATCAAATCATCGATGACGGCCTTTTTCTCGCGGCCGGTGCCGCCGGGCTTATACCAAGCGTAGGCTAGGCCCTGCTTGTCCCACTTGCGCTTGTCCACACGGAAGACCTCGGAGAAAAGCACCTTCACGCCATCGGGCGTCACAAAGTGGTCCGCCTCGCCCCGCAGCACCGTGTTTTTACGCAGAAGAACGATCACGCCCACCGCCAGCGCCGCGGCTAGGCAGCCGTAGCCAAAGTAAAACTGCTCGGCGATCTCACGCTCGGTGTAGTGATGCGGATCTTCCGGCCATCCATTGGCCGCGGCATAGGTCACCCACTTCGGTGGCTCGCCATCCGTGCCAGTGGGCATGCCTTTGGCCTTTTGTTCGGTGATCCATTGGTCGAGCGAGCCTGCTTTTTTGGCGGTGTCAAAGGTAGCCAGGAACTCGCCGTTGAACCACTCCTTCTTCTTCGCGATCTCCACCTGCTTTGGGTAGCCGACGCTGCCGTCGTAGAGGAAGTAAGCGCCGAAAAAGGCAAACATCGCTGCCATCATGGCCCGGCGTTTGAAATACCAAGGGGTGACGCGGCAGACGATGGAGGCGTTGGGATCGGCGGGAGCTGGGTCCATGCAGGCGCATCATTGCGCCGCGCCTCAACGTCACGCAACCGACGTTTTGTGTGGGGAAATTTACCCCGGCTTTGCAACCGTCGCGGACTTTTCAGCGCATGGTTTCTTGCTAATGGGTCCGCACCCCAAACCCAACTCCTAAAAACCCATGATCCACTTCGATCCACTCTATCTCATCATCATGCTGGGCACCACCGCGCTGGCCATGTGGGCCTCGTGGCGTGTCAAAGCAGCCTACAATACCTACTCGCAGGTGCCGGCCATGTCTGGTCTCAGCGGTGCGCAGATCGCCCAGCGTATCCTCGACCTCAATAACATCCATGACGTCGAGGTCGTGCCCACCCAGGGACTGCTGAGTGACCACTACGATCCGCAAAACAAGCGGCTCGTTCTTTGCGAAGAGAACTTCTACGGCACCAACGTGGCCGCTCTCGGTGTGGCCGCGCACGAAGCAGGTCATGCCATCCAGCACAAGCAGCTCTACGCACCGCTCCAGTGGCGCATGGCCGCTGTGGGCATCACCACCATCGCCGGTAATTTGATCCCCTTCATCGGCATGTTCCTGTTCTACTTCATGCCCAAGATCGCCATTCCGGCCCTCGCGCTGTGCTTTGGCATCGTGGTGGTCTTCCAACTCATCACGCTTCCGGTTGAGTTTGATGCCACCGCTCGTGCGAAGCGCATTCTGGCCCATACCGGTGCCGTGGCTCCGGGGCAGGAAACCGTCGCCATGAGCAAGGTGCTCGACGCGGCTGCTCTCACCTACGTGGCCGCTTTCATCAGCGCCCTCGCCACCTTCCTCTACTACATCCTGCAGATGATGGGCTCGCGTCGCGAGGAGTGAGTTTCTGGCCGTTGCATGTTTCAGGCACTGCCGCCATGCTCGGCCCATGAACCGCCTTCCAGCCCTTCAGATTCTGCTCACCATCCTCGCCATCGCCTCCTTTGCCCAGGCGGAGAACTGGCCGCAGTGGCGAGGGCCGAGGCTGGATGGCACTTCGGTCGATGCGGGCTTTCCCGTGACGGCTGAGGGAACGAAAACGTGGCAGGTGGAACTGCCGGGCAGCGGTCATGCCTCGCCCATCGTGTGGGAGGACAAGCTTTTCACCGTCGCAGCTTTGCCTGAAACCGAGGAGCGTGTGCTGCTGTGCCTCGATCGTGCCACCGGGAAGTTGTTGTGGCAGTCGAGCGTGCTCAAAGCACCCGCCGAAGGCATACACAAACTGAACTCGCTCGCCTCGAGCACGCCAGCCACGGACGGCGAGCGTGTTTTCACCGCTTTCCTCGACAACACGCCCACTGAAGCCACGCGAAAGGCCAATGAAGGCCGCATCATTCCGAAGGGCGAGGTGCCGAAAGGCACGGTGGTGATCTCCGCGCATGATTTCAGCGGCAAACCGCTGTGGCAGGTCCGTCCCGGGCTCTTTTCCAGCAAGCACGGCTTTTGCTCCAGTCCCGTTGTTTTCGAGGACAAGGTCATCGTGAACTGCGATCACGACGGCGATGGCTACATCGTGGCGCTAGATCGGAAGGATGGCCATGAGCTGTGGCGCATCGACCGGCCGAACAAGACCCGCAGCTACTGCGTGCCTCTCATTCGCGACATCGGCGGCCGCACGCAGATGGTGCTCAGCGGCACGATGTGCGTGACCAGCTATGATCCGCGCACCGGGAAGCTGCTTTGGATCATCGACGGGCCGACCGAGCAGTTCGTGGCCTCGCTCGTCTTTAGCGAGCAAACGGGCCTGCTTTACATGACCGGCGGCTTTCCCGAGCATCACCTGCTGGCGATCAAGCCGGACGGCAGCGGCAACGTTACGGACACACACATCGCCTGGCGCACCAACAAGGGCGTGGCCTATGTCCCATCCCCGATCGTCGAAGGCGGGCACTTCCTCATCGTGTCCGATTCGGGCGTGGCGCACTGTTTTGACGCGAAAAGCGGTGAGATTCAGTGGGAGGAACGCCTGCGCGAGCACCACGCGAGCCTCGTGAGCGCCGAAGGCCGGGTTTACTTCGTGAATGACTTCGGCGTGCTGCGCACCGTGAAGCCCGGCAAGGCATATGAACTCGTCGCGGAGAGCGAATTGAAGGAAAAAGTCTTCGCCTCGCCCGCGATGAGCGAGGGCCAGATCTTCATCCGCAGCGACAAATCACTCATCTGCCTCGGCAAACGCGGCGCAAAGACAGCCGCTCGCTAGCCTCGCACCTCGCTCACATACTCCCGCACGGCTCGCAGCGTCTCAGAGGCGACATCGGCTCTGGCTTTGGCAAAGGGCGGACGGAACCAGGGGTAGGAGCCTAGAAGGTCAGGTGTGACGAGCACCTGACCGTCGGTGGCGGTTCCGGCACCGATGCCGATGGTGGTGGCCTTCACGGCGGCGGTGATTTGGGTGGCGACCTCCGGCACGATGCTTTCGAGGACCATCGCGCAGGCACCAGCCTCATCGAGGGCCTTCGCATCGGCGAGCAACCCGGTGATTTGATCGGCTGTTTTGCCTTTCTTTTTGTAGCCGCCCTCCTCTTTGACGCTTTGCGGCAGCATGCCGATGTGACCGACAAAGGGAATGCCTGCTTCGATGATCGCTTTGACCTCCGGCAGATGCGCCACGCCGCCTTCGAGCTTCACGGCAGCAGCTCCGCAATCCATCAAACGACGTGCATTGGCGAGCGCCTCCTGCGGTGTGCGGTAGCTCGCGAAGGGCAGGTCAGCGATGACGGGCGCCCGTTTGACCGCACGGCAAACGGCGGCGGTGTGCATGACCATCATGTCCATCGTGACGCCGGTCGTATCGGGTAAACCATGCACCACCATGCCGAGCGAATCGCCCACGAGGATGAGGTCGATGCCTGCCTCGTCGAGCAGGCGGGCCGTTGGATAGTCGTAAGCCGTGAGGACGGCGATCTTTTGGCCGAGTTGCTTGCGTTCGCGAAGCGCGGCGAGGTTCGGAAGAGCGGGGTGGAAGGCTTTCACGGCCGTTGGATCATCGTCGAGAGCGGCGAGCAGTTCGGCGATGGTCTTGGATTGGTTGGGAAGGCGCAGGCCGGGGTTCAAATCGGCCATCGGCTGGAGCACGAAGCGTCGCTGGTGCAGTCGTGGATGCGGAACGGTGAGCGCTTCATCATCGATGACGAGGGGCCCGGCGTGCAGGATGTCGAGGTCGAGTGTGCGCGGTGAGTTCCGCTCATGCAGCGGCGGGCGACCGAGGGCGGTCTCGATGGCCTTGAGCTTCGCGTGGAGATCGTGCGGCAGGATGTCTGCCTCCAGCTCGATGGCCGTGTTTAAAAAAGCCTGTGTGCCCGGTGCGCATTCCACCGGAGCGGTTTCATAGATCGGCGCGGTGCGGATTTCGGCACCCGACACGCTTTCGCGAATCAGTGCGAGGCCGCGGCGGAGATGCTCCGCACGGTCACCGAGGTTCGAACCGAGGGCGATGCCATAGATCATGCGAGGGAAGGGGAGTGCGGGGCTTCACAGAAAGGGAAGCATGTCACAGGCTACTCCCCACCAGCAGTGCGCCACCTCGCCGAGCCCGAGGGCGGGCGAGGGCGACGCGGCGAGCAGCATGAACATGAGGACACCGGTGTTGAAAAGGAAAATGAGCATCATTGAGAAGAACTCGCCATTCTTCGTCAGATCGCCCTGTTCCAGACGGATCGTCTTCGCCGTGTAGGTGGCATGGAACCACCACGTCAGCCCGACAAGGTAATAAAACACCAGCGCCGGGACGATGTGAAGGCGCCCGATGGTCACCGGGTCGTGCATCTCGATGAAGAGGCCCAGCACGCCAAACGCCACCAGCACAATCGTGGTGTAAAAGGGCAGCAGGTAAGGGGCCAGCGTGATCCAAGTGTTCGACTTGTTCGTCTCCACATAGCCGCCTGAGGCGCTGGCCTTCCAATCGAAGATCTCCCCACCGAAAAGCCGTGCAGTGACGAGGTGGCTCATCTCGTGACCAAACACATAAGCCGTGACCGGTCGCACATTCAGATGCCACATCAGGCCCCAACTGGCCCCGCCGATGGCGAACCAGATGAACTCGCGGCTCTGCCAGAACTCCATGTCCTTGCAGGCCCGCCAGAGCATGACCAGCAGTGTCACCGCGGTCACGAGGGCCAGCGGGAAGAGCAGGCAGGCGCCGATGACCTGCTTCGAAACGTAGCGCCACCATTCCGCCTGGGCGTCGGCACGATTATTGATGCCGAGCGGCCGGGTGCTGGCCTCGTGCTGGAAGCGACGGGTATTCTTTTTCGACATCTCCAGATATTTAACAAATGTTAAACATGTTAACAAATTCTTTGTGAATATGTGAACAAAGATGTTCAAGACTGCCGAATGTCCCGCTGGCTCCGCCGAACGCTCATCGCCCTCCTTCTTCTCGCCGTTTTCGGTCATTTTGCCCGGCAGACCGAGGCTCCGCCGCTGCCATCCGGCGTGAAAAAAGAGAACGCCACCCTCGAATTGGCCGGGCAGAGCGTTTCGGTGTCACTTTACCATCCGGCGAAGGACACAAACGCCCCGCTGGTGGCCGTCGCTCATGGCTTCACCCGGTCAAAACGCTACATGGCTGGCTGGGGAGCTCATTTGGCTGGCGAGGGTTTTTTTGTCGTGGTGCCCACGCAGCCCGCTTTTGCCGATCATGAGCTCAATGGCCGTGTTTTGGCCGCTTTGATCGAAAAGTATCGCTCCGGTCGTCGCGTGGCCCTGATGGGCTTTTCCATGGGGGGACTCACCACCTTGCTCTCCACGACCCACACCCCGGTAGATGCGTGGGTGGGCCTTGATCCGGTCGATATGAACGGAAAAGGCATCTTGGCGGCCGCGAAGCTGAAGGCACCTGCGGCCTTTTTGCTCGCCGAGCCCGAAGCTTGGAACATGCACGGCAACTCCAACGGCCTCATCGAGGCCATTCCGGGCGAAAAAGAGGTCTTTCGCATCCCGGGCGGCACCCATCTCGATGCCGAATGGCCCACTGATCTGCTCGGACAACTCGCCTGCGGGTTCGTCGATGCCACACGCCAGCAGCAGTTCCGCGAAAAAGCCACCGCCTTTCTCAAAGCAAGGCTGGAAGGCGGGCCGATGCCGTGATTTCGCTCAGCTGTTGGTGAGTTGGGCGATGAGATTCTCCACCTGGGGATCTCCGGGAGCGAGCGAGTTGGCACGGTTCAGCAGGTTCAGCGCCATGGACTGGGTTTGCTGCTGCTGGGAGTAGAGAATGCCCAGCACCTTGTAGGACATGAAGTGGCCGGGATCTTTTTTCAGGACCGCCTCGAGGATCATCACTCCTTCTTGGATGCGGCCCTTGCCGGCGAGCGAGACGCCTTGAGCAAACATGACATTGACCTTCTGCCCCTGGTCCGGCCACAGCTTCATCAGGGTGCTGGTGACCTCGTGGCATTCATCCCAGCGGTTGAGCGCCATGAGACACTGCGAAAGGTTCAGCATGCAGTGCAGGTAGAGCGGTTGGACCTCGAGGCATCGGCGGAAGCACTCCTCCGCCTTGTTCAACTCGCCGTGATCCATGTGAGCGGCACCGAGGTTGTTCCAAGCTTTGAAACTGCGCGGGCTCTTCGCCACCGTGTCTGCCCACAGTGTCCGGGTGTCTCCCCAGACCGTGTTTCGCAGGCTGGTGGCGGTGCACAGCGACACCATGATCACGGCGCAGAGAGCTGGCACGGCCGGGCGCAGCTTGACCGGTCCATCCCGTCGTGCCCAGTCCAGAGCACAGGCAGCGAGGACAAAGAAGCCGATGGAGGGCAGGTAGGTGCGATGCTCCGCCATGAAGTCCGGCAGTGGCACCAGGCCGGAGGTGATCGAGATCGTGGCAAAGAACCACAGGACGCCCGCTCCCACGAGCGAAGCCCGGGCGTCCCGGCTGCCATGCCGTTTCCAGAGCCACATCGCGAACGCGAACAAGGCCGCCAAGAGAGCGGTGGAGGCAATCACGGGTCCTGCGGCCAACGAATGGAAGGTCTCCTGCTCGGGCAGCAGGTTTTGACCGGCGGGCCACAGCAGCAATCCGAGGTAGCGGACCACTACGACGGTCTCGGTGAAGATGTAGGACAGGTGGGCGATGGGCTTGTCCACGCAGTTGGTCAGGTTCAATGCACCGACCAGAGAGCCGCCTCCGTTGAGCGCCGTCGCACTCTGATATACCATGGCAGGCACCAGCGGCAGGCACAGGAGCAGCGGCCAGGCTCGTCTGATCGCGGCCACGACTCCCATTTGAAGGACGAAGGCATCAATCACCAAGGCCAGCAGGGGAGCGGCAGCCGTATTCTCCTTCGTGAGGTGGCCTGCCAGAAGGGCAATGACCGCCGAACTGCGCAGCACGATCCGCCAGAGGCGTTTCGAGGGCTCAAAAGAGACAAAATACAGCACGAGAGCGAGCAGGAGGAACAGGGTGCCCATCGAGGTGAATCGCTGGATCACATAAGTGACCGACTCCGTCGCCAGCGGATGGATCGCAAAGAGGATCGCGGCCACCGCGGCGATGAAGGGAACAGATTCCGACCGGAGTCTGCCCTGGGATGCCAGCTTGCGGCCGAGCACTAGCATGAGTGCCGCCAGCAGCCAGGCGGTGCCAAAATGCACCACCACATTGAGCAGCCGATACCAGCGCGGGTTGAAGCCATCCATCTGGTGGTTGAACTGGAAGGTCTTGTAGGCCAGCGGCCGCATCAAGCGGTTCACAGCGAGGTCAGGCTCATACCCATGCTCCTCCACGAATGCCCGTGCTTCCGGGCTGAAGGCGTGCGGCGCGTCCCTTTCTAGTCCGGGGCTTCCATGCAAATAAACAATATCATCGAAAACCATGGGAAAATCCGCCGTCCACACATACAAGCCACCACAGAGCACGGCCAGCACGGCTGCCATGCACAGGAGAAAGCGGCCGGGACCCCACTGGGGCGGGCAGTCTGCGGCCGGAGACTCGGCGGTGGTGTTGAGGCAGGGCTGAGGGCGCCGTTTGGAGCTCTTGGTGGAGTGGTGAGAACGTTTTGCCATGACGTTCCAAGTTTCCCGGCCAGCTGCAAAACGCGCAAAAGACAAACGGCGTGGCTCATCCTACCACCGTCGATGCGGCGAGTGGCGCCATAAGGTCCCGTGCATGACCGCCGAGGCATGGTGTTCGCCGCCACATCAGGGAGCTGCCCACGGCCTCAAAGCTCCTTCGTTGAGTTCCCCCGTCTTGACACGGGACGGGTTCTCATGCCCTAATCCCGCCCCTTCCTCCCGGCCCATCCTATATAGTACACCTGACCACATGCCCAAAACCCTGATTATTGCCGAGAAGCCCAGCGTCGCCGCCGATCTTGCCCGTGCGCTGGCCAAAGCCCCCGGCATGAAAGCCTTCACGAAGGAAAAGGACTGGTATGAGAACGAGACGCACGTCATTTCCAGCGCCGTCGGCCACCTGCTGGAGCTTGAGGGTGTCGCCTTCGAGGGCCGTGGGGTAGCGCCCGTCGAAGAAGAAGGCTTGACGGGCGGCCACGCCACCACGGATGGCGAAGCGGAATACGTCTCCCTCGAACGCCGAGCCTACGCCGGCGCCCTCCTGGGTGACGAGCGGACCGAGCTCCGGAAAGAGCCTATACGCCGTTCCAGGCTCCATACGATCGCGGCGCGCGATCTCGCCATTCGGCCCGTAAGTCGTCGCGTCGAGCGTGCGACCCGGGTAGTACTTCGTCGGGAAGAGCGAGGTCATCCCCATGGCGTGGCCGTAGGGGCCGATCACGCCGCCGAGCCTGTAGGTGTAGAGGAGCTCGGCGCGTACGTCGTCGACGAGCTTCTGGACGGGTGTCTCCGAGGTGCTCGTGCCCGAACCGGCCAAGATACCGACGGCCGACTCGTCGGCCATGACATCGAGCTTCGCCAGGTGCCGCCCCGTGTCGAGCGACAGATCGAGCTTCGTATACCCACCGAGCATGAGCGACTGGC
>CALMTT010000261.1 GCA_937872615.1 uncultured Verrucomicrobiaceae bacterium | reverse complement strand
CGAGGAGACCATCGAGATCTTCACCTTCATGGAAGCCGCCGACGAAAGCCTCCGTCAAGGCGGCAAGCCCGTCGCGCTGGCCGATGTGCTCGCCAAGGCGAAAGCGGAAGCCGCGAATCTTCTTCGATAACCCTATGCGCACGCTTCTCTGCCTCGTCGTCGGTTTGCTTGGCATTCTGCACGCCGAGCCGCCCCAAGTTTCCGTCACCAACATCCGCCGCGTCTTTCACAACGGCGAGCACAATGCTTTCACCGACCTCGTTCGCTTCAAGGGGGCGCTCTACCTGTGCTTCCGCAGTTGCCCGGACGGCCACATGGTCTTCAACACGGCTTCGGCGATCGTTTTGCGCAGCACGGATAACGGTGCGACGTGGCAGCAGGTGCATCGCTGCAGCGTGAAGGACCGCGACACACGTGATCCGCACTTCCTCGTCTTCAAAGACCGGCTCTTCGTGTATACCGGCACGTGGTGGAGCGGCCCGGGCAAGATCGAGCCGAAGGAGTATGACATGAACAAGATGCTTGGCTTCGCGGTGTTCTCCGATGACGGCACGAAGTGGAGCGAGCCAACGATGCTCGAGGGCACCTTCGGCCTATACATCTGGCGTGCCGCAGCACATGACGGCAAAGCCTTCCTCTGCGGCCGAAGAAAGCCCGGCTACGACATCGGCCCGAAAGGCGAGGGCAGCCGCATTCAGTCGCTCATGCTCGAAAGCGATGACGGCCTCGTGTGGAAGCAGCGCGCTTATTTCAACGAGACGGCAGGCGACGAAACAGCCTTCCTCTTTGAGCAAGACGGCAGCGTGCTCGCCATTGGTCGCAACGGTGGTGGCAAAGAAGCCTTCCTGCTGCGCTCACAGCCACCCTACACCAGTTGGAACCGCCAGCAGTTCGACCGCGCCATCGGCGGTCCACTCGTCGCGAAGTGGGGCGAGCACCTCCTTGTCGGCGGTCGCCATACCACGAAGGAGAAAGGTGCCAAAACCTCCCTCTGCTGGCTCGTCGGCGAAAAACTCCACGAGTTCGCCGAACTCCCCAGCGGCGGTGACAACTCGTATCCGGGCTTCGTCGAGCTTTCGCCCTCCAAAGGCCTCATCTCATGGTATTCGAGCCATGAGAAGGATGAGTTCGGCAAGACCATCACGGCGATCTACATGGCAGAACTCAATCTCAAAAACTGACCACCATGCTTACACCCACCCGCCGACGCTTTTTCGAAGACTCACTCATGGCAGCTGCCGCGGTCGCTTTGCCGAAAACGGTGCTTGGGGCCGATCCGACAGCGGTTTCGGCAAATGAGAAACTCACCGCGGCGATCATTGGCTGCGGGATTCGTGGCAAGGCGCATGCACGGGAGCTGGCGAAGCTCGCGGATTGCGATGTGGCTTGGGTTTGCGATCCAGACCTGGATCGTGCGGATGAGGTGGGAGCGTTGCTGGTCGAACTGAAGCGGCCGATGCCGAAGAAGGCTCAGGATTTGCGGAAGGTGCTCGAAGACAAGAGCGTGGATGTCGTTTTCATCGCGACGCCGAACCACTGGCATGCGCTGGCCGCGATCTGGGCGATGCAAGCGGGCAAAGATGTGTATGTCGAGAAGCCCGTGAGCCAGAATGTTGAGGAAGGCCGCCGCATCGTTCATGTGGCACGCAAGCTGGGGCGCATCGCGCAGACGGGCACGCAGAACCGTTCGCGCGGCGCTTTGGCCGAGGCGGTGAAGTTCATGCGTGAGGGCAAACTGGGCGATGTGAAGCTCGCGAAGAGCATCATCTACAGCGGACGCGGCAGCATCGGCGGCCCTGCGGAATGTGTGATGCCGCCGCGTTGCGATTACGACCTCTGGGCCGGTCCCGCGCCGATGACGAAGCTCAAGCGGCCGAAGTTCCACTATGACTGGCATTGGTTCTGGGACACCGGCAACGGAGAGATCGGCAACAACAACGTCCACTCGCTCGACATCTGTCGCTGGGGCCTCGGCGTGAGCGGCCTGGGCCGCAGCGTGCTCAGCTACGGCGGCCGTCTCGGCTACACCGACGTCGCCGAGACACCGAACTCGCAGGTGGGCATCTTCAATTTTGGCGACAAGACCATCGTCTCCGAGACACGCGGCCTCAAAACCGCGCCGTTTCATCCCACGATCAAATCCATGTGGTTCTTCTACGGCAGCGAAGGCATCATCGCCGACACGAGCCTCTTTGATTCGAAGGGCAATCTCGTCCGCGCCTTCGAAGGCAAATCGGAGAACCACTTTGCCAATTTCCTCCGCGCCGTGCGCAGCCGGAAGCACACTGACCTCACCGCCGACATCGAGGAAGGCCATCAAAGCACCGCGCTCTGCCACATCGCGAACATCTCGTATCGCCTCGGCTCCAAAAGCTCCGTGAATGACATCTCGAAGCATCTCGGTGACATCAAAGCCCACGAGGACGTGCAGGACACGCTGGAGCGCACGAAGCACTATCTCGCCGAAGCCGGAGTGGATCTCGACAAGACCCAGCTCACCCTCGGCCAGCATCTCCGCGTCGATGGCGACAAAGAAAGCTTCCTCGACAACGCCGCCGCAAATGCGCTGCTCACTCGCGAGTATCGCGCTCCTTTCGTGGTGCCGCAGCTCAGTGAAATCTGATCTCTCATGCAGTCCTCCGTCGTCCTCCAAAAAATCCGCTCCGGCCAGACCGTCATCACGGCCAAGTCCTGCTACACCGATCCCGAACTGGTCGAAATGATCGCGTCATCGGGCTTTGATGCCGTTTGGATCTGCCTGGAGCACAAGCGCGTCGATGCGGCGATGGTTTACTCGCTCATCCAGGCCTGCCGGCTCGGTGGGGCGGATGCGCTGATCCGCATTCGACCTTCAAACTACACCGAGGTGCTCCAACTCATCGAAGCGGGTGCACGCGGCATCATGCTGCCGCGCGTGCGCCATCCTGACGAGGTGCGCGAGGTCTTCCGCGCGATGAAATTCCCGCCGCTCGGTGCTCGTGGCTTTGATGGCATCCATGCGGAGGCCGATTTTGGCCGCCTTCCTCCTGCGGAGTATCTGGTGAAGGCGAACAATGAAAACTTCCTCGCGGTGCAAATCGAAGAACCGGAGGTCGTGCCGCACATCGACGAGATCGCGGCGATTTCAGGCGTCGATGTGCTCTTTGTCGGCCCTGCCGATCTCACACTCGGCCTTGGAAAGTTCGGCAAGACCGACGATCCCGAAGTGAGGGCCATTTTGGAGAAAGTCGTCGCCGCCTGTGAACGCCACGGAAAGGTCGCGGCCATCCCCTGCGCTCCCGAACAGGTGAAAAGCTACCACGCGATGGGCTTCCGCTTCTTCAACGTGATCAGCGACTTCCGCTGCGTCTCCACCGGCATGAAAGCAGCGCGTGCGGCGGTGGAAATCTGACGCGCTATGCCCGTGACCACCCACATCCTCAAAACCGACCTGCTCGTCGCTGGTGGTGGCATCGCGGGGGTGTGTTGTGCGCTCGCGGCGGCACGGCTGGGGACTCGGGTGATACTTTGCCAGGATCGCAGTGTGCTCGGTGGCAACGCGAGCAGTGAGGTGCGCATGCACATCGTCGGCGCCACGGGCCTGAGCGGAGGTGAGGAAATGCAAAACGAGCTGCGCGAAGGCGGCCTCATTGAGGAATTGCGGCTCGATCTCACCGTGCAGAATCCACAACGCTCGCCTGCGTTGATGGATCTGCTGCTTTACGACAAATGCCGCCGTGAGCCGAACTTGGTGCTCTATTTGAATACAACGGTTGTCAGCGCCGTGGTCGAGGATGGTTTCATCCGCGAGGTGCGTGCGGAGCGTCCGTCCACCGAGGATGCGTTCATCATTCGGGCAAAGACGTTTGTCGATTGCACGGGCGATGGCCGGCTCGGCGTCGAGGCGGGTGCGCCGTTCATGCGTGGACGCGAGAGCAAGGCGCAGTTCGGCGAATCGCTCGCGCAGGATGAGGCGGATGCGAAGACGCTGGGCTCGTCGATCATGTTTCAGGCTCGCAAGCATGACCGACCGATGCCCTTCGCGGCACCGCCGTGGGCGCGACGCTTCACGGCGGACGACTTCAAGCTGCGGCCGTATGGTCAAAGCGGTTTCGATCTCGGTCTCGAATATGGTTACTGGTGGATCGAGTGGGGCGGCTGCCTCGACACGCTGAAGGACAACGAACGCATTCGCGATGAACTGCTCGCCATCACGCTCGGCGTCTGGGACTTTGTGAAGAACCACTCCGACATCGACGCTTCGCACTGGGCTCTGGAGTGGATCGGATTCGTGCCGGGCAAACGCGAGAGCCGCCGATTCATCGGCCAGCACATTCTCACGGAGGGCGATTTGCTCAACTCGCGGCTTTTTCACGATGCCATCGCCTACGGCGGCTGGCCCATCGACACGCATCCGCCCGAGGGCGTCGATGCGCCGAACGAACCGCCGTGCACGCAGCATCATCTGCCCTTCATCTACGACATCCCGCTGCGCTGCTGCGTGTCCACCGGCCCGCGCAATCTGATGTTCGCTGGTCGCAACCTCTCCGCCACGCACATCGCCTTTGCCTCCACCCGCGTCATGGCCACCTGCGCCGTCGTCGGTCAAGGCGTGGGTACTGCTGCAGCGCTCGCTTTGAGGCAAAAGGTGCTTCCGGCTGACATCGCGGGTGATGGAGAGCTGGTTCACGCGATCCAGCAGCAGCTTTTGCGCGATGATGGCTATCTCATCGGTGTTTCGAATGAGGATCCAAAAGATCTCGTGCGCACCGCCGCAGCGATCACGGCATCATCATGTCGTAGGCTCGTTCGCCAGAACGAGGAGGCACCCCCGCATTCTGGCGAATGCGCCTACACCGCCGAAAACATCCGCAGTGGCCACACACGCATTGTCACGAAGCTGCCAGATGCTCGCCAGCAGCCCGGCCTGCATCGCTGGATGAGCGGTGAACTGCCTGCCACGCTCGAAATCCGCTGGAGTGCGCCCGTTTCGCTCCGCGAGGTTGTTTTGGTCTTCGACACCGGTTTGCACCGCCTTCTCACGCTGTCGCAAGCCGACGGCTACACGCAAAAAATGCTCTGGGGCCGTCCGCAGCCCGAAACGGTGCGTGATTATGAACTCAGTGTCGAATCACCGACTGGCTGGCAAACCATCGAGACGGCTCAAAACAACCACCAGCGCCTCCGCAGGCACTTTTTGCCCGAAACGATGACCACCACCGCCCTGCGCCTCCACATCACCGCCACCAACGGCCTCGATCATGCGCGAGTGGTCGAGGTGCGGGCCTATGGTTGAAACTGTCCGTTGCACAGCCCGGCGGCACTCACCAAGCTAGGAGCTGTCTTATGAAGAAGCCGTCCGCCTCCAAGAAATCGCGTTTACCGGCCAAACCCAAGCCGGACAGCCTCAGTGGCCTTCTCACCGAGGTCCGCCAGCTCATCCAGAGCGCCCGACGCGGTGTCGCCACCGTCGTGGACACCTTCCAGGTGATGACCAACTTCGAAATCGGCCGCCGCATCGTCGAGCACGAGCAAAAAGGCGCGAAGCGTGCAGCGTATGGTGCGGAGTTGTTGAAGGAGCTTTCGGTGCGGCTGACGGAGGAGTTTGGTAGAGGATTCTCAAAGAGCAATCTGGCTGCGATGAGGGCGTTCTACCTCCAATGGGCGGAGCGGGTGCCAATTTTCCAGACAGCGTCTGGAAAATTGCCAGCTCAAGGGATTTTCCAGACACTGTCTGAAAAATCCGCCTCGTTTGAGATTTCCCAGACGCCGTCTGGGAAATTGGTTTCCACCCCAATTCGCCAGACACTGTCTGGCAAATCTCCCTTCACTCTGAGCTGGTCACACTACGTCGTGCTCATGACCATCAAGGACCCAGATGAACGCAGTTTTTACGAAATTGAGTCCCGGCAGGCAGACTGGGATGTTCGCGAGCTGAAGCGCCAGAAAGCCTCCTGCCTTTACGAGCGGCTCGCGCTCAGCCGGGACAAGGCAGGCATTCGCAAGCTCGCGAAGGAAGGCCAGGTCATCGTCAGGCCGGAGGATCTGCTGAAGGAGCCGCTCGTGCTGGAGTTCCTGGGTCTGGAGGAAAAGTCTGGCTACTCGGAGAGCGACCTGGAGCAGGCCATCATCGACCGCCTGGAGCAATTCCTCCTCGAACTCGGCAAAGGCTTCCTCTTCGAGGCACGCCAGAAGCGCTTCACCTTCGATGAAGACCACTACTTCGTCGATTTGGTCTTCTACAACCGCCTTCTGCGTTGCTACGTCATCATTGATCTCAAGCTCGACAAAGCGACGCATCAGGATCTCGGCCAGATGCAGATGTATGTGAACTACTACGACCGCGAGGTGAAGCTCCCCGATGAAAACCCCACCATCGGCCTCCTCCTCTGCAAATCCGCCAAAAAGACCATCGTCGAACTCACCCTGCCGAAAGACGCCAACATCCACGCCAAGGAGTATCAGCTCTACCTGCCCTCGAAGGAGTTGCTGAAGCAGAAGCTCGACGAATGGAGCGCATTGGAGTCTCGCTAACCCCCGTCCCTCTATCCCACTATAAATATGCCGCTCTTAAACCTTTGGAAGTCTCAGCCCGCCGAGTTTCAGACACGGGCTGTTCAGCAGATCGTTGCGTTTGCTGGTGATGGAAAACTTCGTGATGAAAGCTCTACGTGCGCCGAGTTCCGTGAATTCCTTGACCAGATTGACTCCGATACGCTGATCAAGTATGCCGATCAATGCTTGGAGCAGCCGTTTCCGGAAAGCGGCTTCGTTTTACAAGACATTGTGAACCAGATCGGAAAGCGCTTGGGCTTTGAGGTGGAGTTTGGTCGCTATCGTGGAGTACCGAGCCTGATTGGACATGATGGTCTATGGACAACCAAAACTGGCATCGCCTTGGTCACCGAAGTGAAAACAACTGACGCATACCAAATATCATTGGAAACATCAGTGTCATATCGCCGGAGGTTGATTGAGCAGGGCAAGATCTCGGAAACCACTTCTTCGATCCTCTATGTTGTCGGTCGATCTGGGACCGATGATTTTGAATCCCAAGTGCGCGGATCAAGACATGCATGGGACATACGCCTTATTGGCGTGGATGCCTTGGCGCGACTACTTAAACTGCGTGAAAGCATGGATGACCCTGCAATTCTTGAGCGTGTGCGTAGCATTCTTCGACCCAATGAATATACGCGAGTGGATGGGATCATTGATCTCGTGTTCACGACGACAAATGAGGCGACGAAGGACGAACAGTTGGAGTCGGAAGGGACTGACGAAGGATTCCCTGAAGATTCAGCCAAGAAGTTTACCCCAGTGAATTTCAGGCCTGCCTGTTTTGGAAGGTTGGCGAAGGTGCTCAAGACCCCACTGATGAAGCGTTCGACAGCGATTCATGCTTCACCCGATGGAAAGGTCGGAGTCTATTGTGGCATGTCCAGGCTCTACCAAAATCCTGGAAACCAAGGCTACTGGTTCGCATTTCATCCGGGGCAAAGAGATGCGCTTGCACTGTATGAGAAAGCCTACGTAGCCTTCGCCTGTGGGTCCGAGAACGCATTGCTTTTGATTCCCTTCGCCACCTTCGACTCGTGGCTGCCAACACTAAATCAAACCGTCATAGAAGGTCGGCACTACTGGCATGTGAAATTCGAGGAAACTAAAGGCAAGTGGATGAATTTGGCCAAAGCAGAGTTTCCCAGGCGTAATGTGACAGAGTTCTATGTGACCGAGTAGATAGGCGCAGGCCAGTTGGTGGTGGTGCGGCATTGACAGCCAGAGACGTGGAGGATGAGCGTCACCCTCTGGAGCTGATCACCAGCCTTGATGCACGGACGGGCGAATTGGGGACGTTTGATGGCCGCTCATGTCACGTCTCTTCATCTCGGCACTCGCGCTGTTTGCCTCTCTTCTCTCCGCCCAGGAGGTTCAAACACTCGCGTCCGGCGATGACTACCTCGCATTTCCAACCTTGATCGAGCTGGGTGACGAGGTGCTGGTCAGCTACAAGCGTGGCAAATCGCACGCGGCGGATGCGGGGGCAAGGCAGGAGTTGCTGAGGCTGGAGAGGGCGACGGGCAAGGTGCTCTCCACGGGCACGCTGGCGGAGGTGAAGGGCGAGATCATGCAGATGGGCGAGTGGGTCCGCTTCGCGAACGGCGACGTGGCGAACTACATCGACGCGCAGGAGGCGCAGGGCTCGCTGCGCACAGGATTGGCTGTGGTGAGATCGAACAACGGCGGCACGACCTTCGGGCCGGTGCAGCGCTTGGGCGTGGTCGATGGCATGGAGTATGGCTATGCGTTTGATTCGATCACGCGTGGATCGACGACCTGGATGCTGGTCATGACGTTCGCAAATCTCACCGGCGGGAAGCTCGTTTTCAAAACCAAGAGCCAGCCGGGCTCCGTCGATGTCATCCGCAGCGATGACAACGGCCTCACCTGGCGCTTTGTGCGCAGAATCACCGCCGAGCTGGGCCATGCGCCGATCAACGAAAGTGCCTTCATGCCTCACGGCGATGGTTTCATCGTCACCGCCCGCGGCTACGACAACCGCCAGTGGCTGCTGCGCACCGATGTGGCGTTCAAAGTGCTGCAAAAAGTCGATCTGAATGCCGCGCACGACTTCATTACCTCGCACATCGGCAGGCCGCGTTTGTTTCAACGTGATGTCTCGTGCTATCTGCTGGGACGCAACTGGGCCGCGCCGGGGCTGATGCAGCTTGCCCTGTTCAAATTTGACCCGCAGACGCTCGACATCACGCGATATGTGATTTTGGACAATGCGGAGAAAAAGCCGGTGGCGGATGGCTACTACGCGCAGCCGTATTGGACGGAAAGGGACGGTCACACACGCTTTCACGTCATCACCTACAAGCGCGGCAGTGAGAAGAACGCGTCCATCGTGAAGCAGGAAATGGACTGGGCGGCGGTGAAGTGAGGAAAGCGGCTTTTCATGCACCTGAGCGGCTGGAAAGCGCTCCTGCTTGGCGTTTAGGTTTTCATGAAGAATCTCGCTTTTGTCTCCCAGGCCTGTTTTGCCGTGCTTTTCTCCTGTTTGACCTCGCAAGCCGCTGAACCGCAGGGCTGGCAAGAACGCGCGGCGGCTCATGCGCGGCTGCTTTCGCAGGTGAAATGGACGCCGGTGGCGGGGACGATGCCCAATCGGAGCGGCGGGTTCTTTGAAGTGGGGAAGGAGAAGACCGGCGTGCCTTACTCCAGCGTGCGGTCGGAGGGGCGCTACATCGGTTTTGACATCGGGCTGCGCACGTTTCTCGCGGCCGTGGAGAATCCGAAAAGCGTGCTCT
>CALMTT010000260.1 GCA_937872615.1 uncultured Verrucomicrobiaceae bacterium | reverse complement strand
GGGCGGACCGTGGTCGGCGCGCCGCGCGCCGAGCGCGCGCCGCACGCGGTGAGGAGGAAGGCGAAAAGGGCGGGGCGCACGGCGCCGCGGGTGTACCCTTCGAAACGTCCGGCGGGAAGGGTGACCGTCGCGTGGGGTTCGTGGTAGGGGTCTCGTCGTGCGGCGCGGAGAGTTCGCCTGCGCGTGAGAGAGGCACCAGAACTTTCATGATGAAGACGCGTTTCCTTTTCGGGTTCATCCTCGCCGCCGCCTGCATCTCGCGTTCAAAGCGCGTCAGCGTCGCCGCGTCACCACGAAAAGCCGGCGCGAGCACCTTCATCGCCATCTCACGCCCGAGGTGCCGGTGCTTCACCCGCCACACCGTGCCAAAGCCCCCGCGACCAATCTTCCCGCCAAACGCAAACTCCGGAAACAGCCCCATCAACGTCTCCGACGCCACCTCCGACTCCCCAACGCCCTTTACCCCTGTCTCCGATTCCTCCTTCACCAGCGCCAGTCCCAAAAGCCCCGCCTCACGCCCGGAGAGGGCGTCTGGAGTGGATGATGAGGGAGGTTGATCCTGCATGTCGGCTTTGATAAACTGAGAACTGCGAACAGCAAACCGAGAACAAAATGCCCGATTTCCCCGACACCCGCTGGACCATGATCGCACGCCTGCGCTCGGCGGACGAGGAGCAGCGGCAGCGTGCGTTTGAGGAGCTCTGCCAGGACTACTGGCAGCCTTTGTACACCTTCGCCCGCAGTCTCGGCAGCGGGCCGGAGGACGCGGGGGACCTCACGCAGGACTTTGTGTTGAAGCTGCTGCAAAAAGACGGCCATGGTTTTGACAACGTGCTGCCGGAGCGCGGCCGCCTGCGCACCTGGCTGCGCACGATTTTCCGAAACCACCTCTCAAACCATCACCGCGACCAGCAGACGCTCAAACGCGGCAGCGCCGTCACCTTTCAGCCGCTAGACATCGAGGCTCTCGAACGCGAGTTTGCCGCCCAGGATGCCTCGCGAAGTCCTGATGAGGCCTTTGACCGCGTGTGGATGCGCGATCTGCTGCGCCGCGCCCTTCAGCGGCTGATTTCAAAGCATGACGCCCGTGGTCGCGGTGACTTTGTGCGGGCTTTGGAGCCCTATCTCACCGACAGCGAAGGCGCGGACCAACCCGCGCTCGCCACGCGTCTCGGCATCTCCGAAAACGCCCTCCGCACCGCCCTCCACCGCCTGCGCCGCGAATATGGCGAGATTCTCCGCACCGAAGTCGCCGCCACCCTGCCCGATGGCGACGACGTGGACGAAGAATTGCGCCACCTCATCGCCGTGGCGGGCTGAAAAAGGCTACGGGCAGCCGACTGGGCAAAAAATAGGTGTCAAACCTGCTCTCATGGCTAAATCTCCGCCTCCCTCGACTTCCCCTCAATGAATACCCCGCAATCCTTCACCACTGGCAACGGCTCCGCCGGCAAGTTTTACTCCCTCCCGGCTCTTGAGGCCGCGGGCATCGGCAAAGTCTCGAAGCTGCCGGTTTCCATCCGCATCGTGCTGGAGTCCCTGCTGCGCAATCTGGATGGCAAGAAGGTCACTGAGGCCGATGTGAAGAATCTCGCGAACTGGAACGCGAAAGCGCCCGGCGACTATGAAATCCCGTTCACCGTTGCCCGCATCGTGCTGCAGGACTTCACGGGCGTGCCGCTGCTGGTCGATTTGGCCGCGATGCGTTCCAAAGTGAAGCAGCTCGGCAAGAACCCGAAGATGGTCGAGCCGCTGGTGCCGGTCGATCTCGTGGTGGACCACTCGGTGCAGGTGGATTTCGCCGGCACGCAGCAGGCGCTGAATCAAAACCTCGCGCTGGAGTTTGAGCGCAACAAGGAGCGCTACCAGTTCCTCAAATGGGGCGAGCAGGCTTTCGATACCTTCAAAGTGGTGCCTCCCGGCATCGGCATCGTGCATCAGGTGAACCTGGAATACCTCGCGAAGGGTGTTTTGGAAAAAGATGGCGTGTATTACCCGGATTCGCTCGTCGGCACCGATTCGCACACGACGATGATCAATGGTCTCGGCGTCGTCGGTTGGGGCGTGGGTGGCATTGAGGCCGAAGCAGGCATGCTCGGCCAGCCGGTGACCTTCCTGGTGCCGGAAGTGGTGGGCGTTTACCTCACTGGAGCGCTCAAAGAAGGCGTCACCGCGACCGACCTCGTGCTCGAAGTGACGCAGAAGCTGCGCAAGCTCGGCGTCGTCGGCAAATTCGTCGAATTCTACGGCCCCGGCGCGGTCAGCCTGCCGGTCACCGATCGTGCGACCATCGCGAACATGGCGCCTGAGTATGGCGCGACGATGGGCTTCTTCGGCGTGGACGAAGAAACCGTCGCCTACCTGCGCGGCACGGGCCGCAGCGAGGAGCTTTGCAAGACCGTCGAGGCCTATTACAAGGCGCAGGGCATGTGGGGCATCCCCACCGAGAAGGGCAGCATCGAATTCACCACCGAGATGGAGATCGACCTCAGCGGCGTGGTGCCCTGCGTGTCCGGTCCGAAGCGTCCGCAGGACCGCATCGAGGTGCCCGCTTTGAAGACGAAGTTCCGCGACCTCCTCGGCGCGGATGTGAAGGCCGGTGGTTTCGGCAAGGCGGAGTCCTTCAAGCCCGCCGAAGTCGTCGTGAACAGCAAAGCCGACACGAAAGACACCATCACCGACGGCAGCGTGCTCATCGCCGCCATCACGAGCTGCACGAACACGTCCAATCCGAGCGTCATGCTCGCCGCGGGTCTGCTTGCGAAGAAAGCGAATGCGAAGGGCCTCACCGTGAAGCCTTCCGTCAAAACCAGCCTCGGCCCAGGCAGCCGCGTCGTGACCGATTACCTCACCAAGACCGGCCTCCAGGTCGAGCTCGACAAGCTCGGCTTCCAGACCGTCGGCTACGGCTGCACCACCTGCATCGGCAACTCCGGCCCGCTCGACGCTGGCATTGAAGATGTCGTCAAAGGCCAGGATGTCGTCGCCGCCTCCGTGCTCTCCGGGAACCGCAACTTCGAGGCCCGCGTGCATCAGAGCATCAAGGCAAACTTCCTCATGTCGCCCCCGCTCGTCGTCGCCTACGCCATCGCGGGCACGGTCGATATTGACTTGAGCAAGGACGAGCTCGTCGCCGGCAGCGGCGTCTATTTGAAGGACATCTGGCCCACGCTCAAAGAAGTGCGTGATGCCATGGAGTCCGCGCTTTCGCCCGATGTCTTCCGCAAGCTCTACACCGACTTCGCCTCGCAGAATCCGAAGTGGAACGAGATCCAGGGTAGCATCGGCGAGGTCTTCGAGTGGGACGGCAAATCCACCTACATCCAGCATCCGCCCTTCTTCGCCGACTTCAGCATGACCCCTGGCGACATCGTGGAGATCAAAGGCGCACGCCCGCTCGGCATCTTCGGCGATTCGGTCACCACCGATCACATCAGCCCTGCCGGAGCCATCAAGAAAGCCAGCCCCGCCGGCCGATTCC
>CALMTT010000259.1 GCA_937872615.1 uncultured Verrucomicrobiaceae bacterium | reverse complement strand
TGGGGTGGAAATGAGCCGTGAGAGCCAATCATTGAATTCCTCGCGGCCTTCGTCCGTGATACGGTAAATTGTGCGTTCTGGCCGTTTTCCTTCACGGTTGGTCTCCTCGGCGATGATCAGACCGGCTTTGATCAGCTTCTCGACCGCATGATAGAGCCCGCGCGTATTGCCCGTTGCGAAGTCCTTGTGTCGCACGCGGATAAGCCGCTGTATTTCGTACGGGTGGCGGGGCTCCTCTGCCAGAAAGGCCAGCACCGTCAGACTGACCATGTCGCGATCTGAGATGAACTTTCTCATCTTGTTTCTCCTGGAAATATTGCAATTTGCAATATACTAATATGCATTATAGAGAAATGTTAACCATTTGTCAATTGCACTTTTTCTCAATTTAATGAATGATGCTGGTGCGCCGCCCCGCAGATGTGGAATTGCGCGTGCGTGACAACGGCGTCGGTTTTGACACGCAGAAGAATTGCCACGGCCTGGGTTTGCGCACGATGGAACAGCGTGCTCGACTGATTGGCGGGCAATTAAAGGTGAACATCGAACCCGGCGCAGGTGTCACCGTGATTTGTTCCGTGCCGGAGGCAATGCTCGGAAAAGCAACTGAATCGAAAGGAAATCTATGAGCCATCTGGAGTCAGGATCGAGCCGTTCTCAGCGCAAGCTCGCGCCGCCTGCCTTGCGCCCAGCGCCTCCGCAGTTCAAAAGGATTCTGCTGGTGGACGACCACCCGTTGATGCGCCGAGGTCAGGCTGATCTCTTGAGCCGTGAACAAGACTTGATGGTCTGCGGCGAGGCGGGCACAGCGCGCGAAGCGATGGAAGCCATTGCAAAACTGAAACCCGATCTCGTCCTGGTGGACATGACGCTGCCCGACAAGGAGGGCCTTGAACTGATCAAGGACATTCTCGCATTGCATCCCGGTCTGCCCGTGCTCGCGATGTCCATGCAGGATGAATCGCTTTACGCGGCACGCGTGTTGCGAGCAGGCGGACGCGGATACGTGATGAAAGGCGCGGGTTCGGACGAGCAACTTGCAAACGCCATCCGCACCGTGTTGAGCGGGCAAATTGCGGTAAGCCCGCGCATGTCCGCCAAGATTCTGGAATCCGTGGCCGCTCCCTCCGGCAAAATCGGCAACGACCCGGAAACCAAATTGAGTGACCGCGAACTGGAAGTGATGCGCCTTTTTGGCGAAGGCTGGAGCACCGATGAGATTGCCCAGCGCCTTCATCTTAGTCCCAAGACCGTTGACGTGCATCGGATGCACATCAAAGAAAAGCTCGGCCTGAAAGCCACGCCCGAGTTCACGCGGTTTGCGATTCGGTGGGTTGCTTCGCAGGGCGGGCCGAGTGTATAGGCAGGTTCGTAACAGCCGGCGGATTTCAGGGGAGTGCTGCCGGGTTTTCGACCGCCATGAGTCTCATCACTCTTTTGACTGCGGCGTTGACGTTGCCCAGACAGCATGAGCCTTGCGGATTGCGGATTTCGCAGGCGCAGTTTCCGGCTTTCACTTCGGCGGTGATGCGTCGCGGGATGCTGCATTTGCCGGTCGCACGGATTTCCTCCACGGCCATCGCCTCCGTGAACCCGAAGCAGTAGCAGACAGGCACGGGATCTTCGGTTTCCTTGAGTCCCACCCGCACGCGCACATCGGGCTTCCGCAAACAGTCGCCGTCAGGATGGAAATAAACCACGTCGCAATCTGCGGTGCGGCAAAACAAGAAACCCGGCTTGCTGGCAAGTTCGAGGTGCTGCGGTTGCACCATTTGTTTCAGCGTTTTCGTTTCGACGGCCTTGCCGGGGTGACCACATTCCGGGCAATTGCTCGCTCCGGCCCTCTCTGTTTCGGGGCAAGGCTTTTCATCCGTTGAGTTGATTAAGCAGCAGTCTGACATCGTAGGGTGACTTGGTTGAAATTATTTGTTGGCAGGCTCGGCCTTGAACCCGGTTTCATCAATGGCCGCGATGATCTTCTCCGGCGCGAGTTTTGTGGCGTCGTATTGCACCTCGGCCTCCTTCGTGTCGTAGTTGACGCTGGCGGTGATGACGCCTGCCAGCTTGCGCATTTTCGTCTGGATGCTGACGGCGCACGCCGCGCAATCCATGCTCGGTATCTCCACCTTCAAGACGACGCTGTTATCGCCCGCGACCGCGCCGGGAACACTCGACTGCGTTCCGCGAAGGATCACCGACGAAAGACTGGGAAAGGCGGTCGTGAGTAAGACAATGCCCGTAGCAATCCACAAAACTACTTTGTTCCATTTGCCCGCCGGCTTGGTCGCGCAGGCCGAGCCTTCCTCGCAGCTTTCTTTCGGTTTGCGATAAGTAAGATACCAGGCCAGCGCGAGCAGGGCGAACGTCACGCCCAAAAATACCGGTCGCCATTTTTCAAACACGGCGGACGCGGCAAAGCCGCCGAGTCCGAACGCCACCGCGAGCAGCGGCCCGATGCAACACAGCGAGGCAATGACAGCAGCGAGAAGACTGCCGCCCAACGTGGCCTTTTGTAGAGCTTTCGATTTGTCCATAAACTTTTCCAGTTTCAGTTTCTGAACAAACCTACAGCCTCTATCTGGCTAGAGGGTCAAGGGCCTTTTCTTACCCGTTTTTCAAGAGGAGGAGGGCCGCTTGGAATCTGGGGCAAACGCTCGATTAAATCGCAAAACTCGCCCGCACACTTCCGTTGACGTGACGTTTCCTTTTCCCATTTCGGCACGACGGCTGCCAACGCCCGCCGGAATTCCTGCAACGCCGCAATGCGCGCATCCAACTCTTTCAAATGCTTTTTGCCCACGTCCGCAACGCAGCGGCAGGGAGCGCGGCCTTGCCCGCGCAAGCCGAGAATCTCTTTGATTTCCTCCAACGCAAAACCGAGCGATTGAGATTTCTTGATGAACTGGACTCGGCGAAGGGCATCCGTCGGGTAAAGACGATAATTCGAGGCGGAGCGTTCTGGTTTCGGCAACAGTCCAAGCCGCTCGTAATAATGCAGCGTCTGCACACCGACTTCGGCGCGCTCGGCTAGTTCACCAACTTTGAAAAGAGATTCTGCCATCGTCAGGCAACCAAATTAACCCGAGCGCCAGGAGCAGGCAAGGACAGCGGACATCATCATCGCCTCGTGCATAAGCATTTCCTTTATCCGCAGCATTCTCCCTCCTTTACGCGAGCGTGACTTCTGCGCCAATGGGCAGGCGTTCCACCTCGACGTAATCTGCTCTCGTGAACGCCACAAAAGTTCAACGACCGACGCGGATTTTGAAACGCCGAGTTTTTGTCATCGAGGATCACCCGCTGATGCGCCAAAGCATCGTCGGCGCACTGGAACGCGAGACCGATTTGACCGTGTGCGGCGTGGCCGAGGACGCGCGCGAAGCAATTGAAGCCATTGCGTCCCTGCAACCCGATCTCGTTTTAACCGACATCCAGCTCAAATCTTCCAGCGGACTGGATTTAATCAAGCTGCTCCACGCGCAAACTCCCGCGCTTCCCATCGTGGCCACCACCATGTTCGACGTGCGTCGAACGGAGCGTCTCGCCCGCGCGGCAGGGGCTTGCGGTTTTGCTCCCAAACAGGACGGCCCGGAGAAATTGATCACCATCATCCACGAAGTGCTGAAGGCGGACGAAGAACCCGATGAAACGCTTTGAGCCTGCGGTCGCAGGCTCGCCCCGAAACGAACAACAAACAAAAAGCCAAAAGGAACAAAAATGAAAACAAACAAGTCAGTCTGCAAAACAATCCTCGGCCTCGGCGTCGCGTTCGCTCTGGCCATGTCGCTCAACGCCCGCGCGGATGAGCCGATGAAGCCCATGAAAGGCGGCGAGCATCAACTCATGCTGCTCAAGGAAGTGAAAACCACCAAGGACGCAGCGGCACTCAAGGACGACGACACGATGGCGATGGTGTGCAGTAAGTGCAAAACCGTGTTGATTACCCGCGTCAAGCAGGGCACGAAAGGCGCGCAACTTCTGATGGAAGGCGGCCAGCCGAAGGAGTTGATCGGCACGCACGCGTGCGCCGGCTGCAATTCCACCATCACCGTCACCGGCCACGCTAAAGGCGACATCACCGAACTCAAGCACAGTTGCAAGGCATGTGGCGATGACTCGGCATTTTGCTGCGCTACGACCAAGAGCGCCAAGCCCACCGAAGGCATGGAGAAAAAGTAACGCGCATTGCCCGCCGGGGCGCGGCGTGACGGCATGAGTCCGTCCGCCCGCCCTGATGCGGGGGCAAATAGATTGAAGCCATGTTCTCGCAGCAGCCAACCACGCATCCCGGCATCAGCACCTTGTCGGTGCAGACGGAGGCGGGCAGTTCGTTCGCGAAACCCGCCGATGCCGACGAGCAGGATCGCCTCGACATGGCGCGGTTGGCGTCGGGACATGGCGCGGCGTTGAACGATTTGATGGAACGCCACGCGGAACGGATCTTCCAGTATTTGGTTCGTTCATTGCAAAACGAGGAGGATGCGGCGGACTTGGCGCAGGAAACTTTCGTCCGTGTTTATCAGAACCGGACGAAGTTCGACGCGGCCAAACGATTCTCCACCTGGCTCTACGCCATCGCCAGCAATCTAGTGCGCGACCGTTACCGCTGGCGCGGACGCCATCAGCAGGTTTCGCTCGACGCGGATAACGAAGCCACGGGCAATAGCTTCAGTGAATCGCTTCCCGAAAACAGGCCGTCGCCAAGTGAAGCCACACAAGCGGAGGAACGGGCGGAGACCGTGCGCCGCGCCGTTGCCGCGTTGCCTGAAAAGTGGCGCGTCCCGCTGGTGCTGGCGGAATACGAGGAGAAGTCCCACGCCGAGATCGGCGAGATTCTAAATTGCTCCGCCAAAGCAGTCGAGGTGCGTATCTACAAAGCGCGTCAGCAACTCCGCGAAAGCCTCGCGCCACTACTGGCGGAATAGGTTGACGCGCGAAATGCGGCAGCACGCAAGAACGGACGGAGCTTTCCATTCCGACCGGGCGGCACGATTTCTCCGTGTTTGCAGAGGGATGCGTTGTTCTGCGGCGTATCAAGGTTCGACGAAGTTTATGAATACGCTCGTGAAAATTCCTCTGCGCGACTGGTCCAGCACCGGATTTCAAGTTCCCATCGCACAGGGGAATGCTCACCCGCGAGCAAGAAAGGAATCCGCATGGCCAGAAAGAACAAAAATCCCGCAACGACTTCCGCTTCCGGCAAACGTGCCTGCCGGTTTGAGTTTCAGAGCAGCGAAGCCAAGACCGTGTGCATCGCCGGTTCGTTCAACGACTGGCAACCGGGCGCAACGCCAATGGTTGCTCTCGGTAACGGTCGTTGGGTGAAAGAACTCACACTGCCGCCGGGGCGCTACGAATACCGCCTCGTGGTGGATGGCAATTGGGTGGACGACCCGAACGCCAAAGAGACCGTGGCAAACCCACACGGCGGAGCGAACGCGGTTCTAACCATTGGCTGACGCAGCGCGCCGTGTCTGACATGGGAGCGATTTCATGGCTCTGATTCTTTCACCTTCTGACACAACGACCCAGACTTTGGACCGAAACGGCAAGTCCGTTTCGCCTGCGAACGGAAGTGAGCATACCAACGGCCATGAAGCGAAGTGGACATGGAGTCGCACCACACAGACGCTCGTAGTCGACGCCCGCCAAATCGGTAGCCGATCCGGCGCGCTCACGGTTGAAAAGGATTTATGTCTCACGCCAGACCGAAGCACGAACGGACGGGAAGCGATTGCCCGACAGGATGCGGCTGACATGGCCTGCCTGTGCCGGGATGAAGACGAAGCGATGACGCGTTTGATGCAACGTCATGCCGCCCGTCTGCATGGTGTCATTGCGCGAATGCTGAAGGACTGGAACGAGGCGACGGACGTTGTGGACGAGGCTTTCATCCGGGTCTATCGCCACCGGCATCGGTTTGATTTGCAGGCGAGGTTCACGACCTGGCTTTACACCATCGCATTTAATCTGGCTCGCAACCGCCTTCGTCACCGCGCTCGCCAGCCCGAGATCATTTCGTTGGAGGAATTGAACGAGGAGGAACTGGAATCGCAACAGCGCATTCCGGCTCGCGAGCCAGCGCCGGATGTTCGATTGGAGCACGAGGAAGAAATGCGCAGCTTGGAGGATTCGCTTGCGGCGCTGACGCCTCAACTGCGTGAGTCAGTGCGCCTGTTCGCCTACGATGAGCTTTCCCAAATCGAGATTGGCGGCCTGCTGCACTGCTCCGCCAAAGCGGTCGAGTCGCGGCTGTATCATGCACGCAAACACTTGCGCGCTGACTTCGAGCGATTTCTCCATCCCCGGATTTCCGTTTGTCCGTTCAAACCTCAACACAAAAACAAAATCGAAATCATAACATGAAGAAACAAACATTCGTCCTCTCCATCCTCGCAGCCGGGTTCATCGCCGTGCCTGTGTTTGCGGCACAGGCTGGTTGTTGCGGCGGCGAAGATGCGACCGCGATGCCAGGCTGTTCAAAAATGTCCGGGCACGAGTCGCACAACGCGCAGGCAACCACCGCCACCGGCAAGTTGCCGCAGCCGGTCTCGGCGGTTTTCGACGGATACATCCAGATTCAGACCGCGCTGGCCGCTGATTCGCTCGAAGGTATCACAACGAGCGCGCAGGCAATTGCCAAGTCGGTGAAGGAAGACAAGGCGAATACCTTTTCCGCGACGATTGGGCAGCAGGCGGAAGCCGTGGCCAAAGCCAAAGACCTGGTTGCCGCACGCGAGGCGTTCAAGCCGTTGAGTGAATCGCTCATTCAATTCGCCGCCAAGGATTCAACTGTGTCCGGCATCTATCGGCAGGTGCATTGCCCGATGGCAAAAGCCAGTTGGCTGCAAACCGGAACAACCGTGAGCAATCCCTACATGGGCAAAGCGATGGCCCGCTGCGGCCAGTTCGTCAAAGCCACCGCTTCGGGAGCACCTGAACACGCAGACCACTCGGCGCACATGCACTGACGCAGTGCGCGCAACGCGACATGACGAATCACTGCAAGCACACGTGAAAACGGGATGCACCGCAACCAAGCCGAAGTTGCGGTGCGTTCTGTTCAAGCTCCAGTGGGCCTTCGTTCATCACGTCAGCCTTGCGGGAACATTCAACGGCTGGGATCCAACCGCCACACCGATGTGTCCGGCAGGGCACGGTCGTTGGGCGCGCATGTTGTTCCTGTCGCCGGGGCGTTATGATTATGCCTTGGTGGTTGACGGGCAGGTTGTCAGCAACCCGGCGACAAATGGGACGGCGACAGCCGATAGTAGAGGGGTGAACTCCGTGTTGATCGTATAAAGGAATGACAGCGAAACGAGCGGTCACATGCGTCAGTGCGAAGCATTGTGGCGGCTTACGAGAAAGGCAAAGTCATGAAGATCACACGGCACTTTAAGCATCTCGCCGCTTGGGCGGCACTCCTCACGGTGGGATTGGCGGTCACGGGTTGCGCGTCATCGGGAGGCAAATCAACCACGCGTGTTTATGAAGAACGCAAATTTATTCCGCTGTATCACGTCAAGAACACCGGTGACGAATTGAATCCCCAAAAGGGCGACGCCGTCGCGATGGCCTGCGCCAAATGCAAAACGGTGCTCTATGCTGACGTGAACAGACCCTGGACCAGGTTTTTTGTTCCGCTTGAACACCGGC
>CALMTT010000258.1 GCA_937872615.1 uncultured Verrucomicrobiaceae bacterium | reverse complement strand
TGGCAAAGGGAGTCTCAGACTTGGCTTTGATCACCCCTTCGCGAATGGCCAGATTTTCGGTCTTCTCCCACCAAACGTTCCCCGCTGTTGGCTTTGGATTGCCTTCTCCAGCCATGCGCTGGCCGTTCACAACGAACTCAATCCCCCAACCGCGGATGTCAGTGGTGGCGGTGAAAGTGTCCCGCTGCAAGATGGCACGCAGATCAGACGGAGACACATAAGCAAGCACATGGCATGATTCGGAGGCAGGAACCGATGTGAGCGTCAGTGTCGCCTTGGCAGCCTCATATTTGCCATCTTTGGTCTGCGAGTTGAAGACAAGGTACACATTCGCCTGAAGACCGCTGAAACTTCCATTACGGCCACCTGCGTCCTGAGGCACCTTGATCTCAAATTCCGCATCGAGTTCGAACCACTTCTTCGGCCGCCACCGCTTCATATTGACATTGCCGGCGGAAAAGTCGGGGGTCCCTTGCTCGCCAGGGACGACGCGTTTCACATCGACTTTGACCTTCGGGGCGTCAGCCGCGGGGGCTGGAGCCTGCGAGTAGGCAGAAGTGCCCAAGGCGAGGATGGCGAGTGATTGGATGAGGTAACGCTTCATGACAGGTCGGGAATTCGGTTTGGAATATTGTCTGTTTTATCAACAAAGCCGCTCTCACATCAAGGTTTGATTCGCAGAAAATCGCGAAAATAAGCGACTGTTTTTGTTATTCCCTCCTCGAAGGAGACTTTTGGCTCCCATCCAAGGAGTTTTTTAGCCAGCGTAATATCCGGTTGGCGCACTTTGGGATCGTCTTGTGGCAGCGGCTTGTGCTCGATCGGTTGTTGGACACCCGTGATGCGCAAAATGGCCTCGGCGAACTGCAAAATGGTCATCTCAGCGGGGTTTCCGATGTTCACCGGTTCGTGGTAATTGCTTTGTGAGAGCTTGAAGATGCCGTCGATCAGGTCGGAGACATAGCAAAAGCTGCGAGTCTGGCTGCCATCTCCGAAAACACTGAGCGGGCGGCCTGCCAGCGCCTGGCCGATGAAGGCGGGCACCACACGCCCATCCTCCAGACGCATGCGAGGGCCGTAGGTGTTGAAGATGCGCACAATCTTCGTGTCCACGCCATGAGCGCGGTGATAAGCCATGGTCATAGCCTCGGCGAAGCGTTTGGCCTCGTCGTAACAGCCACGTGGACCAATTGGGTTCACATTGCCCCAATACGTTTCTTTTTGTGGGTGCTCGAGCGGGTCACCATAGCACTCGCTGGTGGAGGCGATCAGGAAAGTGGCTCCTTTCTCCTTCGCCAGGCCGAGGGCGTTGTGGGTGCCCAAAGAGCTGACCTTCAGCGTCTGAATCGGAATCTGCAGGTAATCGATGGGCGAGGCAGGCGAGGCAAAGTGGAAGATCAGGTCCACTTTGCCCGGCAAGTAGATGAACTTCGTCACATCGTGCTTGATGAAGTCGAAGTCCGGATTGCCGGCCAGGTGCTCAATGTTTCGCACGTTGCCAGTGATCAGGTTATCCATGCCCACCACGCGAAAACCTTCCGCCAGAAGCCGATCCGTGAGATGAGACCCGAGGAAGCCAGCGGCTCCGGTGACGACAGCGGTTTTCTTGGTGGTGCTCATGCAGAGGGGAAAAGTGGCGCGGACACTGGAGCCAAACCCTGATTGCGCAAGCACAGACTACCCATGCTCAACCCATCACGCTGCGCTCTTGTGCCAGCGGTCGTTTCGTGGCAAAAAGACCCATTAATTACCGGAGCTTCATCGCCCGGTGACACCTGCCATGCACCTCCGACTTTCCAGCCTTCTGCTCGCCGCCGTCATGCTTGTCTCCTGCGACCCGCCGGACGAAAACGCGAATGATCCGTTCGCCCAGCACAACAAAAAGCTCCAGCAGATGGACCAGCAGACAATGACCTTCCAGCCTCCCCCCGAGCTGGCGGCCACGCTGGGCCTCGAAAAGAACGACACGCGTGCCGAGGTGGTTTTGCTCCAATCCCAGACCTCCGGGGCCTTCCAGCTCTACCAAAAGAGCATGTTGACCATCCTGATCGGTCGCCAATCCGGCAACCGCTTTGCTCCTTTCGACGCTTCCGGAAAGGCTGAAACACAGGCGCGGCAGATTCACGAGGCCGTCCAGCGCAAGGCAGCCGCCATCATTATAGACCCTGTGGAGAAAGCCGACCTCTCCGGCCCCATCATGGAGGCCATGGCCGCCGGCATCCCTGTCATCGGGCTCGACAAACGCCTGCAGGGCTGCACCACCCTCGTTTACTGCGATCCCGTCGTCATTGGCAAAGCCGCCGGCACATTGGCGGTCGAGGCGCTGAAGCGCAAAGCGGCCGAAGAAGGCAAAAACGAGGCTGCCGGACGTGTGGTTCAGCTCCGCGGCTCCGACGACTCGCCCTGGTGCAGCGACGTCGCCACAGGCTTCAGCGAGGCTCTCAAGACGGTGCCCGGTGTCGTGCTCGTCCACGATGCCTCCACGGAGTGGTCTGCCGACAATGCCTTTCAGCGGCTCGTGGATGCCATTCGTATCCAGAAGCAGTTCGACATCGTTTTTGCCCACAGTGACACCATCGCCCAAGGCGTGGTCAAGGCCGCCACCACCTATAACATCCGCGAAAACCTCCTCATCGCCGGTGTGAACGCACTCCCGGGGCGCAACGAGGGCATGCACCTTCTCCGGACAGGTGAAATCGATGCCACCGTGGGCAGGCCGCCGCTGGTCGATGCGGCACTCGAGATCATTATGAAGCTACGCAAAGAGCCCGGTTTCAAACCGCAGGCAGAATACCAAATCGCCCCGCTGCTCATCACGCCATCGAATCTCGATCATGTGACCGGGAATGGCTTCTACAGCCTGCCAAAGCTCTAAAACCCGGCAGAGCCTCCTTACTCGAACAGCTCCGGGTAACAGTGAAGGGCGTGCGAACGCGTCAATTCCAGGATTTCGCCCGGCTGACTGCGTTTCAGAGCCTCCACAGCCAGC
>CALMTT010000257.1 GCA_937872615.1 uncultured Verrucomicrobiaceae bacterium | reverse complement strand
AGGGAGTTGCATCCAGGGCTCGTCGCAATGCCCGCACCACCTCGGCATGCGTGCGCCAGTAGCCGCGGGCCAGGCCCGGCGGCCCTTCGCGGCCGAGGCCAGGCTGAGGTTGCCCGTGGCAAGGTCGACCGTGAAGTAGCTGTCGGTCGCGTCGCGATACCCGAAGAGCTGGCCGGTGGCCGGCGCCGGGAAGTGCACCGGGCTGGCCTTGGTCACCTGCGCAGGCGTCAAGCGCAATGCCGACTGTAGGGACGGCGTGCGGCGCATCGGCAAGCTGTATCACTATGGCGTCCCGGGACAGATCGGAACCAGCGGCCTGGATGATCTCCCCTCCTGGGAGATGGTGATCAACCCCGCGGGACGGGACAAGGCCGAGGAGAATAAAGTCTTCTCCCTGAGGCCGGGGACATTTGGAGGGACCGTCAGTTGGTTGAAGGCAGACGGCAACGATGAGGAATTCACGGACGGTCTCTCGGCGACTTCCGCGATTTCCCAACTGGAGGAATTCCAGAGGGACAACAAACCGTTCTTCCTCGCCGTCGGGTTCTACCGTCCGCACACGCCGTATGTCGCTCCGGCGAAGTATTTCGAAGGCTATCCCATCGACAAGATCCAGCTCGCCACCGGCCCGATGAAGGATGCGCCGGGCATGCCAGCGGCCGCTTACGCCAGCTACAAAAAAGAGCAGGACCAGCTCACCGACCCGATGCGCAAAGAGATCCTCCAGGCCTACTTTGCCTCCACCACCTTCATGGATGATCAGGTCGGGCAGGTCGTGGATGCGGTCGAGCGTCTCGGGCTGCGTGAGAAGACGGTCATCGTGTTTCACAGCGACCACGGCTACCACCTCGGCGATCACGGCCTGTGGCAAAAGCAAAGCATCTGGGAAAACTCCGCCCGCGTGCCGCTCATCATCAGCGTGCCCGGCAACGCGAACAACGGCAAGAACTGCCCGCGCCCCGTCGAGCTCATCGACGTGCACGCCACGCTCGCCGACGTGTGCGGCCTGCCGCTTCCTCAAAGCGATGGCGTGAGCCTCAAGCCGCTGCTCGACAATCCGAAGGCCGCCTGGGACAAGCCCGCCTTCTCCCAAACCCTGCGTGGAGCCCCCGTCGGCACCACCGCGCCGAACTTTGACCCGAAGAACCTCAACAAAGGCAAAAAAGGAAAGGGCAAAGGCAAAGCGGGCGGCTTCTTCGGCGTCAGCGTGCGCACCGAGCAATTCCGCTACACCGAATGGGACGAAGGCCGTCAAGGCGCGACGCTCATCGATATGCAAAACGATCCGCGGGAGTCGAAAGACCTCTCCAAGGACCCCGCGCACGCCGAAACCGTCGCGAAGATGAAGGCGATGCTCGCGGGGCTGAAGAAGTAATCGAGCAGCAGGTGTTGGAGTCTAGGCTTTAGCCGATCCGAACGATCCTCCAGATCGGCTAAAGCCTACACTCCAACCGATGAACTCGTTGTCGCTGGCAAGAATTGGCCTCGTGAAGGTGATTTCAGGCTTACCCGCAATGAAATGCCTTCTCGCCGCTCTCGTCTTGTTTCCTGTGATCAGCCACGCGGCCTTGGAAGAGGTCGCGCCGGGGTTGTTGGTCTCGAAAGGCACCTGCAACACCGTCATTCTCCGCGATGGCGATGCGGCGCTGATCATTGATCCCGGTGATGCGAGCGTGCTGGAGCAGATCGATGTGAAGAAAATCGAGCAGGTGCTGCTCACCGGGCATCACCGCGAGCTGTTGCAAGGCCTTGATCGTTTCGACCGCGGCATCACGCGGGTGGCAGCACCGAAGGAGGAGCAGGAGTTGTTTGAGACACCCACCTCCTTCCGCAAATGGCATCCGCGGCTGGGCGACAAGTTCAGCGTGCATGGCTCCAGCTACGTGCGGCCTCCGGCACAGCCGTTGAAGGTCGATCAATGGCTAGCAGATGGTGATGTGATCGAGTGGCATGGCCGCGCGATCCGCTGCATGAGCACGCCGGGGCATTCACCGGGCGGCATGAGCTATGTTTTGGACGACCTCATCGTGCTCGGCGGCGTGATGCATGATGGCGCGAAGATGACGAACTGGTTCGACACCGAGTGGGACTATGGCTTCGCGAAGGGGCTCGATGCGTTGATGGCTTCGGTGGACAAATTGATCGCGCTGAAGCCCCGGCTGGCGGTTTCATCGCAGGGTCCGTTGATCCAAAACGCCCCGGAGCAGCTATCCGCCTTCAAGACGAAGCTCGCTGACTTCCGTCCGGATTACATTCGTGGCTATCCGGTGAATGATTTGTCCAAACGCGGACCACATCCGGCTACGAAACCGACCCTGGCGCACTACATCGTGCAAGTCTCGCCGCACCTTTACATGTTCGGCCCGGAGATGGCGGGGAAGAATTTTGCCATCGTCATCGCCGACAGCGGCCACGCTCTGCTGCTGGATTGCGGCTTGTTCCCGAAGCTTGTGCTTGAGCGCATCATCAGCGACATGAAGCAGCATGTCGGGCTCAAACAGATCGACGCCTGCTGGATCTCACACTCGCATGGCGATCACTTCACGCTCTTCCCGGCATTGCAGGACCATGGCGTGAAGTTTTGGACGATGGATACCATTGCCGACAAGTGCGAGAACCCGCGCTACTACGACTACCCGGCCATGATCGGTGCCTACAACGCCGGCTTTGAAAAGGCGAAGATCGATCGCGTGCTCAAAGCGGGCGATGTCATCGAATGGGAAGGCTACCAGCTTCACATCGACTGGATGCCCGGCCAGACGGAGTTTGGCAATGCGCTTTGGCTCATGCTGGATGGCAAGAAGGTCGTCTTCACCGGTGACAACCTCTTTGGTGATCCGAGCGATCCGGCGCAAAACGGCCACGAGTGCGTGAACGCCCGGAACAGCGCCATCATCGACGAAGGCTACCTCGTGGCCGCGAAGTATCTGCAAAAGCTCCAGCCGGACATCATCATGGGTGCCCACGGCGTGCTCATGACCGAGCCGAAGGCTTTTATTGATCGCTACCACGACTGGGCGCTGCGCATCATCTCGAAATACAAAGCCCTGCTGCCCGGTGAAGACTATGAATACGGCTTCGATCCTTATTGGGTGAGTGCGTATCCGTATCGCGTCGATCTCACGGAAGCAGACACACAGGTTGTGCAGGTCACGGTGCGGAACTTTCATGATCGCCCGCAGAAGCATCGCGTGGCATTGAAACTGCCTCCGGGCATCACCGCGGAGCCCCAAGTGCTCGAAGGCACCGTCGCCGCGAAAAGCCGGCAGAGCTTTCCGGTGACGCTGAAGGTGCAAAACCGTGCTTCACAGCCTGCGGGAGTTCAGATGGTGCCGTTTGACATCACGCTCGATGGCCGCCAACACGGGGAGTTGTTTGATTTCATCCTGATGACGCGCCCATGACCCCGAAAACGCCCGCTGAAGCCCGCCTGTATGGCATCCTCGATCTCGGCTATGTGCCGACTGCCAACGTGGAAACAATGACCGTGGCGCTTTGCGAGGGCGGGGTGGACTTGCTGCAGCTTCGCGCGAAGAAAGCCACAAAGAGCGAGGTGGAGCAGCTCGCGCGGCGGATGCAGGCGGTGATGCGTGATTTTGATGTGCCGCTCATCATCAATGACCACGCGGACATCGCCGCGCTGATCGCGTGTGAGGGCATTCATGTGGGCCAGGATGACGACGCGGTGGCGAAGGCCCGCGAGGTCACCGGCGGAGCGTGTTTCGTCGGCAAATCGACCCACAGCCTCGCGCAGGCCGTGGCGGCGCAGGCGGAAGGTGCGGATTACATCGGCTTCGGGCCGCTCTATGCCACGGGGACAAAGCCGGACTATGTCCCAATCGGCCTCGCGGACATCGCGGAGGCGCACCGGCGGGTCTCGCTGCCGATTTT
>CALMTT010000256.1 GCA_937872615.1 uncultured Verrucomicrobiaceae bacterium | reverse complement strand
CGAGAAAGCGCAGGCTAACCCGCCCGAGGTCGAGCGGGCCCGTGCCGAGGCCGATCAGATCGTGCGCGCCGCCCAACGCCGGGCCGACGAGTTGGTGTCGGCCAGCGAGGTGCTCACCACCGCCCGCCGCCGCGCGGACGAGCTCGACCAACGCGCGAACGCCGACGCCGACGGGTTGCGCAAAGAGGCCGACCTCTACGTGGACGGCCGCATGGCCGCGATGGAGGCCGGCCTGCAGAAGACGCTCACGCAGGTGCAGACCATGCGTTCGCGGTTGGCCGAGCGCTCGGGCCTCGACGCCTAGGGCGCCCAGAAAGCACCGACCTGATCGAGCCATGAACACAGCAGCGAATGCAGCGGGCAGCGTCGTCATCACCGGGCCCACCGGAGGGCTGGGACGGTACGCGGTGCTGGCCATGGCGCAGCGACCGGCCGCCGACCGTCCTGACCTGGTACTGCTCGGCCGGCCCGGCCCGCGTCTCGACGCCATCACCACTGAGGTGCGGGCACTGGGGGCCACCGCGCACCCCGTGGGTGTCGACCTCTCGAACCTCGGCGACGTGCAGAACGCCGCCGGCCAGGTGCGCGACCTGGTGGACGCCGGCACCATCGCGCCGCTGCGGGCGATCGTGGCCAACGCCGGGCTCACCGCCACCGACACCCGCCGGGCAACCGCCGACGGCTACGAGGTGACGTTCGCGGTCAACTATCTGGCCCATGCCGCGCTGATCGGCGACCTGCTCGACCACCTGGCGAAACCGTCGCGCGTGGTGCTGCTCGGCTCGAACACCTACCACGAGAACTTCTTCCGGCGACTGCTGCACGTGCCGCCCGCCGAGTGGGAAGATCCGTTGCGGCTGGCCCAGCCGGCGCCCGCCGACAGCGACCCGTCGCTGCGGGCGGCCGGCGTCGCTTACTCGAACTCGAAACTGGCGCTGATGTACTTCGCCCACGAACTGCAGCGGCAGGCGCCGGGGAGGGTGTCGGTGATCGTGTTCGAACCCGGCTTCATGCCCGGCTCGGGGCTGAGCCGCGAGCACGGCGCACAGGCCCAGCGCATCGGTCAGCTGATCGAACGCATTCCCCGGGTCTCCTCACCCAGCGGGTCGGGCCCGCTGCTCGCGTCCGTGGCGCTCGATGCCCGCTGGGCGGGGCTGCGTGACGGCGCCTTCGTGGTCAAGACCGACGTTCGGCCCGTCCAGCCCTTCGCGGTGGACGTGGCCACGCAGTATTACCGGACCATCCAGAGCCGCGAGAGCGCCAAAAACGCCTACCTGGCCTACATGGCCTTCAACAACATCGTCGAGCAGCAGAAATCCCTCGTGGAAAACGGCCAGGGGAATCCTTCCTCCCTCGGCCAGCTCCTCCAGGCGCAGATCAACTTCCAGCGCAGTTGGGTCAATGCCATCCGCAATTACGAACAGGCCGTCGATGACCTCAAAATCACCCTCGGACTGCCCGTCACCGAGCGCATCGTGCTCGATTACAAGGACCTCGATGACCTGCAAATCCTGACACCGCCCGGCACGCTCGATGATGCCCTCCAGACGGCACTTACCACACGGCTCGATCTTTGGAACAACAAAGACCGTGTCGAGGACGCCAGCCGCCGTGTCCTCATCGCCAAACAGGAGACATTGCCCACGCTCAATGCCGTCGTGTCCAGCCGGGTGCTCGACGATCCGAATCGCAACGACTTCCAACTCCAAACCGGCAACCGCGGGGCCACGATCGGCCTCAATACCGACCTCAACCTCAACCAAAAACCCGAGCGCAACACCCTCCGTGCCGCCCTCGTGGCCGAGCAGCGTGCCCGCCGCGAGCTGGAACTGGCCGAGGAACAGGTGCGCAATGCCGTGCGCACTGGCTGGCGGGACCTCGAGGTGGCCCGTAAGCAGTATGAATTCGCTGTCCGCGGCATGGAGATCAGCAAGCGCCGCATCGAGGTCGAGACCGCCTTTGCCGAGGAAGGTCGAAACACCCCGCGTGACCTCATCGAGGCCCAGCGCGACATGAACACCACCCGCGACCTCATGGTGTCCACCCGCATCAATCACAATTTGGTCCGCCTGCAGCTGTGGCGGGACATGGGCGTCCTCTTCATAGAGAAAGACGGCTCGTGGGTGGACGTATTGAAAAAGGAGAAACCAAAGGGAGAATGATGAAAAAGGGAAAAACCATTACTTGGCTTGGCTTGGCGACCGTCGCGGTAGCTGCCGTCTGGCTTGGTTGGAAGTGGCTGGCAGGCTCCTCGGATGCTGCGCAGGTCGTTCCCACCTTTGCCGTGCAGCGTGGCCCGCTGGAGATCGATGTCCTCCAGGGCGGTGAAATCCGCGCCTTGCAGAATCTGGAGCTGAAGTCCGAGATCGAGATCCCCACCAAGATCCTTTCCCTCATCCCCGAGGGCTACCTCGTCACCGAAGAGGATGTGAAAAACGGCAAGGTGCTCGTTGAACTCGACGACACCGAGGTGCGGCAAAAGATACAGAACCACGAGATCGAGTTCCAGACTACCGTGTCGGCCTTCATCGACGCTGACCAGAACCGCGAAATCCAAAAAAGCGAGAACCAGAGCCTCTTCCGCGCCGCAAAAGAAGTGGGCATTTTCGCCCTGATGGACTTCGAGAAGTATCTCGGCCGCGAAGTCGCCTCCGCTGTGCTCGCCAAGGCCGGCCTGCCCTCGAACGTGACTGCCTTTGAATCCTACTCAGCCGTTCTCGAATCCCAGGCGGACACGCCCGTGAGCCCGGATGCAGGCAAACCCAAGTCTGCCGATGAGAAAGCTGCCAAGAAAGCCATCGCGAAGCCCAGCATGGAACGCATCGACTTCAGCCCCTTCCTCAATTCAAAGAGCGCCAGCGATGGCGAGGCCCAGCAAAAGCTCCGCCAGCTTGAGGACGACCTCCTCCTGCGCAAATCGGAGCTGGCCGTCGCCAAACAGAAAGTCGAGGCCTCTGGCCGTCTTGCAGGCAAAAACTACATCTCCAAGACCCAGCTCGAAAACGATCAGGTCACCTATGACAAGGTCGAGCTCTCAGTGAAGACCGCCGAGACCCAGCTCTCCCTTTTCAAGGCCTATGAATTCAACAAACAGTGCGCCACGCTCATCTCGAACTACCGCGAGGCCATCAACAAGCTCCAGCGCACCATTCGTGAAAACCGCAGCCGCATGGCGCAGGTCGAGGTCCGTTTTCAGACGGCCAAACGCCGCCACGAGATGGAGGTCACTCAGCGTGAGGACCTTGATCGCCAGCTCAAGGCTTGCGTCATCAAGGCCATCCAGCCCGGCCTCGTGGCCTACGGAGACCTGAATGCCTCCTCGTCCTACAATTACAGCAACAGCATCGAAGAGGGCTCCTCCGTCCGTTTCCGCCAGACCATCCTCACCATCCCGGACATGAGTCAGATGGGCGTGAAGGTGAACATCCATGAATCGCAGGTCAAAAAGGTCCACATCGGCCAGCGAGCCCTCGTCCGCGTCGATGCGGAGCCCGGCAAGCTCCTCGAAGGGAAGGTCGCCGAGCTCGCCATCCTTCCGGACAGCACCAGCAGCCGTTACACGCCGAATTTGAAGGTCTATCCCGCCACCATCCACATCGACGGCTACCATCCGTGGCTGAAACCCGGCATGAACGCCAAGGTCGAGATCATCGTCAATCAGCTCGCCGATGTGCTTTACGTCCCCGTGCAGTCCATCGAGGTCGATGGAGACGATCATCACTTCTGCTACGTCAGCAGAGGTGGCTCGCTGGAGCGCCGCTCCATCGTCACCGGCCAGTTCAATGATGAGTTCATCGAGGTTCAGGACGGCCTGAAGCCCGGCGAAGACGTCGCCCTGACCCTGCCGAAGAAGACAGAGGTCGAGGAATCTCAACAGCCCGCTCGCCCCGCCCAGAAGACCAAGGATGGCAAACCCAAGGAAAAGAACATCGCCGCCGCAGGCGCGTGATTTTCTTTCGCTGCTCACCGAGAACCGGGAACCTCCTGACGCATGGCTGCCCCCATCATCAAGCTTGTGGACATCCGCAAAAGCTACCGCATGGGCGACATGGTCCAGCATGTGCTGCAAGGTGTCTCGCTCTCGATTTTTCCAGGCGAGTATGTTTGCATCATGGGGCCTTCCGGTTGCGGGAAATCCACGCTGCTGAATGTCCTCGGCTGCCTCGACCAGCCCACCAGCGGCGATTATTTCCTCGGCGGGCAAAATGTGGCCCACCTTGATGACGACGACCTTTCCTCGGCCCGGAACCGGAACCTCGGTTTCATCTTCCAGAGCTACAATTTGATCCAGCAGCTCAGCGTCATCGAAAACATCGCCGTGCCCATGTATTACGGCGGGGCCAAGGATGCCGACATGGTCGAGGTCGCCACTCGCCTCGCGACGCAGGTCGGCCTGGAGCATCGTCTTTATCACAAGCCCACCGAGCTCTCCGGCGGCCAGCAGCAGCGTGTGGCTATCGCCCGAGCCCTGTCGAACAATCCGCTCATGATCCTTGCCGATGAGGCGACGGGAAATCTGGACAGCAAATCCGGCCAGGAGATCCTTGGCATCTTCGACGACCTCAATCGAGCGGGTAAAACGCTCGTCTTCGTCACTCACGACGAACGCATGGTCGAGCGCTGCACCCGCATCATTCGCCTCCGCGATGGCCTCGTGGAGCGTGATGAACCCGGAGCCATGGCCTCCCGCCTCCAAAAGGCGGCCTGAGCCGCGGCATTGGAGTGCTGGAGTCATGGATTGGTGGAGTAATGGATTAATGGAGGGAGGTGTTTTGCAACCACTCACCCCATCCAGCACTCCAGCACTCCAGCACTCCAGCACTCCAGCCCCCCTCGAACGGAACAGCCACGCGTCCGCCTTGCGCTTTCCCTTCCCTGCCCTACTCTCCGCGCCCTTCCATGAGCAACGCCACCGCCATCACTCCGACTCGCGAAAAAGATTTCCCTGAATGGTATCAACAGGTCATCCGCGCCGCTGATCTCGCCGAAAACTCCGAAGTCCGCGGCTGCATGGTCATCAAGCCTTGGGGCTATGGCATCTGGGAAAACATCCAGCGCCAGCTCGATGCCAAGTTCAAGGCCACCGGCCATGTGAACGCCTACTTCCCGCTGCTCATCCCGCTGAGCTACCTCGAAAAAGAGGCGCAGCATGCCGAGGGCTTTGCCACCGAGTGCGCCGTGGTCACGCATCATCGCCTGGAGGCTCAAAAGCAGCCTGATGGCAGCACCAAAATGGTTCCCACCGGCGAGCTCGCCGAGCCTTTCGTCATCCGCCCCACCTCCGAAACCATCATCGGGGCCGCTTTTGCCCGCTGGGTCGAGAGCTACCGCGACCTGCCGCTGCTCATCAATCAATGGGCGAACGTCATGCGCTGGGAAATGCGCCCGCGTTTGTTCCTGCGCACCGCCGAGTTCCTCTGGCAGGAAGGCCATACCGCTCACGAAACGGCCGAAGAGGCCATCGTGGAGACTGAAACCATGCACCAAGTGTATGAGGAATTCCTTCGCGATCACCTGGCCATCCCGACGATCCCCGGTGAGAAGACCGAGCGCGAGCGTTTCCCCGGTGCCGTGCGTACTTTGACCGTCGAAGCGATGGTGCAGGACAAAAAAGCCATTCAGGCCGGCACCTCGCACTACCTCGGCCAAAACTTCGCCAAGGCCGCAGGCATCCAGTTCCTCGGCCGCGACAACACGAAGCAGTTCGCCCACACCACGAGCTGGGGCGTCAGCACCCGCCTGATCGGCACCATGATCATGGCCCACGGCGATGACGATGGCGTCATGCTCCCGCCACGCGTCGCCCCGCAGCAGATCGTCATCCTTCCCGTCACGCCGAAGCCGGACACCCGTCAGGAAATCATCGACGCCTGCGAGGCACTCGCCCAGACGCTGCGCTCGCAAACATGGGCCGGTGAGCCCATCCGCGTGCACGTGGACAAGCGTGACCTGCCCGGCGGCCAAAAGAACTGGGAGTGGATCAAGAAAGGCGTGCCGATGCGCGTCGAAATGGGTCCGCGTGACATCACCAGCCGCAGCGTCGCTGTGGCTCGTCGCGACAAGAGCCCGAAGGAGAAGGAATTCATTCCAAAGGAAGACTTCCTCCAGACCGTGCAGGAGCGCCTCGCCGACATCCAGCAGGCCTTGCTCGACCGCGCCACCGTCATGCGGGACGCGAACATGAAGAAGTTGGACACGCTCGACGAGTTCAAAGCCTTCTTCGCTGATGAAAACGGCGGCGGCTTTGCCCTCATGCACTGGGCTGGCACAATTGAAGAGGAAGAAAAGCTCGCGAAGGAAAACAAGATCACCATCCGCTGCATCCCGAACGGCGATCAATACGCCGAAGAGGGCAAGTGCTTCCTCACCGGCCGCCCTAGCAGCCGCCGCGTGATTTTCGCACGCAGCTACTGATCCCGTATCCGGGGCATTCCTGCCCCGCTCGTGGGGCCAGGAATGGCCCCGATACTTTTATCCTTCGCTGCGAGCACCTCGGCGCTAACGTTTTCGTCACACAAGCCGCTTGGAAAGCACCCACGGGTGCTGTTTCCTCTCTGCATGCGCATCCTGATCGTCACCGACACCTACCCGCCGGATATCAACGGCGTGGCGAGATCTCTCCAGACGCTCAGCGAAGGGCTGGCGAAGCGTGGACACGTCGTCGAGGTCGTCACGACACACGAAGCCTCCAGCCGCGAGCCAGGTCTTCCGCGCCATGTGATGTCCTCGATGCCTCTGCCGGGCTATGATGCCTTGCGCATCGGTTTTGCCTCCGGCCGGGAGCTTTCGGTGCTGTTTGATTCGTTTCGCCCCGATGTGCTTTACGTTGCCACGGAGACTCCGCTCGGCATCGCAGCCATTCGCACGGCAGCCAAGCGTCACCTTCCGGTGGTGAGCGGCTTCCACACGAATTTTCAATCCTACCTCGAGGACTACAATCTGCCCGGCATGGAGGCCGTGGCCTCCGGCATCCTGCGCAGCATTCACAATGCCACCGCCCGCACGCTCACACCTTCGCAGGACACAGCGGCCATGCTGACGAAATGGGGCATCCACAATGTCGGTGTGCTCGGTCGCGGCGTGGACACGGACCTGTTCAGCCCCGAACGCCGCAGTGCGGAGCTTCGTCAAAGCTGGGGTGCCGATGACAACACTCCCGTGGCCATCTGCGTGGGCCGCATCGCCGCGGAAAAGAACCTTCCGCTGGCGGTTCGAGCCTTCGAAGCCCTTCGCCTCATGCAGCCACAAGCCAAGCTCGTCTTCGTCGGCGATGGCCCAAGGCTCGACCCCATGCGCAGCGAGTATCCGCAGGCCATTTACGCAGGCGCACGCACCGGAGCGGACCTCGCGAGGCATTATGCCAGCGCGGACCTGTTTTTGTTTCCGAGCATCACCGAGACCTTTGGCAATGTCGTGCTCGAGGCTATGGCGAGCGGTCTCGGCGTGCTTGCCTTTGATTATGCCGCACCACGCCTCGTGATCCGCGATGGCGAAAATGGTTGGCTGGCACCGTTTGGCGACGAAGATGCCTTCGTGAACCGCACTCAAGCCATCGCCGCCCGCTGGAAGGATGCCGCGCTGCGCCAGGCCGCACGCCAGTCCGCCAGCGACTTTGGCTGGGGCCGTGTCATCGAGCAATTCGAGCACGAACTCGCCACCGCACGCCCAGCCGACAAATGAGCGATCTCGATCCCATCCGCGAAAAGACCAAGCTCCGCGTGCGCACGGTGATCGTCTCGGACGTGCACCTCGGCATGAAGGACAGCAAGGCCCTCCAGGCCGCGCATTTCCTGCGTCACACGCCCTGCGAGAAGCTCATCCTCAACGGCGACATCATCGACGCGTGGCACTTGCAACGGCTAGGTGGCTGGAACCAAGGTCACACCGGCTTCATCCGCACCGTTTTGCGGAAGATGGAGAAGGAGAACACGCAGGTCATCTACCTCCGCGGGAACCACGACGACATCCTCGACCGCTTCATCCCCATCCAGCTCGATAATTTGAGCATCACCGAAGAGCACCTGCATGCCACATCACGCGGTGACTACCTCATCGTGCATGGTGACGGCTTTGACGCCGTGACGACCAATCATGCGTGGCTCGCCAAACTGGGCGGTTACGGCTACAACGCCCTGCTTCGCTTCAACCGCATCATCGACTGGGTGCGCAAACTTCTCGGCAAAGAGCCCTTTTCCCTCGCCAAATGGGCCAAGGCCAAGGTGAAGGCCAAAGTGAGCCCGATGGGCCGCTGGGAGGAGCAGGTCGTCGAACTCGCCCGCTGGCGTCACTGCGCCGGTCTCATCTGCGGGCATATCCACACGCCCACGGACAAGATGCTCGGCGAGATCCATTACCTGAACTCCGGTGACTGGGTCGAGTCAATGACAGCCATCATCGAGCATTTCGACGGCCGATTCGAGGTCATCAGCTATGACGAGTTTTGCCGCAGGACACACCGCGAACCGAAAGAAGCGCTGCAAACCGAGCCTGTGTGACTCAAACGGCGATCGGAGCCTTGATCGTGGGATGCGGATCGTAGCCTTCGAGGGTGAAATCCTCGAATTTGAAGTCATCTAGGTGCTTCACATCCGGATTGATCTTCATCACCGGCAGCGCACGCGGCTCGCGTGAGAGCTGCTCGCGGGCCTGATCGAGGTGATTCGAGTAAAGATGCAGGTCGCCGAAGGTGTGAACGAACTCGCCCGGTTTCAAATCGCACACCTGCGCCACCATCATCGTGAGCAAGGCATAGCTGGCGATGTTGAACGGCACGCCGAGGAAGATGTCCGCGCTGCGCTGGTAGAGCTGGCAGCTCAGGTGACCTTTATCGACGAAAAACTGGAACAAGCAGTGACAAGGCGGCAACGCCATCTCACCGATGCGGCCCACATTCCACGCACTGACGATGTGGCGGCGGCTGTAAGGGTTCTTTTTCAGCGACTCGACCACATCGGCGATCTGGTCGTGCGGCGTGGCATCATCATCACCCTGCCAGCGCCGCCATTGAGCGCCATACACGGGACCGAGGTCACCATTTTCATCGGCCCATTCGTCCCAAATAGTCACTTTGTTGTCCTGCAGGTATTTGACGTTCGTGTCGCCTTTGATGAACCAGAGCAGCTCATGGATGATCGAGCGCAGATGCAGCTTCTTCGTCGTCACCAGCGGGAAATGCGTGCGCAGGTCATAGCGGCTCTGCTCGCCAAAAATCGAATACGCCCCGGTGCCCGTGCGGTCCTCGCGATACGAGCCGTGTTCGAGCACCTTGCGCAGCAGTCGGTGGTATTCTTCCATCCGGCTGTCATAGCGGTTGCGACTGTCATTTCAAACAGCAAAGATCGTCCCATGAACGAGAGCGACGACGCCCTGAGCGCCCGGATGCGGAGCCTCCGCATCCGCGAGGAGGACTTGGAGGAGACTTTCATCCGCGGCACCGGTGCCGGCGGGCAGAAGATCAATAAAACCAGCTCCACCGTGGTGCTACGCCATGTGCCCACGGGCATCGAGGTGCGCTGCCAGCGGGAACGCTCGCAATCTCAAAACCGCCTCATCGCCCGGACGGAGCTTTGTGACCGGCTTGAGGCCCGTCGGGCCGCGGAAAAGCTCGAAGCGCAAAACGAGAAGGAGAAGGCAAGGCGTCAAAACCGCCCACGCCCTCGCTCTTTGAAGAAGAAACTCGTGAAATCGAAGCGCCACCGCTCCGGCATCAAACAGAACCGCGGACGCCCCGCACGGGATGATTGAGCAAACCCCTTGCACCCCCGGATTTTCATCTTAACTGCCCCTCCCACTCTCTCCCCGCCCATGCCCATCGCCCGCGCCCTGCTCTCTGTTTCGGACAAAACCGGCCTCGTTGACTTCGCCAAAGGTCTCGCCGCCCTCAACGTGGAGCTGCTCTCCACCGGCGGCACCGCGAAGCACCTGAAAGACGCCGGATTGACCGTGATCGACGTTTCGGATTACACGGGCTTCCCCGAGATGTTCGACGGCCGGGTCAAAACCCTCCACCCGAAGGTCCACGGCGGCCACGCCATTCCCCTGAAGCTGAAACTGACCGGCACGGCCACGGCATGCGCCTACAGCCTGTCGGCCAAGAGCCTGGTGGTGAAGGTGACCTCGGGGTCCGACCGGATCTGGTCCTCCCAGGACTGTCCGGCGGCGATCCCCACTCGTGATCTGGTGATCCGATCGGCCAGGCCGACCAAAGTGGTGATCCCGTGGAACGGTCGGCGCTCCGGTCCCGGGTGCGCGAAGGGTCTGGGGTGGGCCGTGCCGGGTAGCTATCACATCATCGCCGCGGCGTACGGCGGCCAGCCCACCGATGTGCAGTTCCTGATCACCAAACCCAAGAAGATCGTGCTGACCAAGACTCCCAAACCGACGCCGACGAAATCTGCGAAGAACGCTGACAAGGCCAGCCCCACCGCCAAGCCGAAGGCCTCGACCAGCGTGCCGATGCGGTTTCGAAGCTGTTCAACCAGACCACCCTGAACTATACCTCGCAGATTGAAAACTCCACCGCGCACCTGCTGTCGGGTGTGGATGGCGCAGCCAAGTCTCTGCTCGGCGCCCTGTCCAGTTCCGGCACCGACTATGTGGGCCGCATTTCAGAAGCAAGCCAGCAGCTTGCCTCGCACCTCAGCGACCAGGGCCGCATCGTCAGCAGCAACATCAG
>CALMTT010000255.1 GCA_937872615.1 uncultured Verrucomicrobiaceae bacterium | reverse complement strand
AGTTATAGCGGCTTCGTCAATGGCGATACTGCCGCGACCGCCTTGTCTGGTGCGCCTGATTTGACGACGAGCGTGACGACTGCGACGGGCGTAGGCGATTACGACATCAATGCCGCCGTCGGGATGTTAAGCGCGGCCAATTACAGCTTCACTTTTGCGAAAGGAACAATGACCGTGACGCCCGCGCCTTTGATCGTAAAAGCCGATGACAAAACGCGGCTTTATGGCACCGTCAACCCGACGTTCACAGCAACGATCACAGGCTTTGTGAATAGCGAATCGGCCAGCGTGTTTACCGGTACGCTGACATTCACGACGGCGGCAACCCAATACAGTACGGTTGGCGGCTACGCGATCAAGCCGAGCGGTGTGGCGGCGAGCGCATGTGCGGCGGCGGCGAGACTCCAGAAGACGAGCGAGGCGGCATAACCGAAGCGCACGCCGACGCGGTCGATGAAGCGGCCGACGAGCAGGAAGCCGAGGGCGTAGGCGAAGCTGAAGGCGGCATTGATGTCGCCATACTCGGTGTCGGTCCACTGGATGACCTTCTTCAGCTCAGGCTCGAGCACGCCGAGCACGGCGCGGTCGATGTAGTTGATGGTGGTGGCGGCAAACAGCAGGCCGCAGATGGTCCAGCGGTAGTGTTTCATGATGACGCGGCGGCCTCGGCGGTGGTCTTCAGCTCGACGCCGCCGCAGTCGTGGCAGAGCAGGTCGGCCTTGAGGAAGGGGGCGTGGCAGCAGGGGCACCAGGCGATGGCGGGGGCTTGCAGGGCAGGGGAGGGATCGTAGTCGCTGGCGGGGATGTTTTCGGCTTTGAAGAAGCTTTCGAGGGCCTGGGCATCGGCGGGTGGCTCGGCGGCGGTCTTCCAGCCGGGGCGGTAGCGGGCACGACGCCAGAAGGTGCGGGCGTTTTCGAGCCAGATGGCCTTGGAAGGCTGCTCCGCCCAGGCGAGTGGATGCAGCAGCACCTTTCGCGGCAAGGCATCGGCAATGAGATCGATGGCACGAGCGGCGAGATGCGGCAGCAGCGCGATGCCGAGCGCCCGCCAGAAGCGATGCGAGACGGTGAGGCGCTGCGTTTTGATGATACGAAGGAAGAGGAAGGCCTGCGTGAAGGTGAGCAGGGGCAAGACGGCAAGCGCCATCATGAAGCGGGGAGAGTCGCCAAGGTAGCGATACGCCGGAGCGAGCACCACGAAGCACCACCAAAGAATGATGATGCCGAGCCATCCAAGCAGGTGCGTTTTGCCTGCGGCGGCGCTTTGAGCTGCGGCCTCGGTGAGGCTGAGGGTCTGGCGGGCGTGCTTGAGGAAGGCGGCGCGGCGTTGCTCGGGTCGCAAGGCTTTCCACGAGCTGATGAGCGTGGCCCACGCGGTGGCATCGGTGGCATGCGGCAGGCGGAGCGTGCGGGTGGCATCGAGGCGCAGGATCTTTTCGGAGGCCTGCGGCTCGATTTGCGCCCAGTCGAGGCTCTCACGCGTGCCATCATCGCGATGCCAGATGAGGTGCGAGGCCTCCGCGACAAGCACCCACGGCATGGCGGGCACCTGCGGCGAGGGCAGCGTGTGCAGCAGCACGGGTGAGCCGCCGCTGATGTGAAAGCGATCCCAGGGGCGGAGGAGGCGCGTGATGCGCTCGCGACCGACGGCGATCCATGCCTGCGAGGGCACGATCCACAGGCATTCCATGAGGTAAAACGCGGCGAATACCGCGAGGAGCGTCTGGCCGTCGGTCATGAAGGCGGATCAATCCTGCTGGCGGGCACCGAAGAGCTTGCCGAAGAATTTTTTGATGGCGGCGAGGCCGGCGATGGCGGCAATGATGAGCGGCTTGGCGAACTTGGTGAAGAAGCCGGACTTCGCGAGGGCGAAGGCTGCACCACCGGCGACGAGGCCTGTGAGGCCGTATTCGGCGATCTTGTCGCCGGAGCGGAACTCGGCGTAGCGCTCGCCCTCGATGTAGGAGAAGCCGGTGAGGATCTTTTCCTGCTCGGCGATCATGGCGTCGAGGTCGGCGGGATCGCAGACGAGGGTGACCTCCATGACGCCTTTGCGGCCGAGGAGGCGGGTGTTGAAGTTGATGGAGATCTCATCGGCCGGTGCGCCGATGCTGTGGATCTTGGTGGCCCATTCGAGGTTGTGGGTCTTTTCATTGTAACGCGGCGGCACGGCCCAGCCGAGCAGCTCGAGCTCGTCCATGCCATTCTTGCGGCGGTAGGCATTGCCAGCCTTCTGCCCTTCCTGGAGGGAGGCGAGCAGGTCATCGGCATTCAGCTCGTCCTTGTCGTCGTCTTTGACGTAACCGGACTCGTCGAACTCGAAGATGATCCACGGCGGATCACCGATGCCTTCCTGGGCGAGGGTGCCGAGCTCGCGATCGGTCGCGGGGTTTCCATAGAGCACCATAAGCTGGCGGGTGCCGTTGCCATCGGTGAAGCGCCAGTCCTTTGGAATGACGATCTCGGCGCGGTCGCCGAGCTTGCCGGTGCCCTGGCGGGTCCAGCCGAACTTCTCGACCTGGTCCGTGCGCTCTTTGATGCGGCGCTGGATCTCCTGCGGATCAGGTGCCTTCTCGCTGCCGGCGGCGGGCGGCGCGGCTGGAGGTGGTGCGGGCTGTTGGGCGGAGACGCTGGCAAACGCGGCAAGGCACATCAGCACGGCGAGAGGGAGTGTGGCATGGATTTTCATACGAAGGGGCGCGAGTCTGAGGGAGATGGAGGTGGGGCGTCAAGAAAGCTTTCCTCGGGACGAGCACTGTTTGTGCCGCTGGCGCAAGCATCGCGCATGGGCGGCGTAGTCTTGGCTGCATGATGATCCGCACTCTCCTCGCCCTCGCCGCCTTCACGATCACCGCCGCCGCGCAAAACATCCGCGCCGGCATCATCGGTCTCGATACCTCCCACGCCGTGGCCTTCACCAAGACCTGCAACACCGATCCGCAGAAGCCGGAAGTGATGGGCCTGCGCATCGTGGCGGCGTATGCACAGGGCTCGAAGGACATCGAATCGAGCACGAAGCGGGTGCCGGAATACATCGAGCAGGTGAAAAAGCTCGGCGTGGAGATCGTGCCGACGATCGATGAGCTGCTCGACAAGGTGGACGTGGTCTTCCTCGAATCGAATGACGGCCGCCCGCACCTCGAACAGCTCCTTCCCTGCCTCGAAGCGCACAAGCCGGTCTTCATCGACAAGCCCATCGCGGGCACGCTGGTGGATGCGATCAAGATTTTCGATGCGGCGAAGAAGACGGGCATCCCGATTTTCTCATCGTCCTCACTGCGATTTGGCAAAGCGACGCAGGCCGTTCGCGGTGGCAGCATCGGCAAGGTGAAAACCGCCGAGACCGGCAGCCCGGCAGGCCTGGAAGAGCATCACCCCGATCTTTTCTGGTATGGCATTCACGGCGTGGAGTCGCTCTACACGATCATGGGCACCGGCTGCCAGAGCGTGAAGCGTGGCAAGACCGCCGATGGCATGATCACCGTGACCGGCACGTGGGAAGGCGGACGCACCGGCACCTTCACTGAACGCAAAGGCTACGGCGGCAAAGCCGTGGGCGAGAAGGGCGAGGACACCGAGGTGGGCAAATACGAGGGCTATGATCCGCTGCTCTTCTCGATCGCCCATTTCTTCCGCACCGGTGTGATGCCCGTGACGCCGGAGGAGACGCTGGAAATTTACGCCTTCATGGAAGCCGCTGATGAGAGCAAGCGCCGCAACGGAGCCGAGGTGAGCCTCAAAGAGGTCATGGACAAGGCGTTGGCCGAGGCGCGGAAGTAATCGACTGACAAGCAAAACGCCGCTTCGGGTGACCGGAGCGGCGTTTTTCATATGCTACGACAGCGTGAGTCAGTTCTTCCCAGGACGACGGCGGCGGAAGAGCACTGCACCGAGGCCAATGCCAGAGAACAAGGCTTTCGAGGGCTCGGGCGTGACCTGGAAGAAGAACGATTCCACTCCAGACTCCTTGAAGCCGTCGAGCGCATGCGTGCCGGATACCTTCATCTGAACCTCCCAGAGCCCCGTTTCGCTGAAGGTGACAAATCGGTGATTGTGAGTTCCAGCGGCTTGCGCGGCAAAATCTGCGCCTGTGATGCCGCCGTCAAAGTTGGACATGTTGAAATCGAGTCCTCCAAAGCCATCGGGCGTGTAAACAGAGAAGTATCCACTGCCACTCGGCGAGATCACGTCAACCAGACTGAAGGTCAGATTGCTCAACCAGTCCCCTGCTTCGAGCTCTTCAGTGCCCCAGCCCATGAACGGCAGTGCTGGATTTGCAGTGATGGGCAAAATCCAGATCGGTGAACCGGCGCTGACTCCCGTGGGAGTCAGGGCGGGATTCGTCGGGCGTGAAAGCTGGGCGACGCCGGTGACAGCAGTGAAGATGTCTCCAGGCTCATACTCAGTGTCCACACCCAAGGTGGAGCCATCGACCACGGCACCCGAGTGAAGATGCATGTGCAGATGCAGCTCTCCCCCTTCGTAGCCGACACCGATATCTCCATGTCCGGTGGTCCATGTGGAGGCACCTTTTGCAGAGGTGAGGGAAAACAGGGCGATGAAGAGGAAGCGGAGAGAGTTTTTCATGGCGAGAATCTCTGTATAGATGTGCAAACGTGTTGCAATAAATAAGTGCAAATATTTTGCATGTCATGGCGGCGCCACCTGGAACCTGCCGAATGCTTTCTCCACGGTGCCACTCACCGGGATGCGCAGGCGGCGCAGCAGGATGCGGCCGAGTGCATTGCCCTTCTCCGCGCCGGTCTCGTAGGTTTCGAGCGGGCGGCCCGGATTGCGCGGCGACTGGCTGCTCCAGGTGCTGAGGTTCGTGCTGAGCATCGGATTGATCTGGAAGCTGCCTTCGTTGAGCGCGTCCTTGTAGGTGTCTCGCAGGAAATCGAGGCCCAAAAAGCCGCCGCTGACCTGCGGCACGGGATTCAGGCCCAGATCTGCGCGAGCTGGATTGCAGCCATGCCAGAAGAGCAGGAACTCATGGCCGTTGCGCATGCCATCCTGGTCAAAGTCCGCCGATGCGCTGCTCAGTGCGCCACCGCTCAGCCCGTGCGCGGTTTCAAAGCTCTGCTGCCACTGCGTGTAGGTGAAGGCAGCGGTGCGATTGGCACCAAAACTCAGCGTGAATGGCTGGCTGCTCACGCTTTGGCCTCCGCTCGTCGTGCCGCTGAGCTGCAAAGTCACGCGGTAGAGCCCGTCAGCGGTGAATGCGGCCAGCGCAGATAGATTCGCCGCTCGTGAAACGGTCACGCTGTCCGCCACGCTGATACCATCAGCGGAGTTCATCAGCAGCGCGGTGCCGGTGCCATTCATGAGCGCAAACTGGCCCGGCCCATGCACGCCGAGCAGTCGCAGTGTCACCGCATCGCCTTGCAGCAGACCTGCGGGCACTCCCGCAGTAGCGAGCGCGGGCGTTTGGCCGACGATGTTCGCCACGCTGCTGCCCAAAGCAGAAAGCGTGAGCGACATCTGCCGCGTTGCGCCGGCAAACGTGCCCTGCACCGTCGGAGTCGCTGCCGTGGCCGCTTCCAGGAAGCCTTGGCGCGATTCGTAGGCCACCGCGTTCGCGGTGTCCTCCAGCAACAGATGCCATTCGCTACCCGCACCCAATCTGAGCGTCGCGCTGCTTTGCAGACGGCTGGAAAACGGCACGCTGAAATGGAAGGTGCCAAAACCCTGCGTCGCCGCTCCGCCTAGCGAAGTAAGAAGCTGTCCATGACCGCGAAAGGTCACGGCGTAGTTCCCCGGCTTCGTGAACGACCAGAAAAAGTGGCTGTGCGCATCCGGCGTGAGGGTTTCGATCTGATCGTTCGCATCAATGCCATCCGCGGAATTCATGAGGATCAGCGGCCCGGCGAAATCGCTCGTGTAAAGGCCGAAATGACCGCCTGCGGCCGGTCCGGTGCCCGTCACGCTATGCAGTGCCAGCGTGATGCTCCCCAGCGGATCATCGACGTAGAAACCCATGAACGAGGCTTTGAAGATGCCCGCATCAAACACCGCCCGCGTGCCGAGATACGGCGCACCGATCACATTCGTCTGCGGCAGCACCCAGATCGGCTGTCCCACCGGACCCAGCTCTGAAATCGCCGCGCTGATCGTGCCCTGCGTTGGCGGTGTGGCCACGATGCGCGTCGTCGCCGGGTTCATGCGCACGATTTGCGTGCGGTCGTTGAAGTCGTCGTTCTTGTTATACGAAACGTAGAACTGCCAACCCGCGTTCGGATTCCCCGGCGTGTGGGTGTAGTCGATGTGCGTCTCAAAGTGGCCGTAGAGCAGATCCGTCTGCGGTGTGACGACCTGCGCCATCACGGAGGCAGCGCAGGCTGTCACGATGGGTAGGGAGCAAAAAAAGCGGTTCAGGCACATGTTTGACAAATGCAACCCTATTGCGTATTGCCAAGCCTCTTTTGAAACTATGTTGCACTAGAAGATTCCGCGCCCAGATCGCTGTTCTGGCCGTCCCAGGCCTCCTTTGCGGCCAGGGCGTGGCTCCTTTTGTGCCTCCGCCGCCCCCGGCCGAAATTCCGCTCACCACGCTCAAACCGGTCGAAGTCACCGAAACGGCTCCAGCGCCCGAAAAGCCTGTTTCCGAGTCCAAACTGGCTCCAAAGCCCGCGAAGCGAAAAACCGCTCCGAAGCCCCCACCGGCCGAAAAGCCGCCGGAGCTCGAAATCACGCCCGTGGAACCCGATTTGACGCCTTCCGCCGGTTTCATTGAAGGAGAGAACCTCGGGGAAGTCGTCATCATCGCGGACAAAACGCGAGCCAGCGCCCGCACCGCCAGCGTGAGCGACCTCGCCATCCAACCCGTGCAAAAACTCAGTGGCCCGGAGTTGCAACGCCGCGCCCAGGGCACGCTCGGCGAGACGCTCGCCTTTGTGCCCGGTGTCAGCTCGAACTACTTCAGCCCCGGTGCTAGCCGACCGGTGATTCGCGGCTTTGACGGCTTCCGCGTGCGCACGATGCGTGATGGCCTGAGCACCATGGACCTCAGCGACACCAGCCCGGACCACGGCATCCCGGTGGAGCCGGTTTTGGCCGATGAGATCGAGGTGCATCGCGGCCCCGCAGCCCTGCTTTACGGCAGCGGAGCCATCGGCGGCGCGGTGGATGTGCACACGCGCACCATCGCCCGTGAGCTGCCCGCACACACCGTCACCGGAGCGCTCGACTCACGCTACGAAACCGCCTCTCAAGGCTGGACGGAGGCTGGCTGGCTCGCATTGACCGAAGGGCCATTCGTGCTGCAGTTCACCGGATCGCTGCGTGAATCGGAGGACATCCATATCCCCGGAGCAGCACGCACGTCATTCTATGATGCGCTGGAGAATCCGCGCACACGAAACCCGGCCACCGGCATCACCAGCGCGGTGCCAAATCCCACCGGCCGTCTGCCCAACAGCTTCCACCAAAGCGAAAGCTACTCCGCCGGGCTCTCCTGGCTGCCGCGTGATATGCCACTGTGGGCCGCGTTCTCCTTTTCCTCCTACGAGTCCCGCTACGGCCTGCCTTACTTCTTTGATGGTGATGTGAATGACTTCTTCGGCGATGGACTCATCGACCTCATGCAGGAGCGCTACGATCTGCATCTCGGTGCGGACTTTGAACAGGGATTCATCAAAGCGGTGCAGTTCAACCTCGCAAGCAGCCAGTATGCGCATGACGAGCAGGTGCTCGGTCGGCAGAAGGACCTCGGCCGCGACATCAGCGAAACTTTCCTTACCAAGGACATGATCGAAGGCCGTCTCAATGTGTATCACGGCGGCTTCGGCGATCATCTCGATGGCGTCATCGGCCTGCACGGCTACCGCGAGGACTTCACCGCCAGCCGTTTGCTCACCATCTCGCCGCAGCGTCGCGTGGGCAGCCAGTTTCAGACCTCGAACCTCGGTGTCTATGCGCTGGAGAAACTCACGCTCGGCCCTTGGCTGCTGCAACTCGGTGGTCGCTGGGAGGAGCAGACGATCCTCAACGAATCCGTGCCCGGCAGCATCACCGGCCTCAGTGAAAGTGCGCACAGCCTCTCCGCCGCCATCACTTGGGAGAAAAAAGACTGGCTCGGCATGCGGCGCTTCGCTTTGACCGCCATCGCCGCGCAAAACCAGCGCCTGCCCACCGCCACGGAGCGCTACGCCTTCTGGAACAACGCCGCGCTCGGCCGTTTCCTCATCGGCGGTGACATGGACGGCACTCCGCTGCGCCTGGAGCAGTCCACCAGCATCGAAGCCGTGCTCGACGCTGAATGGGAACGCGCCGAGGTTCATCTCAGCGCTTTCCACTACGACTACGAAAACTTCATCTTCCTCCAGGAACTGCGCCGCAACATCCCGCGCACCGCGAACTACATCGAACGCGCCGCCACCTTTACGGGCTGGGAGGCGCAAATCGACCTCCACCTGCTCAAACGCGAGCATCAACGCGTCACCTTGAAGCTGCTCGGCGACTACGTGCGCGGCTTTAACGAAACCGACCGCGAATTCATCCCACGCCTGCCGCCGCTGCGCCTCGGTGGCCGACTCGAAGCCGAAATCGGCCGCTTCAACGGCGGCATCGAGCTGCGTCATGCCTTTGCACAAAACCGCGTCCGCACCGGCCTGCGCCCCGAGCTTGCCACCGCTTCCTACACCCTCCTCAACGCCGACCTCACGTGCCAGCTCCACAAAACCGACCGCCACGAGGTCAGCCTCACTTTCCAAGGCACCAACCTCCTCGATGCCGACGCACGCCAGAGCACGTCGTTTCGCAAAGACGTAGCCCCGATGCCGGGTCGAGGCTTCAGCGTGGGCATGCAGGTTCGTTTTTGATCCCCACGCATTGCGGGCAGAGACCGAAAAAACGCAGCTCATGCCTCACCTGCCGCCAGCCGGACTAGCGAGACAGCTCCGCCTGCTGCTTTCGCACAACAGGAGGAGCTTCCACTGCCTCCAGACCGCCGCAGGATGTGCACACAAGGTAAGCCTCCGCCTCTCTGTCTTCCTGCCGCAGATGGAAGGACGGGCAGCGGCCGTTCAAATGCACGCGCCGCACCACATCCGCCTCCTCCAGTCGCATCATCAACCGGTAGAGCGTGGCCATGTCCCGCTCCTGGAGGCTCGGGCGTGCGGCCCATTCGGCCAGCGTGTGCGGATGCGGGTCTTCCGTCATCTCGCGCAGCAGGCAGACGAGGGCATGCGTCCGCCGGAATCCGCGGGCACTGAGACCTCGCACGAGCGTTTCCACGGTGTCAGGCACCGGCATGGAAGAGCGCTTGGAAAGGGAAGGTGGCATGAGCGGGAGCAGTAGCGGCCTAGAATAGCATCACTGTTCAATATGCAATTAAATTGCAGGTGAAGCCATCGCGTGTCACTCATGTCCTCCACTTTTTGACGCCCCCATGAACCCCGCCAAACGCACCAAACTCCCCGTCACCGTCCTCTCCGGCTTCCTCGGCGCTGGAAAGACCACGCTGCTCAATCACATCCTGCGCAATCGCGAGGGCCGCAAAGTCGCGGTGATCGTCAATGACATGAGCGAGGTCAATGTGGACGCCCAGCTCGTGAAAAGCGGCGATGCGAAGCTCTCCCGCACCGAGGAAAAAATGGTCGAGATGAGCAACGGCTGCATCTGCTGCACGCTGCGTGAGGATTTGATGCAGGAAGTCGCCACGCTGGCCAAAGAAGGCCGGTTTGACTCCATCCTCATCGAATCCACCGGCGTCTCCGAGCCCATGCCCGTCGCGGAGACTTTCACCTTCACCGACGACTCCGGCCGCAGCCTGAACGACCTCGCGCAGCTCGACACCATGGTCACCGTCGTCGATGCGCGGAACTTCCTCGACGACTACCACAGCACCGATGACCTCCAGGACCGCGAAATGGGCGTCAGCGGCGAAGACGCCCGCAGCATCGCGAATTTGCTCACCGATCAGATCGAGTTCGCCAATGTCATCCTCATCAACAAAACCGATGCCGTCAGCGCCGACGAACTGGATGAAATCCAATGCATCGTCCGTGCTTTGAACCCGAAAGCCAAAGTCCATCTCACACAGCGCAGCGAAGTGCCGCTCGATTCTGTGCTCGACACCGGCCTCTTCGCCATGGCCGAGGCCGAGCAGTCGAAAGGCTGGCTCGACAGCCTCGACGGTCACACACCTGAGACCGAGGAGTATGGCATCAGCAGCTTTGTGTATCGCGCCCGTCGCCCGTTTCATCCGCAGCGCTTTCAGGATCTCCTCGGCCTGCATTGGGACGGCGTCATCCGTGCCAAAGGCATGTTCTGGCTCGCGACGCGCAACGAAATCGCCGGTTACCTCTCGCAGGCCGGTGTCCTGCGCGACACCCGAGCCATGGGCTTCTTCTGGAGCGCCGTCAGCGAATCTGAATGGCCGCAGGACGAGCAAAGCCAGGCCGAAATCCGCTCCCACATCGAAGGCGCTCACGGCGACCGCCGCACCGAACTCGTCATCATCGGCCGCGACATGGACAAAGCCGCCCTCACCGCAAAATTCGACGACGCCTTGCTCACCGACGAAGAATTCGCCCAAGGTCCCGAAGCCTGGCGCAAGCTGCCAGATCCCTTCCCGCAATGGATCTCCAACACCACCGAGTCATGATCACCCGCGGCCATTTGAACGACCTCACCACGGGTCTTGGGCAGCAGATGTTCTTCTGGGGCCGCGATGTGCTCACCGAGGGCAATCTGCTCCTCAAGCACGGCTTTGAAAAACACCGCAGCGAAGGCCTGCAAGGCACCAGTTGCTACTGCAAGCCCTGGGAAGACGGCATCATCGAACTGCATGGCGCCTGCGCCGGATGGTATCCGTGCGAGAGCGGCCAATGCGGCTTCCTTTTCATCCGCAACGCGAAGCGCTGCTACGTCCACCACCGCACCGCGCCCGTCATTCCTGGCGAATACGACTTCAAAGAGTTCGACAACAGCAACATCGCCGACCTGACCCGCACCAGCCGCATCTTCACCGCGTGGCTGGCCGAGTATGAGGCTTGGATCGCCAAACAAATGGGCCGCAACTACCGCGACGAATGCCACGCCATGCTTTCCAAGCTGCCTACCTCCAAACCGTGGTTACAGCCCGAACTGGCCCGCCGCTGGATCAGCACCTTCGCCGCCGGTTCGGCCACGCTGCCACGCTCGCGGGCTTTCATCGAGCCCAAGCGGTGAAGCAGCCTACTTGCGCCGATGGAGATTCATCCACCGCTTCGCGCACTCGCTTTGCTCGCGGGTTTCGAGGCAGCACTTTCGGCGGGCGCGAATCCACTGCACCGGATCGGCATTCGCGGGGATGAAGCCCGCCTTGGCACACCAGGCCACGATGAACTGCCCCGTCCGGCCGCAACCGGCCACGCAATGCACCACCACAGGCTCGCGGGCGGCGTGATGGGCATCCATCAGCGTCATGAACTGCTCGATCTGCGCATCCGTCGGCACGCCGTAGTCGGGCACGTTGATGTGATGGTAGGCAAAGTGCTCCGGCACGTCCTGGCGGTTGTCGAACTCGCAGCAGTTCACCACCGCGCGGATGCCATGATCGTCGTAAAGATCGAAGACATACGGATCTGGCCACCACGAGGCCGCGATCACATCCTCCACGATCCACGTGAAGGGCTCGGTGCGTTCAGGCTGGCCTCTCGCAGGCCAATACCAAGGGCGGACGGGTGATGACATGCGTTTTCCTGCATGCAGTGCGTGGTGATTTCAAGACGCACGACATTGGAGTTGAGGCGGCGTAAAGCTCGGAGAATAGGCTTCGCAGACCTTCCGAGTTGTCACCCATGCCTGAATCCCGTCGAGAAATCCGCGCCCGCGATACCGCCACTGTCATCAAGACCAAGCGCGAGCTCAAAAAGCTGATCGCAGGCGAGAATAAGGCAGACACACGCCAGATCGGCACGGTGGTGTCAAAGCTGCAGGTCGTCATCGCGGACTACCTCGACTCCGGGAAGCCGCTCAAGATCACGCTGAGTGCCTTTGAGATCCTCTCCGCGGTCGAAGCGGCCATCCAAGAAGCCGCGGGCCAGCCGAGTCCGTGGCCGGATGGTGCCGATGCACGCACCTTTTTCGTCCACGGGCTCTACGACGAGATCATTCAGCAGCCCAGCAACATCTTTGAAACGAAGCTCTTCCCCGATGGCACGGAACGCTACATCCCGATCAGCCGCGCCACTTGGAGGGCGTGCTTGGAGCACCTCCGCGAGCACATCATCGAGAGCGGCCTGAAGATCGCCAGGAAGCGTGCGGGGGCCAAATGAGGGCCGAAGCCGCCAAAACGCCGCCCGGTTTCGGCTTTGTGTGCGGCCAAACTTTCTCTGCACAGTCGCTTTGCAGGGAGGAAAAACGCTTCAACATTTTCCGCGTCAGAACGTCACACGGGGCGTATCAAGCCTCGTTGCTGATCCTCAACCCCTCCAAACCCACCATGAAACATACCGCTCCAATCGTTACCGCCCTCACGCTGGCCATCAGCTTGGTCCGTGCCGAGCAGATCGACGCCAACGCCTTCAACTCCAAGCTCACCAAGGATGCCGCGCCGCTCCCGAATGGCGGGCAGATCCAGATGAGCTACGCCAATGTGGCCGAGAAGATCCTCCCCAGCGTCGTCACCATCTTTTCCTCCGCTCCGATGAAGACGCCCACTGCGGACAAGATCCCGCCGCAGCTGCGCCCGTTCTTCTACCGCTTCTTCGGCGTGCCGGATGAGGATTTCGGCATGGATGAAAACGACGAGCCGCAGGCCCCGCGCCGTCGCGGCCAGCCGCAGCCGCGTGAGCAGGAGGAAGAAGAGGCGCCGCAAAACCGCGGCGTCGGCTCCGGTGTGATCATCACGGCCGATGGCTACATCCTCACGAACAACCACGTCGTCGAAGACGCCAAGAAAATCGAGGTGGCCGTGCCCGAAGGTGACAGCACCAAAAACTACACCGCCCAGATCATCGGCGCCGACCCGCTCACCGATGTGGCTTTGATCAAAATCGACGCGAAGGACCTCAAGCCTGCCACGATCGGTGACAGCACCATCCTCCGCGTGGGTGATGTGGTGCTCGCCGCCGGTGCGCCGATGGAACTGCCGCGTTCCATCACCCAGGGCATCGTCAGCGCTCTGGGCCGCAGCAATGAGGGCATCGTGCGCAAAGGCCGCATGAGCGGCTACGAGGACTTCATCCAGACGGATGCCTCCATCAATCCCGGCAACTCCGGCGGCCCGCTCGTGGACGGCCTCGGCCGTGTCATCGGCATCAACACGGCGATCCTCTCGAAATCCGGCATGAATGCGGGCATCGGCTTTGCCATCCCGATCAACATGGTCATGCGCATTGCCGAGGACCTTCTCGACGACGGTTCTGTGCAGCGTGGTTACCTCGGTGTGCAGATCACCGACGTGACATCGAAGCTCGCGAAGGATTACAACATCGGCGACCAGACCGGTGCCCTCGTCACCCAGGTGGGGGCCGAATCGCCCGCGGAGAAGGCCGGCATCCAGGTCGAGGACATCATCACCGCCATCAGCGGCCAGAAAGTCGATGGCAGCAGCCGCCTGCGCCTGATCGTCAGCAGCCTGAAGCCCGGTTCCACGGTGCCGATGGAGATCCTTCGCAACGGCCAGAAGATGACCGTGAACGCCACGCTCGAAGCCCTGCCCGAAGAAGCCCTCGCCGAGGTCGGGCCCGGTCGCACCATTCCTCGCGGTGGTTCTGGCAAAGGCGCCGCCAATGCGGTGGTCGAGCTCGTGCCCGGTGTGACGGTGCAAAACCTCTCCCCGGCCCTGCGTGAGCGCCATGACATCCCAAAAGATCTGCAGGGCATCATCGTCACGAAGGTCGATCCCGAAAGCCGCGCTGCCGCGATGGGCCTCGAAGACGGCGATGTGATCACCCACATCAACCGCCAGCCCGTTCCGAGCGCCTCCGAGGCCCGCACCATGGCCAAGGCCAGCGAGCAGAGCGTCCTCCTCCGTCTCTACCGCAAGGGCGACACCATGCTGCTCATGATTGGCAAGCAATAACCGGCCTCCGACACCCTCTCAGCCCGCGCATGCCCCGGCCTGCGCGGGCTTTTTCGTGCTCAAAACAGGCCCAAAGGGTCAAAAAGCGGTCCGACGCCCTCTTTCGGCCTGTCCGGCAGATTTCCCGTCCGCACCATTTGACAGCCGGTAGGTGGCGATTACTATCGCGCCCCTTTTCCCCGGAGGGCACACATTTATGGCAAGCACTCAAGTCATCCTCAAAGAACGCATCAAAGGCCTCGGCGCTGAAGCCGACGTGGTCAAAGTGAAGCGCGGTTTCGCACGCAATTTCCTTCTGCCCCAGGGCAAGGCCTACGAGGCCACCAAGGGCAATCTGCGCCACACCGAGCGTCTGAAAGCCGTCCGCGCTGAGCGCGAGGCCGCCGAAATGGCCGAAGCCACCAAGCTCGCCTCCAAGCTCAAGAAGGTGAAGCTCAAGCTCTCCCTCGCCACCGGCCAGGGCGGCAAGTCCTTCGGCTCCATCACGACGATCGACATCGCCAAGGGCCTTCAAGAGCAGTCTGGCATCGAAATCGACCGTCACCAGATCGTGCTCGAGCGTCCGATCAAGAACACCGGCAATTTCGACATCGAGATCAAGCTCGGCTACGACATCACCGCCGAAATCAAGCTCTCCGTCGCCGCTTCTGGTGACAAGGCCGCTGAAGGCGACGAAGCCGCCGAAGACAAGGCCGCTGAGTAATCGCAGTCTCCATCATTCACCGCAAAGCCGCGTCCTCGGACGCGGCTTTTGCTTTTTCATGCGGCGAGGCTTCGCAGGAAGCGTTTGAAGAAGGCCACGCCGTCCTCGAGGTCCTGCACGGCAATGAATTCGTCCTTCGTGTGCGCTTGGGCGATGCTGCCGGGGCCGATGGCGATGGCGGGTGTGCCGGCGACGGCGAGGAAGGCGGCATCGCAGAACCACGGCGCACCCGTGAGGTCACCCCCGGCGGCGATGAGCTTTTGGATGAAAGGATTGGCGGGATCAGTGTCGAGGCAAAAGGCCTCGCTGGCCGCGGTGACGTGCGCGGTTTCATCGTTACGGGCCACAAATTCACTCAGCAGCTTCATCGCACCGCCTGCCTTCGCGAGGCCGGGCGTGGTGCGGATGTCCACGCGGAGCTTGCAGGCATCGGCGACGATGTTGCTGCGGGTGCCGCCGTGGATCATGCCGAGATTGATTGTGCTCACACCGAGCCACTCATCGGCTCCACCGGCCTCAGCGAGCAGATCACGGAACTCGGTGTCGAGCGCCTGCACGAGCTTGCTCATCTTCACGATGGCATTCACACCGAGTTCGGGCGTGGCACCATGCACGGCGACGCCGGTGGTATGCACATCGGCCCAAAGACAACCTTTGTGACGAAAAACCGTCTTGAGCGAAGTTGGCTCGCCGATGAGCGCGAGGTCGTAGCGGCCGTGATGCTTCGCAAAGTGCTGCGAGCCGAGTTGAGCGCTCTCTTCGGACATGAAACCGACGAAATGCACCTCCACCGGCAAAGCGGGAAGTTCATCGCGAATCTCATGAAGTGCCCACAGCATGGCTGCGGCGGAGCCTTTGGTATCGGAGGCACCTCGGCCCCAGATTTTGCCATCGCGAATCTCGCCTCCGAACGGATCAATCGTCATGCCGCCGACGCTGACGGTATCCGTGTGCGGGGCGAAAAGGATGCGCGGCTTGCCTGTCGTGCTCGTGGGGTAGTGCCCGATCACATTTGGCCTGCCGGGCTCC
>CALMTT010000254.1 GCA_937872615.1 uncultured Verrucomicrobiaceae bacterium | reverse complement strand
TGGCATCGATCAGCGTCGGGCGCATGTGCATGTGGAGCTGAATCTGCTGCTCGACAGCCAGTTCGAGGCCTGGCACGCGAAGAACTTCACGACGCCCAACCACCACGGGCTCTACAACGGGCTCAATTTGATCGGTCTGGACCTTCAGAGCCTCTACCTGGCTGCCGAGAAGAATCCGGCGCTAAGCCTTCCGGAGTTCATCCGGAGCCAGGAGCCTGCTTTCCGCGTGCGAGTGCCGGGCACGGCCCGGATGGAGATGCTGGGCCGCCACCCTTGGCTCGCCGGGGGCAAAACAGCCCGTGCCGCCTCGTGGGAAGTCACCTTCACGCGTTGGGGTTTCCCCATCGAAGTGCTGCCAGCCGCGGAAAACACCGCGGCAGCCGGAGTGACATGGGTGAAGGACACCGGCCTGCCGCATTACCTGAACACCCGTGGTCTCGTGACGGGCAGCGGCAGCACCGGAAAGCTCACGGTCGAGGGCCTGCGCTTCCTCCAGCTCTTGTGCGGGCTGCCATGACAGGGCCATGAACGAACATTTTACAGGGACGCGTTGACTAAGATGGCCCTGTCCCGGTATTCTAAGCCCCTTTTCCTCTCCATGCCCTCCTCTGGCCGCACCAACCGGCAGCCAATCCTCTGGCTGCTTGTCCTTTCACTCCTGCTCGGCGGCTTTGTGACCCGTTCACAAGCCCAGGCTCCAACCGCACCGACATTCAACTCGGTCAGCTTCAGCATCCTGAGCTCCGACTACTACGGCTTCCTGCTTCAATGGACTGACAACTCGAACAACGAGACCTCTTTCGAAGTTTACTTCTCTTACTCGCCCAATCCGGTGACTGCCTTTGCGGTGCAGACAGGCCTTCCGGCGAACTCGACCCAAGCGCACATCTATTTGGTAAACGGGGCACTGCCCGCCAACACCACGGTGTACTTCTGGGTGTTGGCAAAAAATGGCACCCTGAACGGCACCTCCAATTCGCTGCCCTTGACGTGGAATGGTTCCAACACCTTCAACCCTCCCACAGACGTCACGTCGAGCTTTCCGTCCACGAACGTGTTCCGCCTGAACTGGACGGACAATTCGAATAGCGAGGAGTACACGGAGATCTGGGCGCGTGACACCTCAAACGTGGCCAATGCCTTCCAATTGATCGCAGGGTCGCCTTGGAACATCGTCCAGCAGGACCTCTACTACTACCTCCAGCCGGGAGTGAGCTATGAGATCAAGCTCCGCCAGCGGAAGCACTCCGGTGCCTATGGATCAGGCCTGCTCTACACGGCTTACACCACGCCATTCACCGTCACCGCGCCCGGCACCTACAGCGCCACCCCGCCCGCCGCGCCCACGAACCTCTCCGTGGCCGCGTTCATCGACACGGCCAATGGCAACGCGAACAGCTTCGGCGTCTATTTTGATGATGTCTCGACGGATGAGACGGGTTTTGAGTTCCAGGACAAGGCCGCCGGCGCGGCGGACACCACCTTTACCTCTCTCGGGGTGATGAATGGTGCCACCGGGACGAACCTCAGCTATGGCACGGACATTTCGGGATACACCGCCGGTGCCGGTCGTGACTTCCGCGTGCGTGCGCTGCGTGGAAACGGGCCCTTCGCCATTCCCTCCGCCTTCACCGCCACCAGCGGCGCCACGCTGGCCAGCTTTAACGCACCTGCGGACCTCCGGGTCACCGCACCGGCGGACAATGGTCGGGTGCAATTCTTCTGGTCGGACAACGCCACCGCGGAAACCGGCTACCAGATCGAATACCGCTATGGCACGAGCGGCACCTTCACCTCCCTGGGAACGCTGAGCACCACCGACTACTCCCGCTATCAAAACAGCGGCGGCATCGGAGTGTTCACGCCTTCGAGCACCGTGCAGTTTCAGATCGCCGCCACGAATGGCAGCACCCTCACGGGCTACAGCAACATCGCCACGGTCGTCATGCCGCCGCTCACCGCGCCCACTAATCTGGCGCACACCACACCGGCCAATGAACGAGTGGTGCTGACGTGGACCGACAACTCTGGCAATGAGGACGCTTACCAAGTGCTGGGCTTGTTCCCCGGTGATTCGACCTTCTCGAGCTTCGGCTTTGTGGCAGCGAATACCACTACGGCGACCATTGATGGCATCCCCCCCGGCACGCAGTTCCGCGTGAGGGGAAGCTATGGCAGCGGACCGGATGGCTATTCCGACGTTAGCAACACCATCACAGCCAATCCGGTCTTCAGCCCGCCCACAGCACTCACCGCCACAGCGGCCAGTGACCGGCAGATCAATCTCACCTGGACGGACAACTCGGCCGCGGAAGCTGGCTACGCAATCTATTGCAAGCCCTCGACGGATTCGCAGTTCCAGTTCTGCGGAGTCGTGGGAGAAAACGTCTCCACTTTCAGCGCCCGTTTCGTGGACAGCGGCTTCAACACGCCCTTCACACCCAACACGACCTACCAATTCGAGGTGTATGCCTTCTTCGGCTCGTCATTGAGCACTGCCGCCACCGGCTCCGCGACCACCAAGGATGGAGCGACCTCTGACCTGTCCCCTCCGATGTTTGTGAACGAGGCCTTCAGCTACACCTTCACCGCCACCACCGGGCAGGGCACGATCTCCTCCACCAGTCTCACCGGCACCCTGCCGCCCGGCGTCACCTATGACGCCGGCACCCGTGTGCTCAGCGGCACGCCGACAGCACGCGGCGCCTTCACACCCACGCTCAATGTGACCTGGTCGAACGGCTGGAGCACCACCTACACGCTGCACCTGCGCCCGATTTACCGCCCGGCCCGCCCGCAGGTGGTCACTCCGATCGCCGATCACACGCTCACCCTGGGTGGCGCGAGCGCATCACTCACCATCCCGCTGGCGGCCACCTTTGCAGATCCGGATTCCGAATCGGCCGTGGCCATCCGCATCCCCGGAGCGGACGGCACGCCTTCCGGCCGCACCATCAACATCATCCTCAATGACAGCGCCACACCACTGACCGTGGCCAATTTCCGCGCCTACCTGAACGACGCCACGGATGGCTACACCGGCACCGTGTTCCACCGCCTGATCAGCGGTTTCGTGCTCCAGGGTGGAGCCTACAAAAAGGGAGCCAGCTCTAATGCCTTCCTCAGCGTTCCGAAGCTCGCCGCCGTGCAAAACGAGCCCGGCATCGCGAACGTCCTCGGCACACTGGCCATGGCCAAGCAGGGCGGCAATCCCAACAGCGCCACGACCGACTTCTTCTTCAACCTCGCGGACAACACAGCGAACCTCGACCTTCAGAATGAGGGCTTCACGGTCTTCGGCCGCGTCTCACAGCCCTCCCTCTCGATCCTCTCCGTGCTCAATGGGCTGCCGCAACCACCCGCCTCCGGAGACGTGAACAATCCGAACTACGCCGTCACCATCGACGGCCAGTCCACCTTCCTCACGCAACTGCCCCACAACGCCGCCACCGCGCCGGCGAGCATCAATCCGGGCCAGTTGCTCACCATCGACTCCGTCGTCAGCAGCGTGCCCGTGCTCAACAGCCCCACGGTGAGTGGAAACACCAACAGCTCGGCTGTCTCGGCGACGATCAGCGGGACCGATTTGATCCTCAACGGCCTCACGGGCGGCGCCTCCACCATCAGCCTCCAAGTCTCCGACCTTGATGGCAATCAACTCCTCACGCCGCTGAGCTTCAACGTCACGGTGATGAATACCCTCGGTGCTTGGGCGACTGCGGAAGGCCTGCCGAGCGGTCAGGACGGACCCGATGCCGATCCGGACAACGACGGACGCAAAAACCTCCTCGAATACGCGCTCATGAGCAGCCCGGGCACCTCGAATGGCTCCTCTGATCCGGCCGTGAGCTCCACGACAGACGGCGCGGACAAGAAGGCTACCATCACCTTCAAGGTGCGGAAGTTTGCCACGCTCACCTACACCGTCGAAGGCTCCAGCAACCTCACTTCTTGGAGCACCGTGTGGAGCAGCACAGATGGCTTTGCCGCTGCCAATGTGGCCTCTGCGGTCAACAACTCCGACCACACCCTCGTTACAATCAAAGACAGCGTGCCCTACACGGACACCACGCCTCGCTTCCTCCGCCTCACGGTCACCTCTCCGTGAGAGTGACCTTTTTGGCCGGATTGCCGCCCTTCAGCGTGCGCCAGGCCAACAGCGGCAGGCGGAGGAAAAAGCCGCACAGCAGCCTCGCATGCATCCACGTGAGCAGCGTGTTGTCCCGGAAATAGCGGAACTGCGAAACGCCGCCCTCCGCGGCTGTGAGATACTTCACCGGCGTGGGCACATTGATCGCCGGCACGCCATTCCAGCACAGCCGCACGGCCACCTCCGTGTCGAAATCAAAGCGCCGGGCAAACCGCGTGCCGCGAAACGCCTGCAGCAGCGCCGGCAGCGGATACAGCCGCATGCCGAAAAGCGAGTCGCCGATGCCCCAGCCGAGCGTTTCAATGTGCGCCCACAGGTTGGAGAGGCGCCGGCCGCGCACCCGCAGCAGCGGCGCCTCCGGGCCAAAGATCGGCTGGCCGAGCAACGCGGCCTCCGGATGCGCTTCCGC
>CALMTT010000253.1 GCA_937872615.1 uncultured Verrucomicrobiaceae bacterium | reverse complement strand
GCGCACGCAGGACGTCTTCAACCCCGCCACCGGCGCCGTCACCGGGCGAGTGATGCTGGGCAGCCGCAGCGATGTGGATGCCGCCGTGGCTGCCGCGAAGGCCGCGTTCCCCGCATCAAACAGCGTCGCGATCTCAGGCATGCCCGAATGCACGGCAAAGGTCGGCTGGCCCGTGGGATGGATGTCGATGAGCGAACTCGGCGCGAGAGCAAGATTCGACCGTGTCGCCTGATACTCCGCATACGCGGAGGTCTCCCGCGGCACGAGCATGTTGAAGCTGTCATTGCCGCCGGAGAGGAACAGGCAGACGAGAGCGCGATACTCGCCATTCGCCGGTGCGGTGACGGCGGAGATCTTTTCGGCGAAGGAGAGATTCAAGAGCGTGTTCAGCACCGGAATGGAACTCACCGCGCCACAACTGGCCTGTCCGAGAAACTGCCGGCGGTTTTGAGAGAAGGTGATCATGGCATCAAAGAGTGAAGGGTTAGCGCATCACATTAAACTCAGCCGAGGTGACGATGGCATTGATGAGCTGGCGGAGGCGCTCGCGGTGCCATTGCCAGCCGTAGTCGGGCGGTTTGATGCGATCCACGGACTCGCGGACGCATTGAAAGAGCTGCGGGCTCATCGTGCCGCCCATGAGTGTGAGATCGTAGCGGCGGATGAGTGTGTCGAGATCCATCAAACCGCTCACGTCGGGGACGTCCTCGGTTATGTTGGCAGCAGGGACGATCATCGAGAGCTCCGGGTCAGTGTTGAGACGCACGTTGTAGGCAGGCGTGCCGCTGCCCCAGCGATGCAGCGAGTTGTCACCGATGGCTTGGAGGAAGTAATTCGCCCCGGTGATGGCGCTGCTGGCATTCAACAGCTGGAACTCCGGCGCGACGAGACCCATCTCCGTCACCGGGCCGGGCGGGCTGTGGTTCGGCAGAAAGAAGTTGAACACGCTCGGCGAGTTCTGCGGGTCTTGCAGATGGTCGAGGCTGAACTGGTCGAGCGGGTAGTGCCCAGAGGTGGAGGCCGCGTTGAAGGCCCGTGCGAGATTCACGACACGCAGGAAAGGCTCGCGCAGCTTGCCAAACGTCGGCGAGTCCATCATCGCCGGATCGCGGGCCTCGGGATCCATGAGGATCTGCTTGATCACAGCCTTCATATCGCCGCGCACGTTGCTGCCGTTGTTGTTAAACTTCGCGGCGACGCGGCCGATGTAGTCGTGGCTCGGATTGGAGGTCACGAAGCGCTGGATCAGCCGGAGCGCGATGAACGGGCCCACATTCGGATGATTGAAAAGGTTTGTCACCGCCGCGTCGATGTCGAGCGCACCTGCCGTGCCCGTGTTGCCGGGGCTTGCGGTTCGTGCCGGTAGCGAAAGACCGCCGAGCAGCGTCTTCGCCTCGCAGTCGTGGTAGGCATCCCAGATCTTCATCGGATGCAGGCGATCGCCATTGGTGAGGTTGCTCGGGTTGAAGCCGATGCTGTCATACCAGGTCAGGCCGGTGAAGACGCGGGCCAGCTCGGTGATGTCCGCATTGCTGTAGGTCGGGATGAACTGCCCGGCGTAAGGATGGCCCACGGGGTAGGTCTTGCGCACGCCATTCGTCTCCAGCTCCCACAGCCCGATGGTGAAGAGCTGCATGATCTCGCGGGCGAAGTTTTCATCGGGATGCAGGTTGAGCGCGGGATTCGCTTTTTGATTGCCGAGGTGGCTCAGGTAAACGCCCATCACCGGGTGCATGGCCACGGCCTTGAGGATGTCGAGGTAGTTGCCGAAACCATGCTCGACAAAGATGTCGTAGTAGTGCGCCATGCCCTCGTAATCGACCGCGAGTGTCTCCGGGCGGTCGCTGGTCACGAGAATCTCGCTCAAGGCGAAGGCGACGCGTTGACGCAGCAGATCGGGAAGCTGGTCAGTGGGTGAATCGGGCCGCAATTTGGGGGAACCCATCGCGCGGCGCCACCACGAGTGCTGTTTGTAGTTTCCGAACAGGTCGATGGCGTTGCCGTATTGCAGCGCCCAGTTCGTGTAAGGCTGGATGTAGCCCTTCGGCCGCGTGAACTGGTCCTCGATCCACTCGTCAAAGCCCATCGCCATGACTTCCTCGACATTTTCAGGCACGTCGTCGCCATCATTGCCATCCTGATCAGGGCCAAAGGCTGCCTGAATGAGAAAGCGGGCCGCTTCTTTCGCGGAAGGCAGCGGTGAGGCATCGCCAAGCGTCGCCGTGGCGCTCGTCACGCTGCCCAGCGTGTAGCCGCTGCCGCTCGTGACGGTCACGACGATGTTCTCGATGCCTTCCGCAGATGCATCATTCACCGGCGTGAGCTCGATCCACGTCTCGCGGGCACCGAAAGGCATCGTCACCTGCGTGGCGGGGATGTTGGCGAGGTAATCGCTGTTGCGTGTCGCACTGCCGGTGAAGGTTACATTGATCGTCACCGGCTTTAGCCCGCCGCTGCGTCGGATGGCGATCACGCCCTTGTCCGGCCAGTCCTCCCGCATGTCGCCATCCACGAGACCCACGGTGATGATGCTGGCCGCATTCAGCGTGCTTTGCACCCGCGTGAGGTCCGCGATGTCATTGCGATCGCTGTGATTGAGCAGCGGATTGAAGCCGATTTGATGCTCCTCCCAGTCGCTGAGTCCATCGGAGTCGCTGTCGAGATCATCCGTGACCAATTTGAAGAACCAGCGGCTCTGCGAGGCCGTGGACAGCGTTTCGAGCATCGAGGCACCATCGCCGGTGAAAGTGCCTAATAGCATGAAATTCACCGGGTTGAGGTCTTGGCTGCCAAAAAGCTGATAACGCTTCCCAGCCTGACTGGGCCACGAAAGCTGCACCTGGCCGGGAATGCCCGGTGTGAGGCCTGATTTCGGAAAATCTGCTCCATCGAGCGGATTCGTGCCCGCGAGGCTTTCGATGGCATTGCTGAAGCCATCGCCATCCGCGTCCGCCGTCGGCGCGAGACCTGAAACGCCATACGCGATCTCCCAGATGTCACTCTGCTGGTTGGCGTTCCCATCGAAGGCATGTGCGAAAGGGGCGACGAGGAAAAGAAGGAGGGCGAGCTGCTTCATATCGGAGGTGAGGTTGGTTGAATGCGATTGTGTGAGGCTGGGACACCGCCCGCATGCGCCTCGAAGCCGAGGCGAATCGTGATGGAAAGTGCCACCAATGCGAGTGTGAGTCGTGCGACCTGCAATCGCAGCGGAAATACATCACCCAGCAGCACCTGCACACGACGCAGCAGGCTGCCGCTGTTGGCTCCCACGGCAAGGCAGGCCCGGCGGCTGCAGGATTCGGCAAGATGTCCCAGCGCTTGCGCAAGGCCGCATCGGTCGTCGATGCGACACACCGCCAGCTCATCCGCGCACAATTCACGCTCGTGGCGGATGCATCGTGAGATCCAAAGCACGGCAGGATGCCAGAACAGGAAAGTCTCGATGAAGCACTGCAACGCATTCCACCAGGGATCGCGGCGGATGAGGTGCGCGAGTTCATGCGCCAGCAGCATGCGTCGTTCTTCCTCGGGGAAGGCGGTATCAAAATGAGCCGGGACGACGATCATCGGCCGCCAAACACCTGCGACGACGGGTGCTTCCACCATGTCGCTTTGCCGACATTCGACCGATTGATCCCAGTGCATCGTTTTGCCAACTTCAGCCAGCATCCGCCGTGTCTTGGGCGAAGCGATCACCGCCTTGTCGAGCCGTCGCAGCAGGAGGGACCAGCCTCGCCGGAAACGCCAGAGCAGAAAGAGAGCCCCGATCATCCACACGCCCGCCAGCACAGGGAAAATCTTCAATGCCACCTGCGTCTGCTCGACGGTCAGAATCACCGTCACGCGAGGCACGGGGATGGGGCCACGCCAACGCAGCATGGCATGCACGCCAGGTGTCTGCGGTTCCTTTGGCACGGCGACGACGGCCTGAACGATGCCACGTTGAGTATCAAATTGGTTCAGGAAGCGTGTCGCGATGATCAGTGGCAATGCCGCGCACACGATCAACGCCAGCCAGGCACATGCATGACGGCTGCGAGCAGAGGCGTTGCGCAGGAGCCGGTTGGCAGCCCACAGGACCGCTGCCACCATCGTGGCCTGCCACACGAGGTGCACCACGACCCAGCCGAGTGTGTGCAGCAGCGGATCATGGACCCAAGCGTTCATTTTGAGCCTCCTTTGCCGCCTTTCTTGGCCAGCAACTCTTTGATTTGGAGCAATTCATCCGGTTTCACCTTCGCCGCACCGAGGGCGCTAAGCACCAGTTCCTCGGTCGAACCTCCGAAAACACGGTCGATAAGCTGTTTGAGCATGCTTTGCCGCGTTTTCTCCCGTTCAATGGCGGCGCTGAAGCGGTGAGAACGCTCCGAGTCATCCCGCGTGACCAAGCCCTTCTCATGCATGACCTGCATGACCTTCAGCGTGGTGGTGTAAGCCGTGCCGCGGGGCTCATTCACGATTTCATGCACCTCACGCACCGTGGAGGGACCGCGCTCCCAGAGAATCTGAAGAATCTCCATTTCAGCCTCAGTGGGCATTTTGGATGTGCGAACAGGCATGGCCCTATGAAATACGAAAAGAGTCGTAGTTTGTCAATTACGTATCTAACGGGAGGCCGGCTGCGGGAATGTAAGAACTCCAACCAGAGCGTTGTCCAATCCGGTTGCCAATAGGTCACAAGTGCACCGTAGCGGAAGACGTGAGTCTTCCGCCGCGCGTCGGAACGCTGACGCGTTCTGCCACGAGGGAGCTGTGATCAGGAAACCAGCGGCAACAACTTCCCGAGCAACTCGCTGATCTTCACGCGTTCCTGCTCGCCGCTGTCGCGATGACGCAGAGTCACCGTATCGAGCAGTTCGGGGCCTTTTTCGCCGCAGGTTTCGAAGTCGATGGTGACGCCGAAGGGGGTGCCGACTTCGTCCTGGCGGGCGTAGCGGCGGCCGATGGACGCAGTCTCGTCGTAGAAGCAGCTCATGTGCTTTTTCAGCAGCGCATAGACCTCGCGGGCCTTGGCGACGAGTTCGGGCTTGTTCTTGAGCAGCGGAAAGACGCCGACTTTGATCGGGGCGACACGCGGATGCAGGCGCAGGACGGTGATGACTTCCTTTTTGCCCTTCTCATCGACCTTTTCGGTCTCGCTGAAGGCCTTCGCGATGACGGCGAGTGCCATGCGGTCGAGACCGGCGGAGGGTTCGATGACGTGGGGGACGTAGTTGCCTTTAAAGAGACGCTCGAACCACGCACGCACGACGGCTTCGGGCATCGGCTCGCCCTTGGTCTTCGCGGCTTCGGCGGCGAGGCGTTTCTGGATGAGGGCTTCCTTCTGCTCGTCGGTGAGCTTGGCGGCGGCGGTTTTGAGTTCTTCGTCGAAGATCTCCTGCGACTTCGT